>NZ_JBWAVA010000005.1:0-386207 GCF_056121505.1 Paenibacillus sp. LS-5 | reverse complement strand
AGGATACATCCTTGGTGTTGGATACACTGGACCAACTTCCAGAGTTGACAAACATGTTGCTCCACAGCGACCAGGGCGGCGTGTACACGTCTCAGATGTACCAGGCTGCAGTAAAAGGAAAAGGCATTACCATGAGCATGTCCCGTAAAGGAACGCCCGCTGATAATGCCCCCATTGAGTCGTTTCATTCCACCCTAAAGTCTGAAACGTTCTACCTCGAAGATCTTAGGTGTACAACGACTGCAATCGTTGAACAGACCGTTCGAGACTACATCACTTACTATAACTCAATTCGAATTCAAGCGAAACTAAATAACCAGTCGCCGGTAGATTTTCGGCGACTGGCTGCTTAAACTTGCAAGGTGTTTTGATCACTGTCTCACAAACAGGGTGCAGTCCCATACTAATCGCGGGCGCTCTTTTGTTACAGATTCACTTAATGAACACTCCACCGAAAGGCAGAGCTTCACGCAGAAAGCGTTTGATAATGCCATCTTCATTATTGTCACGTTCAAAGCGCCGGCTCTGGCGTCCAGCCTGAAACATCACCGGCCCATGACCGGTCATTTTCCAGTGGTAGCTCATATGTTGGCTGGCTAAGTGATTTCCGTAGACCGTTAGCTCAAGCTTGGCATTTTCGGGATAAGCGATGATACTGCCAGCATCTACATATATAGGATCGAAGGGATGCAACTCGGCCTCGCATACTGTTCCCTCAGTCAGAATACCGATACTTCCCGGTCCGGAGAATTTGACCTTGATAATGTCGCGGGTCACAAACATATTCTTCATGCTTAGCACTCTTGTCTGCATAGTGATTCCTTTACTGTAGAAGAACAGATGCCTGAAGTCATAGAGCAAATCGCTCTTACCGTCCAATTGGAAGGTTTTGACGCGGTAGCCGGGAGGCAAGGCGGCGACGAAGCGGCAGGGACCTGTCATATCCGAGCGGATCAGTTTGCGTTTGCGGTACATTCCTTTAACATCCATGAACCGGTCGGCACGGCCTGAAGAAGGGCCCTGATAGGCGATAATCTGTTGCGGATGCAGTACATGAAGCTCTTCGTTCTCTTCTACAGTGAAGGCTAAGGCTTGTCCGCTCCCACTGTCGCCTTCATCCTGAATATCGACGTTCATAGTTAACACTCCCTCATGTACTCATTAATGCAGGCGGTCACCTTTTCTGGACCGGTGGCGCATGCCCAGCCGCAGCACCCGGATCAGCAGGAAGTAACCGAGTACGAGCGCAATTCCGGTAATCACCGTATTTTTGATCCGGTTATAGTACTTTTCCCTCGCGGTGCGGTCATCTTTCAGTTCATTGACTACTTGGCTAAGCTGACGGTTCTGCTCCTGCAGAGCCGCGTTCTGGGTCTGATATTCCGCCATCTGCTGCAGGGTCTGGTCCAATTGGTCTTTGGTCTGCTGAAGCTCCTCCGTCGTTTGCTGGTAACTCTCTTGCAGCTGATTAACCTCACCAGGAAGTTCTGAGAAACTCTGCAATCCATTATATATATCATTGAAATAATTAGCTTTTGCCACAGGAGAGGGAAAGAGGACTGACAATCCCAGGAGCAGCAGAGCTGAAGACAACAGCTTGGCATAAGTGCGTTTTACTTTTTGCTTCATTAGAATCACCACCTGTATTAGGTTAGCCTTCCCTCTTATTTTAGCATAGCAAGACAATATTCGCGCGTTATGGGATAACCATCACTATCCGTAATACAGTATAAGACGCCTAATGGTTTCTATTTCTTGCCGGAAGATTGCTGGTTTCTGTAGAGACGGCAATAGCGTAATCTACGATCTATCGTTACCGCTTGAATTAAAGTATACTTTGAACGGAAAGGGGCTGTATGCAATGAATAAATGGCTCAAAACCCTGTTGTTTCTAGCAGGTTCTGCACTACTAACGCGATGGATACCCTTCTCCTCCCTGTTCCGCAATCTCGATACTATGTTCCATGAATTTGGTCATGCGCTGGTGACGCTTGTGCTCTCGGGCAGTGTTCTGCGGATTGAGCTGTACGCGGATCACAGCGGAGTAACCTATTCAGCCATAGAAGCGGGTGGCAAAGCAATTCTCATATCCCTTGCGGGTTACTTGCTGGCTTCTGTATTCTCGCTCCTGCTGTTCTATTTATATAATATAGGACGGTATACATGGGGGCTAATCATGGCAACCTCGGTTGCCCTGATCATGCTTGTCCTGTACGTACGGGGTGGTTTCGGAATGTTATGGCTGAGCGGGTTCATCCTGCTGAATTTGATTATGCTGTTTGTCTGGCCGAAGGCCGGTAAATATTATTATTTGTTTCTGGCTTTTCTGACCCTGGAGGAATCCGTCACGGGTACCCTGTTTCTGGTATCGGCAGCAGTATTTACACCTGGGCGTGCAGGAGATGCAGCCAATCTGGCAAGACTTACACCGCTGCCTGCAATTGCCTGGGCAATCCTGTTTTTTGTGTTCTCGCTGTTATGTGCGAAATGGGCACTGGGGTTCTTTTTTGATGGGGTACGGAATAGGAGAAACGCAACAAATCGCTAAAATTATGGGGATTATTCGTCACATTTAGACAAAGGAATGACTATTCACAAAGAGGCACTCTGTTTTACCAGGAGAATGCCTCTTTTTTGTCGATATTATAGGACCGAACATATATTCCATGACAAGGAGTTGTCCGCCAATATTGGTACATTAATAGAAGATCCAAAAAAAGAAAGAGGTGGAAATATGCAAGCAAGTATTCAGCCCATATTTACATGGAGTCAGGAACGGATTTTAGCCGGCGGAGCCCAAAATGTCGTTCTGCTCATAGAGTGGAAAGGGATTTCAGAGCATGAGGAATCGCGTAAGCGAGGCAGGAAGGTGGTAGCCCGTGAGATCGAACTTAGAATATGGCTGGAGAGTCATGTGACCTTCAATACATGCTATGGCTGTAGTGCAGAGACCGGGGAAGGACGATCGATACTGTTACGTCTTGGGAAAATATATTCCAAATCGCGCAAATTTATCGCCTTAGAATTCGCTATGGCAGCCAAACCGGCAGGACTACACGAAGCTCTATGGCTACAGTGGCAGTATAAGCAGCCTCCTGTAGAACGTATTCGCGAGCTACCCTTGAAAAAACTGAGTATGGAATATTCGAATCATACAGATGTTTTGTCTGAACAATGCTGCTTCCATGTGAAAAAGCACTTGGAACTGCTTAAAACCGAAAAAATGCTGGAAGAAACGCTGTGGCAGCAGACAAAAAGCTTTATACATAAGGACCTTGAGCATCTTCGGAGGCAAGCAGACGATCTGCTGCTTCTGGCGGCAAGATCAGGAGATTTGCAGCTTGTGAAGGAAGCAGAAACCGTGTATAAACAGCTTGACGCTGAGACTCCGGTATGGAGGAAGACTTCTACAAGATAGGGCTGCATGGTAGTCCTGCCAGTACATACATAAGATCAATTTTCATTAACATTTACTTGGATTAGTTGACGGCTGGTGTAATTTATAGATGTGGTAATATAGTAAAATAGTTCTATTATAATTATTAATTTCGGTTATAAGATCAATATTTATAGTCTTATATAACTATTTTATCAAAAATAATGGGTCTATTTTACCATGAAATCAAGGGGAACTGAAAATGACAGACCGATTGATCCGGTTAATGCGCATCATTACGCTGGTACAAGCCAAGCCTGGAATATTGGCCCGGGAACTGGCGGAACGCTGCGGCAACAGCGAGAGAACGATATACCGGGATATGGATGCACTCAGTGCCATGCATATCCCTATAACCCATTTGGGACATGGAAAAGGATATACGTTTATAGGAAATTTTGCTCTATATCCTCTGGATTGGTCGGATGAAGAATCGGCCGCATTTTCACAGCTGCGCGACATGATGGATGATATCAAGCCCTTGCTGCCTCCAGGCTTTGAGAGCGCCTATGAGAAAGTAATGGCCGCAGCCTACAAGCAGAAGGCAGAAAGGGAAGAGACTATGGAAACTGCCAATAAAGAAGCAGGACCGCTCTGGGTGGAAAGAAGCGGACCCCAGGATGAGCTTCCTCCTTTTCTAACTGAAATATTGGCTGCCATTATGAAGCAAAGCAGTATTCTGGCCGACTATAGTTACAATTCCTATGAAGAAAGACGCATCCAGATTGATCCCTACTGTCTTGTTCCCTTGGAAAATCGTTATCATTTAATCGGTTTTTGTCATCGGTTCGGGATTATCCGGACGTTTCATCTTGGCGGGTTCCTACATGTGGAGCCAACGAATCACTGGTTTTCCAAAGAGGAATTTGATTTGCAGGCTTTTATGGAGAAGAAATGGTCTCTGGATCAGGACAGTCTGCAGGTAGAGTTCAAGATCAGGTTTTCGGAACGGATGATGGAACGGATCAAGAATGAGGATATGTTCGTCAGACCTGTAAGGGTAGACCGTCAGAATCGGTGTGTTTATTTTAAGGTGGCGGTGGAACAGGATATTGGTTTTGTACGCTGGATCTTAAAATTCGAAGAAGAAGCGGAGATTCTCGAGCCTCAATATTATCGGGAGTTATTAAGAAATCAACTGGAGAAATGGTTGTCACTATACAAATAATACAAGATTTATTTTAACAGGAATTATTTTATTCCGTTATAACCACTAATGTTAGTTAAATGCGTAAATTCTCCTTGTCTACAATAGATTTCTATAGTAATGTTATACATTAAATAACAACTATGTTTATTTTACTCACATTTCTGCCGCATGATGTCAGGTTTGGGTTAATGATTCTGCCGTCTATGAGATAACTCACTATTCTCTCATTTGACCTTTGTTCAATTTTTAAGTAGAAGAGAGGTATGATCTTGATCCAGCCCATTTTGAGAATTGAGGATCTTCACACTCATTTTTTTACCGACCGAGGCGAAGTGCCGGCTGTGGACGGTGTAGATCTGTATATTAATCCAGGTGAGGTTCTGGGTGTGGTTGGAGAGTCGGGCTGCGGGAAAAGCGTTACTTCGCTGTCCATTCTGAAGCTCGTTCCGAATCCGCCGGGCAAAATAGTGAGTGGACATATTTGGCTGAAGGGCCAGGATATCGTTCCTTTGAAGGAAAAAGAAATGCGGAAAATCCGCGGTGACGCTGTGTCGATGATTTTTCAGGAACCGATGACCTCTCTTAATCCTTTGTTTACTGTAGGCCAGCAAATTATAGAAACTGTCCGGCTGCACAAGGGGCTCTCCAAGAAGGAAGCGCGTGCACATGCCGTGGATATGCTGAGCAAGGTAGGTATTCCACGGCCAGAGGCTATTATTGATGAGTATCCCCACCAATTGTCTGGAGGAATGCGGCAGCGGGTGATGATTGCGATGTCGATCTCCTGCAGTCCTGAACTGCTCATTGCCGATGAGCCGACGACGGCACTTGATGTAACGATACAGGCACAGATTCTGGATCTGATCCGCAAGCTTAACGAGGAGCAGGGGACAGCGGTGATGCTCATCACTCATGATCTTGGCGTGGTAGCGGAGATGTGCCATAGGGTCGCCGTGATGTATGCCGGCAAGGTGGTGGAGGAAGGTAGCGTAAGGGATATTTTCAAGAACCCGCTTCATCCGTATACTCGTGGGCTTATTGAGTCGGTACCAAGAATGGACGAAACCAGGGAACGGCTGTATTCCATTCCCGGGAATGTTCCTATCCTGAGCAAGGAAATGCAGGGATGCCGGTTCGCACCCCGTTGCCCGAATGTAATGGAGATCTGCCGTCAATCGCTTCCACAGCTGAAGCTGCAGGATGAGAATCACAGCTGCAGATGCTGGCTGCATGATAGTCAACAGGAGGATGCGGTATGAGTGAGAATCTGCTGGAGGTCAAGAACCTCAAAAAATATTATCCGATCCATAAAGGTTTTTTCAATAAGACTGAGGCTTATGTCAAGGCGGTAGATGATATTTCCTTCACAGTGAAACAAGGTGAGACCTTTGGCCTTGTAGGGGAGAGCGGCTGCGGCAAATCGACAACCGGACGTTCATTGCTTCGTCTGATTGAGCCTACCGCGGGAGAAATCTGGTTTGAAGGCCAGGATATTAGGAAGCTGTCTATGGAAGAGATGCGGAAGCGCCGGCGGGAAATGCAGATTGTTTTCCAGGATCCGTTCTCTTCACTGGACCCGCGCAATACCGTGCAGCGTATCCTGGAAGAACCCCTGATTGTGCATGGCGTAGGCAATGCACAAGAACGGCGGGCCGCAGTAGAGCGGCTGGCGGATGTTGTAGGTCTGGCCAAAGCTCACCTTCAGCGGTATCCGCATCAGTTCTCCGGCGGTCAGCGCCAGCGGATCGGGATTGCCAGAGCGCTGGCCTTGCAGCCGAAGCTGATTATCGCTGATGAACCCGTATCTGCGCTGGATGTGTCCATCCAGTCTCAGGTCATTAATCTAATGCAGGATCTACAGAAAGAATTCGGACTAACCTACATATTCATAGCCCATGATCTCAGTGTGGTGAAGCATATTTGTGATCGTGTCGCCGTAATGTATCTAGGACGGATTGTAGAAATTACCGATAAGAACAAACTATACGACCAGCCTGAACATCCTTATACTCAAGCGCTGCTGTCAGCAGTGCCTGAACCTGATCCGGATATCCGCAAGGAACGGATCATTCTGCAGGGAGAGGTGCCAAGCCCTGCGAATGCCCCGGTAGGCTGTGCCTTCAATACACGCTGCCCGCGGGTAATGGATGTCTGCCGTAATGTAAGACCCCCGCTACTGGAGACTCGGGATGGACACTTAACCGCATGTCACTTGTATACCCCAGAGGCCCATACTCAATTAGCCTAGAATTATTCAGCGAAGAAGACACTTTCTTAAGCGATCATTAGCCCTGGTATATGGCAGCGCTTTGGCGCGGCTCCATATAAACGTTTTAACACTTTTAATCGAAGAAGGGAGTTTTCTAGAGATGAAGAAATGGAGTAGTCTTGCACTGGCAGTAACGCTGGGGGCGGTTTTGACA
Organism: Paenibacillus sp. LS-5; assembly: GCF_056121505.1. Classification (NCBI taxonomy): domain Bacteria; kingdom Bacillati; phylum Bacillota; class Bacilli; order Caryophanales; family Paenibacillaceae; genus Paenibacillus; species Paenibacillus sp. LS-5. The sequence continues at coordinate 379,198 of NZ_JBWAVA010000005.1, read as the reverse complement.
TTAAGCGGCTGCGGAGGTAACAACAATTCCGCTACAGAAGCAACTGCTGGCTCGAATGCAGCGGCAACCACGGCACCGGAGAGCTCACCTGAAGCAGCAACTACGCAGGACACATTGATTGTGGGACGCGGCGGCGACTCTGCCTCGCTGGATCCGGCCATTGTCACCGACGGCGAATCTCTGAAGATTGCCCATCAGGTATTTGACTCCCTGCTGGAGTACAAACCGGGGACTTCTGAAGTGCAGCCTTCGCTTGCTGACAGCTGGGAGGTTTCGGCGGATGGTCTGACTTACACCTTTAAGTTGCATCCGGGTGTAAAGTTCCACGATGGAACGGATTTTGACGCAGAAGCTGTAGTGTTCAACTTCACCCGCTGGAGTGATCCGGCAAGTGAATTCAAATTCGAGGGCGATTCTTTTGATTATTATGATTCCATGTTCGGTCCGGACGGCAGCCGTGTGATCAAGGAAGTAAAAGCTGTAGATGCCACAACCGTACAATTTATACTCAACCAGCCTCAGGCACCATTCCTGCAAAATATTGCGATGACCTCGTTCGGGATTGCCAGTCCAACAGCTATTAAAGAAAAGAAAGAAAACTTCAAAAATGAGCCTGTAGGCACCGGGCCTTTTGTCTTCACCGAATGGAAGCACAATGATTCCATTACGCTGGATAAGAACCCTAACTACTGGAAAGAAGGCCTTCCTAAGCTGAACAAAGTCATTGTTCGCTCTATTCCGGACAACTCGGCGCGCTTCAATGCCCTGCAGAACGGCGAGATCGATCTCATGGAGGATTTGAGCCCGGATGATCTGTCCACGCTTGAAGGTAATACTGAACTGCAGAAGATAGAGCGTCCGCCGTTCAATGTTGCTTACCTCGGCTTCAACTTCAAGAAGAAACCTTTTGATAATGTAAAAGTAAGACAAGCGCTGAATTATGCTGTGAATAAACAAGCTATTATCGATGCCTTCTTCTCAGGCCAGGCTACTGCCGCAGTGAATCCAATGCCTCCATCACTGTGGGGATATAACGATGCCGTGAAGGATTACGAATACGATCTGGATAAAGCCAAGGCGCTTCTGGCGGAAGCCGGATACCCTGATGGCCTGCCGGATACTGTGACGCTATATGCAATGCCTGTATCCCGGCCATACATGCCTGACGGCAAAAAGGTAGCGGAAGCCATTCAAGCTGACTGGGAAAAAATCGGCGTCAAAACGGTTATTGAATCCCCGGAATGGGCGACTTATCTGGATGATACCAAAGCCGGAGATAAAGATGATATCTACATGCTTGGCTGGACAGGTGATAACGGGGATCCGGATAACTTCCTGTACACGCTCCTCGACAAGGATGCGATTCCAGGCAACAACCGTACCTTCTACGTAAATGAGGAGTTGCATACTCTCCTGATTAATGCCCAGAAAGAGACGGATCAGGCCAAACGTTCCGATCTGTACAAGCAAGCTCAAGAAATCATCAAAGCGGATGCGCCTTGGATTCCGCTGGTGCATACTACGCCTCTACTGGCTGCTAAAGCCAATCTGAAGGGTTATGTCCCAGGTCCGACAGGTACGGAATATTACAGCGAAATTTACTTCGAATAGTATGCTCCCTAAGCATTTCCTTGCCGCCGCTGCAACAGGGCGGCAAGTTATGCTTAAGGAACTTTGGAAGGTGAGCCGAACTTGAACTCCTACCTATTAAAACGCATTATGGTTCTAATCCCTGTGTTGATCGGGATGACAATTATCGTTTTTTCCATTATTCATGCCATTCCGGGTGATCCCGCAGAAACCATTCTAGGTCAAAAGGCCACGGAGCAGTCGAAGCAGGCGCTTCGGGAGCAGCTCGGTCTGGACAAGCCTTGGCTGCAGCAGTATTTCAACTATATGGGTGATTTGCTGCAAGGGGATCTGGGGACCTCCATACGAACCAAGACGCCGATTGCCAAAGAAATTATGCCTTACCTTGCAGCTACGCTGGAGCTTACGGCTGCCAGTATGCTGTTCGCAACCATTGTAGGTGTCAATGCGGGGATTCTGAGCGCCTGGCGGCAAAATTCATGGTTTGACTATACCGCGATGGTCATTGCACTTATTGGCGTCTCCATGCCGATCTTCTGGCTTGGGCTGATGGAGCAGCTGCTATTTGCGCTGAAGCTGCATTGGCTTCCCTCAATAGGAAGGATGGACCAGCGCAATCCGGTCGAGAGTATCACCAATCTCTATGTGATTGACACCATCATCGCTGGACAGTGGGGACAGCTGTGGACCGTAATTAAGCACTTAATCCTGCCAAGCATCGCACTGGGCACAATTCCGATGGCGATTATTGCCCGGATGACCCGTTCCAGCATGCTGGAGGTTATGAATTCAGACTACATTCGTACGGCAAAAGCCAAGGGTATGTCGCAATTCCTGGTCGTGTACAAGCATGCGCTCAAGAATGCACTGATTCCTGTGCTGACGGTAATAGGCTTGCAGACAGGCGCTCTTCTCGGCGGTGCTGTGCTGACCGAGACGATCTTTGCTTGGCCGGGCGTAGGAAGATATATATTTGAGGCGATTAGTTCCCGTGACTATCCGGTCATTCAGACGGGGATCCTGATCATTGCCTTTATCTTTGTTGTGATCAATCTGCTTGTGGATCTGCTCTACGCTGCTATCGATCCGCGCATCAATTACAAGTGAGGGATGAACCATGGGACAGGTATCAATGAATGTAACACCTAAGGCTGAACCTGCCGACAAGGTATCCGGACCTTGGCGCGATGCGTGGAAGGCTTTCCGCAAGAACAAGACAGCTATGCTTGGACTATGCATTATTGTGTTTTTTGTGCTGATAGCGCTCTTGGCGCCGCTTATCGCGCCGTACGGCTTCAAAGAGCAGGAGCTGGTTAACCGGCTAAAAGCGCCGTCGGCTGATCACTGGTTTGGTACAGATGATCTGGGGAGAGATATGTTCACGCGAATTATATATGGGGCACGTATCTCGCTGTGGGTCGGCTTCTTCTCGGTCATCGGATCCATTATAGCGGGAACGTTTCTGGGAATATTAGCTGGCTTCTACGGTAAATGGATTGATATGCTGATCTCGCGCCTGTTCGATATCCTGCTTGCCTTTCCAAGTATTCTGCTCGCTATTGCGATCGTGGCAATCCTTGGACCTTCCTTACAGAACGCGCTGTATGCTATTGCGATCGTAAATATCCCATCCTATGGCCGGCTTGTGCGGGCGAAGGTTCTCTCGCTGAAGTCGGAGGAGTATATTACGGCGGCCAGAGCGATCGGGATGACCAACACCCGTATTCTGCTTACTCATATTCTCCCTAACAGTCTGACACCGATTATTGTGCAGGGTACACTCGGTATTGCCACGGCCATCATCGAAGCCGCTGCCCTTGGCTTCCTGGGCCTTGGTGCCCAGCCGCCTGACCCGGAGTGGGGCAAGATGCTCTCTGACTCCCGGCAATTTATCCAGAAAGCTCCTTGGACGGTAGTGTTTCCCGGCTTGTCCATCATGCTGACTGTGCTGGGCTTCAATCTCATGGGGGACGGTCTGCGGGATGTGCTGGATCCACGAATGAAGAATTAATGCCCAGTCCATAAAATCCTTTTAGGCGATTACAAGGCCTAGAAGGATTTTTTTTGTATTTTTTTTCGAAGTACATTATGAATAATAAATAACTATATATAACTAAATATATACAAACATAATCAAACGTATAGAAAATTTGAAAATGATATGCTAAAATATCCTCAAAATATACAGGATACATACATAGGAGGAATGGGGATGTTCAAGAAGTTCGCAGGGGTTGTAATGGCTGTGCTGCTGGCGGCGGGGTTGTTGGCGGTGCTGGAGAAGCAAGTCGAGGCGGCGAAAAAGACTGAAATTATCATCTCAGCCGCAGCGAGTCTGCAGGACAGTCTCGATAAGATTGCGGTTCTCTATGAGAAACAGCATCCGGATATTGATCTTGTCTTCAACTACGGCGCTTCCGGTACTCTGCAGAAACAGATTGAACAAGGGGCTCCTGCCGACCTGTTCTTCTCAGCGGGTGACAAGCAAATGAAAGCACTCGTCGATGGCGGCCTTGTTTCTGATAATACGGAGCTTTTGAAGAATCAGCTGGTGCTGGTGGTGCCTTCGGATTCCAAGTCCTCCATCACTACCATTACACAGCTTACGGATAAAGCTTTCAAGAAAGTAGCTATCGGACAACCCGAATCGGTTCCAGCCGGACAATATGCACAACAGTCATTGACAGCAAAGAACGTATGGGATACGCTGCAAAGCAAGCTGGTATTTGCCAAGGATGTGCGACAGGTGCTCTCTTATGTGGAAACCGGAAATGCTGATGCCGGATTCGTCTACAAGACGGATGCTCTTACTTCGAACAAAGTGAGGATTGCTCTTACAGTAGGCGTGCATGTGCATAAGCCGATTAATTATCCGGTAGGTGTCATGAAGGAATCGAAGCATCAGACAGAGGCCAAAGCTTTTTACAGCTATGTTCAGACAAAGTCAGCAAGTGATATCTTCACCAGCTACGGCTTTATGCTTGCTGAATAAATTATGGAAATCTAAAGTTTGGCTTATCAAAATATAAACGGGGTGAAGAGCAGTGGAGATCAATTGGACCGATTTTTTCGCCCCGGTCTGGCTTTCGGTTAAGATCTCAGTTATCACAAGTATTATAGTGTTCCTGCTGGCGACACTGGCAGCCAAGGCGATGGCGGGACGGAGGTTTCCCGGCTACAGTCTGATTGAAACCGTGCTGCTTCTTCCGCTGGTGCTGCCGCCAACCGTGGTCGGGTTCGTATTGCTGGTGATGCTGGGCCGGCGGAGCTGGATTGGGAAGCTGTACGAACTGTTTACGGAGCATACTATTCTTTTTACCTGGGGGGCGGCAGTCATAGCTGCGGTTGTTGTTGCTTTTCCTCTCGTATACCGTACGGTGAAGGCCGGGTTTGAAGGGGTGGAGAAGGATCTCGAGGACGCTGCACGTGCGCAGGGAGCCAGTGAACTTCAGGTGCTCAGGTATGTGACGCTTCCGCTCGCCGGCCGTTCGCTGGCAGCAGGATATGTGCTTGGATTTGCCCGGGGGCTCGGGGAATTTGGAGCTACCATTATGGTGGCTGGCAATATTCCGGGGCGTACACAGACTGTACCTACTGCCATTTATGTGGCTGTCGATGGCGGGAATATGACGCTGGCCTGGATGTGGGTAGGCTCGATTATTGTCATCTCCGCACTCATGCTGATGTTCGTCAACCGCCGTTCCTTGTAAAGGAAGGCTACGTAAATCATCCATTTCCGAATAAAGAGCAGGTCCTAGGGCATTGAAGTGCCCAGGGGACCTGCTTTTTGCTGTATTATTTTAGAAATAAGAGTTTTGTGAAATTTCGAACAAAGAGCCGGATGCTTTCGTAATAGGATATGAAAGGGCGGGCAGAGGAACATGATTACTGATAAGCAGCTCATCGAAGGATACCTGACGGGCAGACAGGAAATGCTCGGACCTTTAGTGGAAAGATACCAGGATGATTTGTACTGTTTCTGCCGCCACCTTACCCTGAATGCTCCGGATGCGGAGGATTTGTTTCAGGAGGTTTGGGTGCGGGTGATCCGCAAGCTGGATCGTTACGATTCGGAGCGGTCTTTTAAGGCGTGGCTGTTCAAGTTGACCTTGAATCTGCACCGGGACAGCTACCGGAAATGGAAAAAGCTCTATGAGCGGCTTGCCGGTGGGGAAAACAGCCGTGTACCCTGGGCTGAACTTCGGGACGGGGCGCCGCTGACGGAGGAGCAACTGCTGCAGAATGAACGGAACGCCTGTCTGGAGAAGGGGCTCCGCAAGCTGCCCAAACGGTATTTGGGTCCATTGGTGCTTTTCTATTATGAAGAGTTCAGCTATGAGGAGATCGGAGAAATGCTGGGTATTCCCACTGGGACTGTGAAGTCCAGATTGAATCAGAGCAAGAAGCTGCTGCAAAAAGCAGTAGAGCCATGGAGGGAGGAGTATTGATGAGGGATAAGGCCGGGGATGAGAAGTGTGAAGAAATGCTGCGTGAATATTATAGCAGGGAGATTCCGGCTCCGGCGTGGCTGGTTCCTGTAACCCTGCGGCGAATGCGCCGGAAGGAAGTGCCGGGAACAAGGTTTGCAGCTCTGGCGGTACTGATTGCACTGGCTCTGCTCCTGTTGTGGGGATGTCTGCTAATGGGACCGATTCCCTTGCTCTGGAAGCTGACGCTCCTGCTCTCCTTAGGGGTTGTTCCGGCGGTTGCCTTAGTGGTGCTTCTGTTGTATATGTCGGGCAGAGATGCGGAAATTGCACAAACCTGACCTTTGTGGCTCAGGTGAAAGGAGGGAAGGGAAATGAATAAACATACCTATTTGGGTCTGCTGGTATTTTGGGGCATCACAACAATAATGATTATTCTGTTGGCCTATTCCGGCTATTGGATTATTCCCTATATGTCCGATATGTGGGAGGAGGATCCGGTCTGGGTGACTATAACGGCACTGGCAATCCTGCTGTTTGTCGGTTTATACGTAGCTTTGGGTGTGTTCGTATATAAGGATTCTTCGCGCAAACAAATGAATACATGGCTGTGGATGACTGCTGTTTTTTATATTCCTAATTTTATGGGGGTTGTGTTGTATCTTTTTGCCCGGAAGCGGCAGAAAGTGCAGAGTGCAAGTGGTGTGCACGCCCAATACTGCCCGCACTGCGGACAGATTATATATCAGGGGAGTGAATTCAAGTGAACAAACGTTGGCAGGGGCTATGTTTGCTGATTCTAACAGGTTCTTTGATCATGGTTACTGGATGCGAGAAAAAGCTGATGTACGTGGGTTCCAGTACCCCGCACCAAATCAAGGCTTCTTACCGGCTGCTGTCCGGCACCGAGAAGCATAATCTGAAGCTTAAGGAAGGGGATACCATTCATATAAGCTATGCTTCCAAGGTGGAAAAGGGTGAACTGACCATGAAGCTGTACGATCCTGACCATAAGCTGTTCAAAGAGCTGGAGACGGACAAGGAAGGTGAGGAAGACCTGCAGATACAACAAACCGGCACCTACAAGCTGGAGATCGTAGGAACCGGAACGAAGGGAAGCTTTAAGTTCAAGTACACCAAGGAAAAGAAGGCATCCGAGTAAGCGAGTAAGCCCAAAGCGGTAGAAGTATCAAGTTTCGAAAATGACCGTGCCAGTCTCGCTGAGGTCATAGCCGTGAATGGAGCTGAGCTCGTTCTTGAAGGCGGTGGAGCGCAGAATATCAATAACGGTTCCGATCAGTGCCTCGTGCTCGGGTTTCTTGAGTATCACCAGATCGTACCGCTCCTGAATAAGCGGAATATAATCGATGCCGTCAATAATCTTGGCGGCTTTTTCTGTACCGATGCCCACATCGGCTTCTCCCCGGGCGACTCTGCCGGCAATGGCAAAATGGCTGTTCTCCTCAGTCGCATACCCGCTGATGCTGGAGGATGGGATGCCATGGAGGCGAAGCTGCTCGTCGAGCAGGACCCTTGCTCCTGCGCCGCGCTCACGGTTGACCAGCCTAATTCCGTTCTGCCTCAGATCAGACCAGTCCCGTATGCCTTTCGGATTGCCCTTTTGTACATAGAAGCCTGCACTCCGCGTCAGCATTCGTACTACGATATAAGAAAAGCCGACTAGCAGTCTGCGGATATAGGGCAAATTGTACTCTCCAGTATCTCCATCCAGCAGATGAGTGCTGACAATGTCGGATTCTCCGTGGTACATCGCAATCAGGCTGTCCAGACTCCCGGCGTACGACCGCAGTGGACGGGCGGAAGACTCACGGCGCTCCAGATGCGTAGCCAAAATGTCCAGCGACATATCCTGGCCGGTTATCACCACATTTATGCCAGTGGTCTTGCTTGAATGCCCCTGCGTCTGTGCGATTTGCGTCGGCAGGGTAGGGGGAACTGCGGACAACGGGGCTTCAACCAGTCCTGGGGCTGGCGCCAGACTTCCGGACGCCCCGCTGCGCGAGTTCTGTTTATATGCCTCCAGATCGGAGAGATCCACACGCATCTGCTTGCCTACCCGGTAGGAGGGAAGCTCACCTTTTTTAATGAGATCATAGACTTTAAGTTTTGATATCTTCAACAACCGGGCGATCTCTTCTGTGGTGTAGGAAGTATTGTCGGACATGGATAAAGCCTCCTAAGGATGAACTGCGGCAGTTCTCTGAATACAGCTATAATAGCTCAAGACTACCCTATTTTAAGTTCCTTCGCAATTAAAGAACTTGGAAGGATGCCCTGCCTATATGTATTTTAGAGTGAAAGTTCCGGGCAAAATGACTATAATGAAATATTAAATACAGAACAAGGATGGGGGCAGCGGATATGACACTAATTGAAAAAAGAGAGCATCGGCAATATCCGGAGATTACCCGCCTGGAAACTTCTAGAGCAGCATATGAACGCGATTATTCGCGTCTGATCCATTCGCCGACCTTCCGCCGGCTGCAAGGCAAATCCCAGGTATTCGGTGCAGGCACCGGCGACTATTACCGTACGCGTCTGACCCATTCGTTGGAGGTGGCACAGATTGCCCGTGAAGCGGCCAAAAGTCTGCTGCGCTCCTACCCGGAGGTGGAGACCGGACAAGCGGATAATCCCGGGCTGGTCATTGATCCGGAGGTGGTAGAATGTGCGGCAATCGCCCATGATTTCGGTCATCCGCCATTTGGCCACAAAGGGGAAGAGGTACTCGATGGCATATTAGAACGCCTTGTAACGAAGAAGACGGAGGAGGCGGTTCGCAAATCAAGCGCAGGTCCGGTGCAGCAGGAGACAATCCGTGAGAATATGAGACGGCAGTTTGAGCATTTTGAAGGCAATGCCCATAATTTCCGGCTGATTATGTTCCTGGAGAAACGTGAGAATATCGACGGGCTGAATCTCTCGGATGCGGTGCTGCTGGGCATTAATAAATACCCTTTTCCCGGTACAGTATTGAAGAAGGGCATGTATCTGCACGAATGGAATTATATTTCGGAGATCCGCAGCCAGTGGGGAGTCCCGGAAGGGAAAAAGACGCTTGAAGCTCAATTGATGGACCTTTGTGATGATATTGCATACTCTGCCCATGATCTGGAGGACGGCATTAAGGCCGGTAAAATCGAGGTGCATGAACACTTCATGCATGATGCGTATATCCAGAAGCTGATCGTGGAGAAAATCACCACTTTGGAGGATGCCTTCTGGATGGGCTGGAAGGAAGCGGATATACACATTAAGGTTAATGAGGTGCTGAGCTCGTTCCTTCGGGTATGGATGGAGAAGATGCCAACCTGTGAAAATGACTATTCCCGCACTCGGCGTGAGGTCAAGGCTTACTGGGTCAGCACCTTTGTCGCCAGCCTTGGAGTCATTGAGGACGGGGACTGGAAGAAGGTTACCTTCATTAAAGAGGGTCAGGAGGACGAGGATATGTTGCGGACCGTCAGTGTGCTGAAAAGCTTCGCCTGGGTCACGATGATACGTGATCTGCGGGTACAACGGCTGCAAAAACGCAGTGAGTGGATTCTGCGGCGCCTATGGGAAGCGTTCCTGGACCCGGAAACCTCGCGGGCGATTATCCCAAGCGACTGGCTGCAGCGTTTTGAGAAGGATCAGCGCCAGACTAAACCCATCTGGACTTGGGAGCATATGGTCATTGATTATATCGCCGGAATGACGGACGCTTTTGCCGAGAAAATATACAACGAGCTATATGGGTTAAAGGTCGGCTCCATTTATGATCTGGACTAGGATGGAGCGGATTACTGGAAACCGGTGTATTGGAAGTGAATCTTACTAATAAAGTAAGCCGTACCTGTAGCGGGCACGGCTTTTTTCTGGTCTTTCCTTTGCATTTCTGGTCTTTGTTTTTGAATTCTGGTGTTCTCTTGCTCTATTTTGTTATTATTTTGTTAGTTATTTATGGTTGGTGTAATTCCGTTGTGTATCTCAATTTTGTAGGAGGAATACAGTTGAAATATACCTGTATTATATGGGTTTTATGTAGTTATGGGTCATCGCATATACTTTCGGTGACGTGAATTAAAGAATAAATTCAAGGAGGGTATATAATTTTGTTATTGTTTATTTATTATTTAAATGCTAATATTGCCAATGTAGTTATTGTGTTTCTTTGTATTATGAAAACCCTTACACAAAAGGAGGACAAATGAATGAAGAGATTCAAAAAAGGATTCGCGCTGCTCCTTACCTCCATCATGGTTATTTCGATGGCGGCACCCGCACTTGCAAGCAGCAAGTCGGATGAGAAATTGGGGACGCACTGGGCCCAGGACAGCATTGCAAAGTGGCGGGGCAACGGTGTGGTTCAAGGATACCCTGACGGGTCGTTCCGGCCAGATAACCAGGTGACCCGGGCTGAACTGGTCAGCATTGTAAACAAGCTTTTCGGATTCAGTGCTGCTGCAGAGACTTCCTTTGCAGATGTGCCGGCAGGAGCCTGGTATGCCAAGGACCTGTCTATCGCCAAACAGGCAGGCTATTATAAAGGCTTCCCGGACAATAAAGCGAAAGCGGATACAAAAGTAACCCGCCAGGATGCAGCTGCCCTTTTGGCGGCAGTATTCTCATTACAACCAAGCGCTGATGCGGCGCCTGTCTCTTTTACGGACAGTAGTACTATCAGCGGTTATGCCAAGGAATCCGTTCAGGCGCTGAACGGTACGCTCAGCGGATATCCTGACGGTAGCTTCCGTCCGGACATTGCCATCACCCGGGCTGAGATGGTGAGCATCGTTGACAGACTGGTCAACCGCTACATTAACACGGCTGGAACGGTTACAGGCGGGACTATTCAGGGCAATGTACTGATCAACCACACAGGTGCTGTACTCAAAGACAGTGTGATTTCGGGCAATTTATATTTGGCGCCCGGCATTGGCAGCGGAGAAGCATCTTTGGAGAACGTAACGGTGCGGGGTACCGTATACACCGCCGGGGGCGGGGAGAACTCCATCCATTTCAATAATTCTAAGTTGGCTGCGGTGTATGTTAACCGTCCGGAAGGTAAAGTACGTATAGCTGATGAGGGCTCTACAACTATAAGCCGTATGAATATTGAAAGCGCTTCTATTATTGAGGTGAACGAGAATGCAGTGATCTCCGAGATGGTAATCGGCAGTGGTGCCGCAGGTACTTCACTGACGGGCAAGGGAACGATCAACAGGCTTGAGGTGCGTGCAGCATCTGTTGTCCTGAACGGCCAGCCTCTGGCGGCAGGAATCTATAGTGTTAAGGCGGGAGTGGCTACGCTGACCGGAGCGGGAATGCCGGCGGTTACCATCAGCTCCGGAAGCTCGGGTAACTCCGGCGGAAGCGGTGGAACAGGAACCGTCACTCCTACTGTACGAGTCGTTGATCCTTCTGCTACAGCGGCTACCAAATCCCTCTTTGCTTATCTTAATGAGAAAAGCGGTAAGGAAGTCATGTTCGGACATCAGCATGATACAACCGTGTCTTTTGCCGGTAAAGATGAAGCAGGGAACGTAATATCCGACGTGTACAGCTCGACCGGTGACTACCCGGCAGTATTCGGCTGGGATACCCTTAGCCTGGACGGCCATGAGGCTCCTCCGGGTGTTAGCGGAGACTATGAGGCCAGCCGGCTGGGCTTGAGCGCTGCCATGAAGCATGCTCATGAGTTGGGCGGAATCGTAACGATGAGTACTCATCCTTACAATTTTGCTACAGGCGGAAGCTTTAATGATACCAGCAATACCAAAGGCGCCACAGCATCTGTAGTCGAGCGCATCTTGCCCGGTGGTGACAAGAATGCCGACTTCAATGTCTACCTTGACCGGATTGCAGCCTTTGCGAACAACCTTAAAGACGATGACGGCAATCTCATTCCGGTCCTGTTCCGCCCTTTCCATGAACAGAACGGCGGCTGGTTCTGGTGGGGGGCGGCAACCACTACCAAGAGTGAATACGCCGAATTATACCGGTATACCGTGGAGTACCTGCGCGACGTCAAAGGCGTCCACAATTTCCTGTACGTCTTTTCTCCAAATGGTTCGTTTAACGGAAATGAAAGCGAGTATTTGACGACTTATCCGGGTGACCAATATGTGGACATTCTAGGTATGGACCAATATGACAACAAGGATAATGCAGGATCTGAGGCATTCCTGAACGGCCTTGTTAAGGATTTGCGGATGATATCCGGGCTGGCTCAGAGCAGAGGCAAGCTTGTCACCCTGTCGGAATACGGCTATAGTGCCGCAGGGATGAAGACGACCGGAAATAATGAGCTGGAATGGTTCACTAAGGTGCTTAATGCAATCAAGGCTGACCCGGATGCAGCAAAGATCTCCTATATGCTGACCTGGGCTAACTTCGGGGAGGGTAATAATCTTTACGTTCCCTATAAGAATGTGCCTAAAAAAGCAGACCATGAGCTGCTTCCGGACTTCGTTAATTTCTATAACGATCCTTATTCCGCTTTTGCCGGTGATGTGAAGAATGACAACAAGTACGGTCTTGCGGTGAACGCGGCAACTCCAGAGCCGTTTATGCATATCGTTACTCCGAATAATATCGGAACGGTAAGGGAGTCAACGACAACTATTCGTGCTAAGGTGGCTAATGTTGTACCTTCCAAAGTGACGTACAGAATAGGAGACTCCACGGTAGAGAAGGCTATGGTACTTGGCGCAGACGGATATTACACTGCGGCCTGGAAGCCTGACCCTAGCTTGAACGGTAATTCTACAGAGATTACGGTGAAGTCCTATGGGCCGGGTGATACAGTGCTCACACAAAGTGTCTCCGTATTCGTGAAGATCAGCGAGGTTCCGCTCAAAGAGATCACTTTTGACACGGCGGCAGATGTAGGTCGGATTCAGAATAATGGCACATGGTCCGGGCTGGCCGGAAATGGTGACACCATCAAGACTGATCTTAGCCATTCCGTACTGGATGGAGACGGCAAGCTGGCGATCCGGATCTCGGAAGGGCTGTCTGCTGATGATACCTGGCAGGAATTGAAGCTTCAACTGACACCTGATGCGCTCGAAGGAATAGACCTGTCCAAGGTTAATCGTGTGAAATTCACAGCTCTGATCCCTGTGGCCGCTCAAAATGTATCGGGTAATGCCGCAGTGCGGGGAGTCGTGCAGCTACCGGAAGACTGGAATACCAAGTACGGGATGGATTCCAGCTACAAATCCTTGTCTGATCTGGATAAAGTGACTGTTGCCGGGGCTCAGTATTATAAGTTCGATGCCGTAGTTGAACTGGATCAGGCTGATAAATCAGCAGCGGCAACCGGCCTGGCTCTATCTCTTGTAGGAAGCGGTCTTGCCGCTCAAGGGGAACTGCCTATTTATGTAGATAATTTAGGTCTCTATAATACCTATTCTGCTCCGGTGTCTGATACTGCGCTGGTAGATAATTTTGAATCCTATGGTTCAAGTGACGATGCGCTTGCGGCTAAATACCCCAAGGCCGGTGGAGATGATATCGGTGTAACGTTAAGCCAAGACCGTAAATACTCGGGCAACTATGGAATGAAGCTCCACTACACAATCAATAACGCAGGATATACAGGAATCGGGAAAAGCTTGGGTTCTCTCGATTGGTCTGACTATAACGCACTAAGCTTGTGGGTGGCTTCTGACGGCAGTAGCTCTTATGCCCAGACAGGAGCGCCGCTCAAGCTGGTCGTTCAACTGGTGATTGACGGCGGATACTTTGAAGCGTATCCGGTCATTAATCCGGGCTCTAACGGTAAGGTTGTCTTAAGCCTCAAAGATTTGACCGAAATGAGCTGGGGCACAGGGGGTGCGCTTACGAAGGAAAGACTGGCGAAAGTGCAAAGTCTGAATCTCTACGTGAACGCAATGGATGCACAGGCCCATGAGGGTACGCTGTATTTTGACGATATTCAGGCGGTATATGATGCATCGCTACCTGATATGTCCGGCGACAATGGCGGAGCGCCGGGTGCCCACGCAGCTGGAATATTGTATTCATTCAACAGTGCTGCGGATATTGTAGGCTGGGTTGCAGCAAATGGAGATTCCGCTAATGCCCAGGCTCCGGAATTCGCGGCTTCGGAACAAGCGGCTGGTGTACAATTTGATCTGGTAAACACAGGCCAGAATGCCGATGGAAGCTACAAAGAATCATTTGAGCTTGCCGTGGACCCTGCGAACCTGAATATATCCGGTCTGGATACAATTAATGCTAAGGTTAAACTGTCGAACGGTACAGCCAAAGCTCGGTTGTTTATCAAAACGGGTTCAAGCTGGGCGTGGAGTGACAGCGGTACACCCATAACTGTTGATTCGAGCGGGTATACAACATTGTCGATTTCTTTACCGGCTGCAGCAGCGGCACCGGGCGTCGACCTATCGGCGGTAAAGACGATCGGAGTCAAGATTGAAGACTTATCAGGAGGCGGAGGAACCGCTACGCTCTATCTGCAGGAGGTTGCTTTAACGTCAGCTGTTCCCGATATTCATTATGGATTTGAGTCCGGCACAGACGGCTGGGCACTCAATAATGGAGCAGTGTCCGTGTCAAAGGATGTGTACGCTGCAGGCCAGCAGTCCTTGAAGCTGGAATTCTCATGGACGGACAATTCATTTCTGGCGGCTGCCAAATATGCCGATCTCGATCTGAGCCCGTATACGAAGCTTACTGCAAAAGTCAGAATGAGTTCTGCCCTTCCTGAGGTTCAGGCAAAGCTGTTCCTTCAGCTCCGGGGGTATACCGTATGGCTGGATTCCGGGGCGCAGAAGGTATCCAGTAACGGGTTTACTGAATTCGTAATTGATTTCAGCGATATCAGCACTATCTATAATATCTTTGTAGGGAATGGGGTGGAGCCGTTCACTATGGCTGATCTGAAGCAAGCAAACAGTTTGGGCATTCAGATTCTGACGCCTCCGGGGGCAGGGGCAGCAACTATGTATATTGACGAAGTGACGATTTCCCGTTAATCCATTTTCAAGTATTAAGCTCAATACGCAGCGGTATTCCCCTATGGGAGTACCGCTGTATTCTTTCTCAGCCGGGTGGCAGCACGAGAGGGACGCTGTATATATGGGACCCGGACCAAAGTCGCGATTTTTAGGAAAATAAGTATAAATTTTCGGGTATTTCCTGCCGAAATAAAGACTATAGTCTTTATTTTTGCCCATTTATGAAAATGAAATGTAACAAGTGGAAGTTGAAGCTATGTTTTCGCAAAAAGATGGAGGGGGCGCATATATGATTAAGAAGTTCAGGCAAAGTAGTTTTTGGAAGAAAGGTTCCCCGGATCAATGGAATAGTGGGATTATCAAGCGGACGGTAAGCGGCATCAGAGGCAGCATCGCGACTAAGATAGCCTCCGGTTATGTGGTCTTGGCCATACTGGTGATGATTCTAGGGGGAGTCTCCCTGTCTCAAATGAACAAGATGGAGAAGAATACGGGCCAGATCGTTGACGAGATGATTCCTGCGTTGAATCAGATACATACTATTAATTACTACTCGGAGCATATTATGTCTGTCAGCATGCAGCATATTTTGGATACCGAAGGTACTGAGAAGGCAAAACTTGAGCAGGAACATGATTCGTACATCCGCAAGTTGGCCGAAACCATGAAAAACTATAAGGCGACGCTTCAGAGCGAAGATCAATTGCAGCAGTTCAATGCTCTTCAGGATAAGTGGGATGAGTACATGACCATCAATAGCCAGACCATCAAGCTTAGCGATTCAGGTGATGAGGAGCTTGCTCTGGAAGTCTCGAAAAAAGGGATTGCCGCGTTTAATGCCATGCAGACCGATATCGCGAAACTTGTGGCGTACAATCAAAAGGAAGCTGCGGATAAAGGAGAGCAGGCTGATGACATTTACAGAACCTCCTGGATCCTGAATCTTGCCGTTCTGGCGGTAGTGCTGCTTGTAACCGGGGGGATCAACATGCTCATCCGGCGGATGATGATTCTTCCGGTCAAGAAGGTGACAGCGCATCTGCAGCGCATAGCAAATGGTGATCTGACAGCTGAGGATACCCGTGTTGGCAATAAGGATGAGATCGGCCTCTTGGCTAAAACGGTAAATGACACGAACCGGACTCTTCTGGAAATTGTCAATCGGATCAGAAGCGTTGAGGAGATTATTGCAGAGCAAAGTGAAGGTTTGGTTAATAATGTAAATACAACCAAGGAAGGGGGGATTCAGATTGCCCTTACCATGGAGGAACTGGCCAAGGCCTCTGGAAGTCAGGCCGAAGCAGCTGTAGACGCATCGAGAGCTGTAGAAAATATGAATAATGTGATTGAGAAGTTTGCCGGCAAAGGCGTAGAGCTGTCGGAGCATTCTGAGCAGGTACGGATAAAGGGCGATAAAGGAAAAGAATTAATGGAAAGCTCAGTAGCGCAAATGAACCAAATTGCCGAGGTGGTGTCACAGTCCATGGAGGCCGTAGAAGAGTTGAATCTCAAGAACGAAGGCATATTCAGGCTGGTGGGATCAATCCGCAGCATCTCAGAACAGACACATCTTCTGGCAATCAATGCAGCCATTGAAGCGGCGAGAGCCGGAGAGAGCGGACGCGGTTTCGCTGTTGTTGCACAAGAGGTGCGCAAGCTGTCCGAGGATGTCCAGCAGACGGTCTCGGAGATTACAGCCATCACACAAGGTATCCAGCAAGATTCCAGGGAAATGGTCCAGCAATTGCGTAGCGGTGTGGAGCAGACAGAAGAGGGCAGCCGCAAAATTATGGAGACAGGTGAAGCCTTGGCTGAGATTAACAAGTCTGTGTATGGGATGTCCAGTACCATTGAAGAGATGGGCAATGACCTCCAGCAGATGACGGGAGCAAGTGAAACCATGAATGAATTCAGCCAGCATATCTCAGCACTGGCCCAGCAATCCGCAGCCAGTGTGGAAGAGACGTCGGCGTCGGCCCATGAACAGGTCAACTCCACCAATGAGGTGGCAACGGGGATAGAACAGCTTAGATCCTTGCTGGGAGAGCTGAAAGAATCCGTAACACGGTTTCAGGTATAGCAGAGCGTAGTGTTAGCAGGCTTTTTGCTGATGCGGAAACGGTTCGTGCACATGAAAAAGGGGGTTGTCCTTAGGACACCCCCCTTTTTTTACTTACTCCGTTAATACTGGCGGCTGTAGTCTACCAGATTGCGTGAAGGCGTTCCTGAATTCAAATAGGACTTCATATTCTCTACAAAAATATCAACCAGCCTGTCCGCATAGCGGTCCGTTGAACCGGCACAATGCGGTGTGATGACAACCTGCTCCATTCCCCATAGCGGATGTTCCGGTGGAAGCGGCTCGGTCTCGAATACATCCAGGCCGGCACCGGCCAAATGGCCGCTGTTCAGCGCATCCATCAGAGCTTCGGTATGGGTTGTGGCTCCCCGGCCAATATTAATGTAATAAGATCCTCGTTTACAGGCTGAGAAAATCTCCGCATCAAACAGCTGCTGCGTCTCTTCAGTAAGCGGGAGGGTATTGATCACGAAGTCACCTTGACCTACGGCATCCTTCAGTTGACCGGTCGTGTAGACTTCATCGAAGCCGTCCACCGGCTTACCGGAGCGGCTGATACCCACAGTTTTCATCCGGAAGGCCTTCGCGATTCTTGCGGTTTCACTGCCGATGGCACCGGTTCCTGCTATAACAGCGGTTTTGCCGGTCAGTTCGCTCTCATTGCCTTCGGAATGCCAGCGGCGGTTCATTTGGTTGCGCACAGCCGTATGCAGATTTCGCGTAAAGAGCAGCATGAAGCCGAATATGACTGCTGTAATCGGCTCGGCGTGCACACCGCTGGCGTTAGTCAGGAGGATACCTTTGTTCTTCATAGCGTCCAGAGGAAGTTTCTCCACGCCTGCCGACCAGGTCTGCAGCCAGCGCAGCGGGGACTCCGGCTTCAGTAGTGTATCGCTGATTCCTTTGCCCCAGCCGATAACAATTTCTGCTTCAGCAAGCATCGCAAGATCAGGATTTTTGCCGTTTCCAAGCATAAGGGAATAACCTGGGGCAGCTTCGCGGATTAGCTCTTGCTGCCGTGGTGAAAGAGTGTGCAGACATACAATGGACTTCGTCAAGATGGTTCCCTCCCGTTATACTATTTAATAGTCTGTCTCATTCTGTATAGAATAAGGATAACAAATCTGCTCTGAAAGGTGAAATTGAAATGGAACCTAAGCTGTCCGGCTCTGAAATGGAGCGTTTGTTCATTGCAGTAAATCTTCCCTCTCTACTATGCAAAAGCTTGGGGAAAGAGAGCAGCGCTTTGTCTGCCTCGCTGAATTTTGCTAAATGGACACATTATGAGGATTACCATATTACCCTGCAATTTCTCGGAGATACACCGAAACCGTCAATTCCTGCTCTTCTTGAGGCGCTGAAAGAGGTGGCTTCAACTTGTAAGCCATTTCAATTGCACCTCACAGATTGGGGGGCATTTGGGCGCCCGGAAGCGCCAAAGGTGCTCTGGGCGGGCGTTTCCGGCGACATGGAGCAACTGTTGGATCTCCAGAAACATGTGATTACCGCCACACGTCCTCTTGGTTTCATACCCGAAGCCAGAGAGTTTAAACCTCATCTTACTTTAGCCCGCAAATACAGGGGTGAACTTCCGTTCAGCCTCGGGAGACTTACTGATTTGCGTGCTCAGCCGCCTTATAACGAGGAAGATTATGGTAAATTAAACTGGACGGTGGATGGTTTTGTGGTGTATGCTACCAGGATGCATGCCATTCCTATGTATGAAATGATCGAAAAATTAACTTTTTTCTGAAATAAAATCGATTAGTAAGTTTTCAAAGCTTCCATTTTCGGTTACATACAATAGGAATGTGCCGTAAATTTAGGAGGTATAAAATGGTAATTTTTAAACAAAACCGCTGTATTGCGCTGCTTGTTGGCGTTATTCTGGTGTGTTTCTCTGCGATAAGCCTGCTCGGTTCTGAAGGAACCGCTAAAGGCAGAAATACAGTACAAATGAATCATTTCAACTCGAATGGTCAAACCTCGGTGTGGACACAGTCCAGTGAAGCCTCGACTAGCTTGATAAGGACCAAGAATACCCCAAAACCCATGCTCTACACCACAGCCGCCAATCTGGCCCAGACCAAGAAAAACTGGCAGAACATGGAGTGGATCAGTCCCGATATACTGAAGCCCCAAGGCACAGCAGTGAGGACTGGCATTCTCCGGCAAAAGGTAGCTGTGGTGAAGTCGACTCCGCCCGTGGCACAGCAAGTGGCCAAGCAGGCGGTGGCTAAGGGGAGCCAGCTCGTAAATACCAAACACACGGCAATTCAGCAACACCCCCCCACTCAATTGTTCTTCTCTCGGACAAAGCTATTAAGCCAGGAGCAGCGAGGTCAAGCGACCTGGAGCTACGCGGTATCCGAAGAAGACCTGCTACTGCTGCAAAAAATCGTCATGGCAGAAGCAGAAGGTGAACCGTACCAGGGCAAGGTGGCAGTCGCCAACGTTGTTCTGAACAGGCTACGGTCAGCCAATTTTCCCGACACCATTCATGATGTGATTTATCAGAAAAGCCAATTCAGTCCTGTGGCCAACGGGCGTCTTAAGCGCGTGAAGCCAAACGGGGACAGTATTAAGGCTGTTGCTGCTGCGCTCTCCGGCAACAAAGCAGTGACTGACGATACGTATTTCTTTTTGTCGCTTAAGCTTGCCCAGGATCTGACGGTACATCATTCCAGACAGTACGCCAAAACGATCGGCAATCATACTTTTTATAAATAGAAGTCAAGTCCTGAAAATAGCTCTGAGGCAACTTGGCTTCATTACAAATAGAAACGGTACCGGACTTGTTAGCCGGTACCGTTTCTATTTGGTTATGTTAGCGTTAAAGGTGGATCGCCGTTTAAGGTGTAACGTAGACGGCTTCTTCATTTCGTGCCTGGGCAGCAGCAACCCGTCCTCCCCGAAGATCCGCAGATATTCCGGCTACAGGTCCACCTAGTAACTGGAGCACGGTGGAAGCGCAGTGGTTCGGCTGCTGGTGATCCGGGGTGAGCCGCCGTCTGCGCAGCTCTTCAAGGCCAGCATACTCACGCAGGAGCAGCGAGAACCATTTGTCGACCACACCGGAATCGAGTTCCTCGGCCAGACCCAGTTCCACGAAATACTGGCAGTTCTTTTCTTCCTGGCCGGGAATAGCGCTGTAAAAAAGCATCGGAATGCCTTTTGCCTGGCCTTCCGTACAGGTCATCCCTCCGGGCTTCGTAATCAGCAGATCAGAAGCGTCCATGAGCTTATTGATCTCGCTGCTGTATCCCAGAATCTTCACATTGGGATGGTTCAGCAGGGGATTTGCTCTCATTTTGGCTATCAGCCTGTCGTTGCTGCCCATGCAGAAGACAAGCTGGATATCATCCATACGAGCGGTGAGCGAGTCCATAACTTCTTTTCCGAACATGATTCCCCAGCCGCCCCCCATAATTAGTACTGTAGGGATATCAGCAAGTCCAAGTTCCTTACGCAGCAGCTTTTTGTTTGACCGTTCCCAGAACTTGGGATGCAGAGGCATCCCGGTAACGGTAACCTTGTCAGGGGAGATCCCGCGGCCGGTAAGTATGGACTTGACCCGGGAAGTGGGCACCAGATAACGGGTCGCTTCTTCATTGACCCAGCTACCATGTGCATCATAATCCGTAATCAGAGTATACATGGGCACATCCAGCCCCTGCCGTTTCAAGCGTGAAATTACAGCGGCCGGAATAGGATGCGTACAGATAATCAGATCGGGCTTCAGCTGCTCGATGACCTGTGAGGCATGTGTATAAAAAATCCGGTGAAGCGCCAGCTTGGTCAACCGGTTCAGAGATTTATGATATTGGGTTTTGTACATCATGCCGACCAGCTTCGGCTGGCTGCTGACTGTTCTGCGGTAAGCTGAAAGAATCCAGGGAGCGACCGTAGGGTTAAGGAATTTGCCAAGCTCAATGACCCGGCACTGTACATCCGGGCTAAGACGCTTTATTCCTTCGGCCAGAGCATAGGCTGCCCCTGTATGGCCCGTACCGAAGCCTTCCGAAAACAGCAGTACTCTTTTCTTTCGCATAAGTTCACCTGCTACTTTCCTTCATGGGTAGGATTAATCTTCTCTTCTATTATACTAGGGATATTGCTTCTTTTCTCACATTATACAAATTAGACGTAAATAGAAAGTTAAAACACTGCAAAAATTAAAAAAATAAAGATTTCCCCCAAGTATTGCAAACTTGGAAGCAACGTGATAAAGTGGGTATTGACCGATTGACCAGAATAGTAAAACAGTCATATCAGTATGGCAGCCTATTTTATGAAGAAAGGAAGTGCGCTCCGGTGGCTGTGGTAGATCGAAGGCAACAGGTGCTCCAAGCCGCAACCAAGTCTTTTTCATTATTCGGCTACAAGGCAACAACCATGGATCAGGTCGCGAAGATCGCTAATGTTGGCAAAGGAACCATCTACACCTTTTTTACGAACAAGGAACAGTTGTTTGATGAGATACTACGTGATGTGATGATGGAAATGAAAGTCATCGCTGAGCGGGAGATCAAGCGGGACCGGTCATTTTTTGAAAATTTACACCGTGTTCTAGATGCTCTGCTCGAATTTCGCAGCGAACATGAGCTATTCATCAAGCTGTCCCAGGAAAGCCGGGATTTTGGAACCCCTCAGGCGAACGAAGGTCTCGACAAACTTGAGAATGTGGTACTGGAATATCTGCAGCGTGAAGTAGAATATGCTGTTGAGCAAGGGGAAGTGAAACCCTGTGACCCCAAAATTGTATCGCTGGTAATGTTCAGACTGTATATTGTGCTTACAGCCGAACTGAACAAGGTGCATGTGCCATTGACGAAGGATCAGATTACAAGCTATTTTCATCTCTTTTTGGCAGAAGGGTTGGCTGAGCAGTTACATTAACTAGAGATTTGGCAGCCTCACACGACTCCGGCAGGAGTTTTTATTTGCTCTTGAATGACCGGATGGGGAAATCAGTCAGTTGGTGTTACTGCAAGTTTTCAAGAGATTCACCTTTTTTAGATACTTATAGCATTTTAAAGAGAGCATATGATCAGAAGGAGAGAACCAGAATGAAATCTTTATCCGTATTTGCCAAGGATCTGGGCGCAGTGCTCAAGAATCCCAAGGTGCTGATTCCAATGTTTGTTGTCTTGTTCATTCCGGTCCTGTACAGCGGATTGTTCCTGAAGGCATTCTGGGACCCGTACGGCAAAATGAACGAGCTGCCCGTTGCTGTTGTTAATGAAGATAAAGGTGCCGATTATGAGGGGACGAAGCTTACTGCCGGGAATGACCTGGTAGAGGAGCTGAAGAAAACGGACGGGTTCAAATGGAACTTTGTCACCCGGGCACAAGCTGATGCCGGCATGCAAGACGAGACTTATTATATGACCATCGTGGTTCCGGAAGATTTCTCCGAGAATGCGACTACGTTGCTGGATGACAGCCCGAAGCAGGCCAAGATCATCTATGAGCCCAATGAAGGCTATAATTTCTTGGCAGGCCAAATCGGCGGTACAGCCGTGAAAGATATCAAGACTAAAGTATCTGCAAAAATTACGGAAGCTTATACCACCTCTGTTTTTGATAAAATCACCGATATCGCCAGCGGTCTTGGCGAAGCGGGCGACGGCGCCACCAAGATTGCCGATGGAGCCACCAAGCTGGACGACGGTGCGCTCAAGCTGAAGGATAACCTGCTGGTGCTGAGCGAAGGCACCGGTAAGCTTTTGGCTGGAACTGAGCCGCTTACTAAAGGTGTGGCAGATCTGAATAATGGTGCGGCTGCTCTGCAGAACGGCAGCAGCACACTTGCCGGCGGACTCCAGCAGTTGTCAGCAGCACATAAACAATTGCAGGATGGCGTATCACAGACCGCGGACGGCAGTAAGCAGCTCAATGCCGGATTGCAAAAGACCGCAGCCGGAGCAGCTGCTCTGCAAGCAGGTACCCAATCGGCTGTAGACGGAACCACTAAGCTGCAAGCCGGCACTAAATCCGTTGTGGATGGAAGTGCGAAGCTGGAAGCGGGCCTGACCTCTTCCGTGGACGGCAGTGCGAAGCTGGAAGCGGGCCTGAAAGCTTCCAAGGACGGCAGTGCGAAGGTAAGTGCGGGAGCCAAAGCGGTGGCGGAAGGCCTGTCACAGCTGGCCAAATCTAATCCGCAGCTGGCGGCAAGCCCGGATGTACAGAAGCTGCTCGCGGCCAGCACCGCAGTTGCTCAAGGGACTGCACAGCTCGATCAGGGCCAGCAGCAGCTCCTCGATGGCGCAACTGCGCTGCATAGCGGTCAGGAGCAGCTGGTGCAGGGGGCGAATCAGCTGCACGCGGGTTCGCAACAGCTGGATGCTGGAGTGACCCAGCTGCATGACGGGGCACAGCAGCTGAATGCCGGCAGCACCCAGCTGCTGGATGGACAGAAGCAGCTCCTGGCCGGAGCCGGAGCGCTGGAGACTGGCGGCAGCAAGCTCGCCGCAGGCATGAAGCAGTTCGGTGCGAAGCTGGACGAAGCGGCAGCAGGCGGTGCGAAGCTTGCTGACGGCGGCAAGGCGCTGGAAGCGGGCACGTCGAAGCTAATGGATGGAGCCGGTCAGCTTAGCAGCGGTCTCACCTCTGTAGCAGACGGTTCAAAGAAGCTGAGCGATGGAGCTGTACAGCTTAAGGACGGACTGGACGACTTGAAGGCAGGCTCCGGGGAGCTGGCAGTGAAGCTCGGTGATGCAGCTACACAGACCAGCACCGTGAAGAAAACCGATGCGCTGGTATCGATGTTTGCCCAGCCTGTAGAGATTGAAGAGAAGGAATTCACTACTGTACAGAACTATGGTACAGGGTTTGCACCTTACTTCCTGTCGCTTGGTTTGTTCGTAGGCGCACTTATCTGCACCATTGTTATTCCAATGCGTGATTCCGAAGTGATTGGTGCCAGCCGGTTCAACCGTTTCGTCAGCCGCACCCTTACCTTCTCGATGATGAGCGTGTTCCAGTCCCTGATGGCCATCCTTATCGTTCTCTACGGACTTGGACTTGAAGTGCAGAATGTACCGTTGTTCTATGCCTTTACCTTCATTACAAGTATTGCCTTCATGTGGATGATTCAAGCCATTGTTACCTGGATGGATCAGCCGGGCCGGTTCGTAGTTATCGTTGTCCTGATATTCCAACTGACAACTAGCGCCGGAACCTTCCCGCTCGAGCTGATTCCGGATTGGATGAAGTTCTTCAACCCGCTGCTGCCTATGACTTATAGCGTAAGAGGGTTCAAGGCAGTAATCTCAACCGGTAACTTCGATACTATGTGGAGCGATGCCGGAATGCTGGCCATTTATGGTATAGTATTCCTGGCTTGTACCTTTACCTACTTCATAACCCGTGACCGGGATAGTGAAGTGGCTATGCAACAAGATCAAGTATTAAGTTTATAATTGAAAAATACTTCATAAAGCAATTCAAAAAGAACGCTCCTCTCCGGGGCGTTCTTTTTGCTATTTTTATCATTTAGAGTAAAAGGCAAACCAAAATATTCCACGATTGTGTCAGGAAAATGAATGAAACGCTTTCATTGAATAAGTGCTTATTCGTTATTACTGCATATTTATGCATAACAAAGATTTTTTACGCTTTTATCCGCTAAAGCTGTGACGCAAAAGCATTTGTTAATCAAGCTCATAAAAAAGTTTAAATTGCACTCATGTCAGGTCGATGATAAAATAATATAACCAATCTGTCTTGAATAAATATTAAGAATTAACACTGAAAATTTTTCCTGAAATCCGTCTACTTTATAATAGAAAGGTTGCGTACAATGAGACACACTGAACTGCCCGTCAAACAGGGCCTGTACGATCCCCAGTTTGAAAAGGATGCCTGCGGGATGGGGTTTGTCGCCCATATCAAAGGCAAGCCGTCCCATGATATTGTAAGTAACGCTTTGACCATGCTCTTCAACATGGAGCATCGTGGAGGCCAGGGAGCCGAACCGAACTCGGGTGACGGCGCCGGCATTATGCTGCAGATTCCGCATCGTTTCTTTGCCGGAGAAGCCAGTAAGCTGGGCTTTGAACTGCCTGAGCAAGGGCATTACGGCGTAGGCATGATCTTTTTGTCTCACAACGAGGAGATCCGGGCCCGCCATGAAGCACTCCTTAGCGAGATTATCGCCGAGGAAGGCCAGCAGGTGCTCGGTTACCGCGATGTACCTACTTTTGACGAGATGCTGGGCAAGACAGCCAAGGCGGCCAAGCCTTATGTTCGTCAGGTATTCATCGGCCGTTCCGAAGGCATCAAGGATGAACTCGCATTTGAGCGCAAGCTGTATGTTATCCGCAAACGTGCCGAGTTGTCGATCCGCTATGGCGGTGCAGAAGAAGGCGAATCTTTCTATGTGCCAAGTATGTCCTGTCTAAAGATCGTATACAAAGGCATGCTGACCACTGCGCAGGTAGGGCAGTTCTATCTGGATCTGCAGAATGAAGCGCTGGAATCAGCGATTGCCCTTGTGCATTCCCGCTTCAGCACGAACACCTTCCCGAGCTGGGAACGTGCCCATCCTTACCGTTTCATGATCCACAACGGTGAGATTAACACTTTGCGGGGCAATGTGAACTGGATGCATGCACGCCAGTCCTTGTTCAAGAGTGAAGTGTTCGGTGAAGACCTGAGCAAGATCAAGCCTGTTGTGAATCCTGACGGCTCCGATACTGCCATGTTCGATAACACCTTCGAATTCCTTTACCTCAGCGGGCGTTCCCTGCCGCATGTGGCTATGATGATGGTTCCTGAGCCTTGGGGCAATCATGACAGCATGGACGAAGAAAAGAAGGCTTTCTACGAATATCACAGCACATTGATGGAGCCATGGGACGGACCCGCTGCAATGGGCTTCACCGACGGTGTGCAGATCGGTGCAATTCTTGACCGCAACGGCCTTCGCCCTGCGCGTTATTATGTAACCAAAGACGATATGATTATTTTATCCTCGGAAGCCGGAGTGCTTGATATTCCTGCCGAGGATGTACTATACAAGGACCGGTTAAGACCAGGACGTATGCTGCTGGTAGATACGAAGCAGGGCCGGATCATTTCCGACGAAGAAGTCAAAGCCGCCATTGCTTCCGAGCAGCCTTACCGCCAGTGGCTGGATGAGCATCTGATCGGGCTGGATGAGCTTCCTGAGGCTCCAGAGCTGCCGAATCCGAAGCATGACAATGTGCAGCAGCTTCAGCAATCCTTCGGATATACCTTTGAAGATCTGCGCAAGGTGCTTGAGCCGATGGCTTCTACTGGTGCGGAGGCTGTAGGCTCGATGGGCTATGATGCCCCGCTGGCTGTACTGTCTGACCGTCCGCAGCGTCTCTATAATTATTTTAAACAAATGTTCGCCCAGGTAACCAATCCGCCGATTGATGCGATCCGTGAAGAGCTGGTTACCTCTACAGCGACAACGATCGGACCTGAGCGCAACCTGCTTAAGCCTGAACCTGAGAGCTGCCGGCAGATTTCGCTGGATTCACCGATCCTGTCCAATGAGGATTTTGCGAAGATCCGCCACGTCCGCCGTGCAGGATTCAAGTCGATGTCGATTCCAATTCTGTTCCCGGCTGAGCTGGGTGCGGAGGGACTACGCATTGCGCTGGAGCGGATGAATGAAGCTGCTGACCGCGTTATGGCCAAAGGCCACAATATTCTGATTCTGTCTGACCGTGGCGTAGACCGTGAGAATGCCGCTATTCCAGCACTGCTTGCCGTCTCCAGCCTGCACCATCATCTGATCCGCTCGGGAACCCGTACCAAGGTCAGCATTTTGCTGGAATCCGGCGAACCGCGTGAAGTGCATCATTATGCGCTGCTGCTCGGCTATGGGGTGAGTGCGGTCAATCCGTACCTCGCTTTCGAGAGTCTGGATGACATGATCGGCCAGGGCCTGCTGCGCGGAATCTCGCATGAGAAGGCTGTGAAGAATTATATCAAAGCTGCGACAAAGAGCGTGGTGAAAATACTCTCCAAAATGGGCATCTCCACGATCCAATCCTACCGGGGAGCGCAGATTTTTGAAGCGGTCGGCCTGAATTCGGAGTTCGTGGACCGGTACTTCACCTGGACCCCTTCCCGCATAGGCGGTATTGGTCTGGAAGAAGTGGCGGCAGAGACGCTTGCCTCTCATAACCGCGCCTTTACGGATAAGGATGGCAGTGACAAGGTGCTGGATTCCGGCGGTGAATACCAATGGCGCAGTGACGGGGAAGAACATTTGTTCAACCCGCAGACCATTCATCTTCTCCAGCATTCCGTGCGGAGCGGTGATTACGGGCTGTACAAGAAGTATGCGGCACTTGTACAAGGAGAGAGCGAGAAACATCAGACGCTGCGTTCCATGCTGCAGTTCAAGCCTGCGAACTCACCTGTCCCACTGGATGAGGTAGAGTCAGCAGAATCCATCATGAAACGCTTCAAGACCGGTGCCATGTCCTTTGGCTCGATCAGTAAGGAAGCGCATGAAACACTGGCGATTGCAATGAACCGCATCGGCGGGAAGAGCAATACGGGTGAAGGCGGAGAAGATCCGGCCCGGTTTACTCCGGACAGCAATGGTGATTCCCGCCGCAGTGCGATTAAGCAGGTGGCATCGGGACGATTCGGGGTTACCTCGAATTACCTGGTCAATGCGGACGAAATTCAGATCAAGATGGCGCAGGGGGCCAAGCCGGGTGAAGGCGGACAGCTTCCGGGCCGCAAGGTATATCCTTGGGTCGCCGAAGTGCGCGGCTCCACAGCGGGTGTAGGTCTGATCTCTCCGCCTCCGCATCATGATATTTACTCTATTGAGGATCTGGCTGAATTGATCTACGATCTTAAGAATGCTAATCCTCGTGCCAATATTAACGTGAAGCTCGTGTCTGAAGTCGGTGTCGGAACCATCGCTGCCGGGGTAGCCAAGGGCCGTGCCGATATTATCCTGATCAGCGGCTACGATGGAGGTACAGGCGCATCGCCGATGAACTCTATCCGTCATGCCGGTCTGCCTTGGGAGCTTGGTCTGGCTGAGACGCATCAGACCTTGATGCTGAACAATCTGCGCGACCGTGTTGTACTGGAAACTGACGGCAAAATGCTAAGCGGCCGTGACCTGGCAGTCGCTGTACTGCTCGGTGCTGAGGAGTACGGATTTGCTACTGCACCGCTTGTAGCGGTAGGCTGCATTATGATGCGTGTATGTCAAATGGATACTTGTCCGGTTGGTGTAGCTACACAGAATCCGGAGCTGCGTAAGAACTTTACGGGTGACCCGCAGCATGTCGTGAACTTTATGACCTTTGTGGCACAGGATCTGCGTGAAATCATGGCAGAGCTTGGTTTCCGCACGATTCAGGAAATGGTTGGACGCACAGACTGTCTGGATGCTGTCAAAGCTTCGAGCCACTGGAAGAAGAAGGGCGTAGATCTGAGCAGCCTGCTGCATACTCCGGCTATGCCGGAAGGAAGCACCCGCTTCCGCAGTCAGACCCAGAATCACGGTTTGGAAGAAACAATGGATGTATCGATGCTTCTGGACCTTGCCGCACCGGCTTTGGAATCCGGGACTGTGGTTGAAGCTTCGCTGCCGATTACGAACGTCAACCGTGCGGTTGGAACCATTCTGGGCAGTGAGCTGACGCGTAAATATGGTGCAGCAGGACTCCCTGATGATACGATCCGTCTGCATTTCACCGGTTCGGCCGGACAGAGTCTGGGTGCCTTCGTACCGAAGGGAATCACGATCACCGTTGAAGGGGATTCTAATGACTATGTCGGCAAGGGACTTTCTGGAGGCAAGCTGATCATTAAGCCGTCCTCTAAGGCGACCTTTGCCGCTGAGGACAATATCATCATTGGGAATACCGCCCTGTACGGTGCTACCAGCGGTGAAGCTTACATCAGCGGGATTGCCGGCGAACGGTTCGCCGTCCGTAACTCCGGTGCGAATGTCGTTGTGGAAGGCGTGGGTGACCACGGCTGTGAATACATGACCGGAGGTCGTGTGGTTGTACTTGGCGCCACCGGACGCAACTTTGCGGCAGGCATGTCAGGCGGTATCGCCTACGTATATGATCCGGATAATACGTTCGTCAAGCGCTGCAATATTGAGATGGTTCTCTTGGAGCGTGTGGAAGAGCCTGAGGAAATTGCTGAACTGCAGAATCTGATCATCCGTCATACCGAGCTTACAGGCAGTAATGCCGGTCAACGCATTCTGGATACATGGGATGAGGCTCTGCCGAAGTTTGCCCGTGTTATTCCGAAAGACTACAAACGGATGATGGAGCAGATCCGCAAGGTAGAACAGACCGGCTTGACCGGTGAAGCTGCCCTGATGGCTGCGTTTGAAGCGAATATGCGCGAGCTTGCCCGTGTGGGCGGCTAATCGCTAACCGCTAACAGCTCTCGAAGTAACTACAAGCAGCTGTAATGGCTGGCTGATCTGGTTAACAGCCGCCAGTTGCAGATTGCTTGCTGAATATCTTAACAACTGTGACTGGGCTTCATCGAGTATCAACCAATCAAGGGACAACATCCTCTCCTTAACCGGAGGGAGGTTGTCCCTTTTACTATTGCTGCATTTTTTTTTCGGTTTTCAGGAAAAAGGAAAGTTGTGGTAAAATAAAACCCATATAAAATGAATTGATAAACTACAATATGGTGGAAGTAACGGAGGGGAAGTTTGGAACTGGAGGAGCGCTAGCGATCGCCTAAAAGCTTTCCGAAGGAAAGCTGGCTTCGGAAGCATCATCAGTTCACGGATTTCTACCGCATACTGCGGTAACAATCAGGAAATCCGTGAACAACAGCGACCGGAAGTCCAGACATTCCCCGCAGTTACGGCTATCACCTTGATTGTTGAACTATCAATTATTTTATATACACCGACGAAAGGAAGTGAGACCATGCCGAACACGGCAGAAGTGGTGAAGCCCGTAGCCAGCTTAATGGGTGTAACCAAAAAAATCGGCAGTAAGACGCTGGTTAGCGACTTGACCCTTGATATCCCGCCCGGTCAAATCTTCGGATTCCTCGGGCCGAATGGTGCTGGTAAAACAACTACCATTCGCATGATGGTTGGACTGATCTCGATCAGCCGCGGAGATATCCTGATTTGTGGGCGAAGCATCAAAGATCATTTTGAAGAAGCCATTGCGAATATTGGGGCAATTGTGGAGAACCCTGAGATGTACAAGTTCATGAGCGGTTACCAGAACCTGCGCCAATATGCGCGGATGGTGCAAGGCGTGGACAAGAAGCGGATAGGAGAGGTTGTAGAGCTGGTTGGATTAGGCCAGCGGATACACGACAAGGTTAAGACCTACTCCCTGGGGATGCGCCAGCGGCTAGGTGTAGCCCAGGCGCTCTTGCACCGTCCCAAGCTGCTGATCCTGGATGAGCCGACGAATGGTCTTGATCCGCAGGGGATCCGCGAGCTGCGGGATTATCTGCGCCGTTTATGCCAGGAGGAAGGCACGACTGTGTTTGTCTCCAGCCATCTGTTATCCGAGATGGAGCTGATGTGCGATACGGTGGCTATTATCCAGAATGGCAAGCTGATTGACGTGAAGCAGCTGAAGTCAGTAGGTACTGAGGTCCTGCCGATCGGCGAGACGCTGTTTGAGGTTAGTGATCCTGAAGCGGCCTTGGCGCTGCTGGGGACCGGGGTGCTGAAGGATGGAGGAATTGCCTTGACGGCAGACCGGGAAGCGATCGCTGATTTGAACGCGAAGCTGGTCATGGGCGGAATCAAGGTCTACGGCATTAAAGTGCTGGCCCGTTCACTTGAGGATCAATTCCTGGAAATCACCGGAGGTGAAGGCATTGGGTAATTTCGCGGCTCTCATACATAATGAGAACGTTAAAATTTACAGTCGAATTCGTACATGGATCATGCTCATTATTCTGGCAGTGATAAGCGCGCTATTTCCGGCGCTGTTCTACTTTACAAGCGGTGACACCTCTACAACAGAGCTGTGGAACAGCTTTCAAATGACCGTGAGTGTCGCTTTTTTCCTGAATACGATTTTTACAGTAGTAATCGCCTCTGACTCCGTTGCGGGCGAATTTTCCTGGGGGACTATTAAGCTGCTGTTGATCCGCCCATGGAGCCGTTCCAAAATACTGTTGTCCAAGTATATCTCTTTAATTCTGTTCAGCTTACTGAGCACTGCTGTACTGATCGTATTTGGGTATGTGTCTGCGCTTATATTCTCCTCTTCTTCCGGGCTTGGAGGAGCTTCAACGTCGTCATGGAGTCCGGCAGAATACACATTCCTGGGGATCCTGTGCAGCTATGCGGAGTTGTTCTTGACCGCAGCTATTGCCTTTATGGTGTCCAGTGTCTTCCGTGCAAGCGGACTGGCGATCGGACTGTCTCTGTTCATTATGTTTGCCAAAGATATTTTTGTTGCCATCTTCAGCCCTGAACGTTATGCGTGGGCCAAATATCTGATCTTTACCCACATGGATCTGCATGGTTATCTCTCAACGGACAAGGGACCGGGTGGGGTTACTTTAGGATTTGCCATCGCAGTACTTGCCGTCTATTATCTTCTATTCATGCTAGTGTCCTGGATTGTATTCCGCAAAAGAGACGTGGCTGCATAAATCGGGCGGATTGCACACTAGCCCGATTTATGCAGCGGGTTTCATCAGGATGTTGAAGCCGTTTCTGCTTCTGCTTGTTTGGAGGCGCGGTTGCCAGTCTTGTCCTTATGCCCGTTTGGCTGAAGTCCGCCCGCTTTTTCAGTGGCGGGCTCTTCGGCCATCACAATGGAGCCATTCAGCACACTGCCCTCCACGATGCATAATGTACCTGCCAAAATATTGCCGTGCAGCTGTCCGGTACCTGTAAGCATTAGTCTCTGATCGGCGATCACATCCCCGTAAACCCTGCCTGCAATGATGACATCCTGTGCTTTGATGCTGGACCGGACGGTTCCCTGCTCACCGACTGTTACAGTACCGTGGCAGTGGATCTCTCCGCTGAAATTCCCTTCAATCCGCAAGTTGGTGTCGCAAGTCACTTTGCCCTCCAGCGTACCTCCATGCCCGATCAGTGAGTCGGTAGACTTCACCGCTGCTTGCTGTTTGTTTTTATACCACATGCATTTTCTTCCTCCTTTTCGAACAAATCTGCTTAAGGCTGTACATAACTTAAAGGATTAACCGGCTTGTTTTGTTTGACCACCTGAAAATGAAGATGGGGTCCCGTGCTTCGTCCGGTATTGCCGAGCAGTCCGATCTTCTGGCCTTTGTGTACTTTGGTACCGGGGGAAACCAGCATTCCGTTCAAATGCATGTACCATGTCTCAAGTCCATTGTCATGTTTGATGATGATATATTTGCCGCGGGCGCCCATTTGTTCGGCGGAGATCACCACACCCTCCATGGCAGCATATACGGGATCGCCCATACTGCCAGCTATATCAATGCCGGAATGATAGGCAGAAGTCCCGTTGAATGGGTCTGACCGGTACCCGAAGCTGGAAGTAATGACCCTTGAAGGAGTGGGCCAGATAACCACAGGTGCCAGACGGGCTTTTTCAGCGATTGCTTTTTTGGCCTGGAGACTGGCTCTGGCGGTATTTGCTTGCTTGGCTTCTGTAATCGTAGCCGGGATCTTGCTCATCATTTCATCCAGCATGCTGCGGATTTCCTCATAATCATCCTTCGTTTTCCGCACCAGCTCCTGGGGATCGTTCTGATAGACCGCGATATATTCCCCGCCAACCTGAGGCGTGAACGTGTTGCCCTGGACCGCGGATGTGGCTTCAAGAGGGATTGGAGCAGCCAGGAACGGGGATGCGGCAGCTGCGGACACAGTGGTGAAAGACGTCCCGCCAGAATTCAGTAGTTCTACCGGAGCAGATGACACTCTGCTTGATGCGGTTGAAGGGGGATTTACGGTGCTGGATGTATCGAAGGCAGAGGGTTCCTCTTTGCCGCCGGTGGCTGGGCTATTCCCTTTATCAATCAGAGACTGTAGCTGCTGCTCCAGTTCACTTACACTTTTCAATTTGTCTTTGATGCTGTCCGCTTCCTCCGATAACTCGCTAACCTGGCTGCGAAGCTTCAGCAAGGCCTGATCCTTATCAGCGACCTTCATTTCCATCCGAAGATTGGTTAAGGACAGCGCCGCGGCCTCGGCTTCCAGCTCGGATATGGAGCGGGAGGCATGAAAATGCATGGAAGTGACCAGACTGGAGATAGAAAGGGCAGCAGCAGCTGGCAGCGCCAGAGCAAGCGGCTTGGATAGCTGAAGCTGCCTTACCGGACGTCCGGCTTCACGGACAACAAGCAGCGTGATCCGGTTATGATCGGGCTGATTCTTCATAGCTTCTCCTTTCCTGCGGCTCGTGCGGCCGCCTGTGTGTTCACTGAAGTCCTGATTGCTGTGGGCTCATCCGAATTGTCCTACTACTCTATGTATTCCATGTCCGCTGGGAACATGACAACGGTTTGCTGGAATCAAGAGGGAGACTTATGGTGCCACTAACTATAAAATATCAAGAGGGTGACGGGTTGATAATATTGGCGATTCTTCTATGTCTTTTTATTCTGCAGATTGCTGTAATCCTGCTGCTTGAATTCCGACGCCCGCAAAGAGCGTTGGCCTGGCTGCTCGTTACCTTCTGCTGCCCGCCACTCGGGCTGCTGTTCTATTACTTTTTCGGCCGGGATTATTGGCAGAGCCGCAAGCTCAAGAAGAGATGTATTTCGTTGTTTCGGGAGATCCGTGCCCATGTATCCGGTAAAATCAAGCTTGTTAAAAATGCAGATGAGAGTGGAAATCCACATTTTTCAGATTATAAAGGGCTGTTGTTCCTGCTCACCGGACTGTCTGAGATTCCGGTTACGGGCCGGAATATATGCAAAGTGCTGGCAGAAGGGCAGGAAGCTTATGACTCCATGCTGGAAGCTATGGAAGCAGCGCGGGAGCACATCCATATGGAGTTCTATATTTTTCGTGGGGATAAGATCGGGCAGCAGTTTCAGGAGGTCATGGTCCGCAAAGCACGTCAGGGGGTGAAGGTGCGGCTGCTGTGTGATGGACTAGGCAGCCACAAGCTCGGACGCGGTTTCATAAGTACGCTGAGAGATGCCGGAGTGGAGGTTCATTTCTTCCTGCCGCCACTAACTTCCCTGCTGGACCGCAGGTTCAATTTTCGTAATCATCGTAAGATCATCGTGGTCGACGGGCGTGTAGGGTTTACCGGAGGCATGAATGTTGGGGATGATTATCTGGGGAAGGACCCGAAGATGGGATATTGGCGGGACACCCATCTCCGTATGGAAGGGGATGCAGTCTACAGCCTTCAATATGTTTTCCTGAAAGATTGGCGGCTTGCAGCGGGCGAGGGGATGAGCCATCCCCGCTTTTTCCCGGCGCATGACTGTGTGGAAGAAGAGGCGGTTCTCGTTGTCGCCAGTGGACCGGACGGGGCGCTCGACGCCTCACAGGAGATGTATTTTGCATCAATTACAGCGGCGAAGAAGCGGATATGGATTACCTCACCTTATTTTATTCCCGATCCTACGATCTGCCGGGCGCTCAAGAGCGCGGTGCTTGGTGGAGTGGATGTGCGGATTATCATTCCGGACAAACCGGACAACAGGCTGGTGTACCATGCCTCGCTGTCCTACCTGGACAACCTTCAGGATGCAGGAGTGAAATTTTACCGCTATCAGAAAGGATTCATGCATGCCAAGGTGATGATTATTGATGATGTTCTGGGAACGGTGGGGAGTGCCAATCTGGATATGCGGAGTTTTTACTCCAACTTTGAACTGACAGCCCTCATACTTAGTCCGGAGGTGATTGCAGCACTTGCAGCTGGATTCGACCAGGATTTGGAGCATAGCGAGTTTATCGATCCGGAAAAATTCCGCGCAAGAGGGAATAATGTCAAGCGCATAGAAAGCCTCTGTCAGCTGTTATCCCCGCTTTTATGACAGTTTTGACCCGGAAAACAATGTTTTTCGAAGGTTATAACATGTTAGTGCCATAAACATCCCTCTTTTATGATATAATGAAAGTATAAGCAGTAACTATACTTTTCACAGGGGGAGTTCTATGACTGTAAGCCAGCAAATATTTACGAATGAGGGACAGAAGAAACCTCAGAAATCAGAAGCTTTTAAGAGGGCCCGATTGATCCAAAGGATTGTAATGATTGTGCTTGGATCAGCGATGATGTCTGTGGCTTTGGAGATTTTTCTTGTTCCCAATCAATTGATTGACGGAGGCATTACCGGTATTTCTATTATGATTTCACACATCTTTCATATCCCGCTGGGGATAATCTTGACTCTGCTTAACTTGCCCTTTCTTGTAATCGGCTATAAGCAGATTGGTAAAACCTTTGCCTTATCCACTTTGTTTGCTGTAGTTCTGATGTCCATTGGTACCCAACTGCTGCATCCTGTAGCCCCGCTAACAGGTGAACCGCTGCTTGCCGCAGTGTTTGGAGGGGTAATTCTAGGTGTGGGTGTCGGCCTGGTGGTAAGGTATGGCGGGTCGCTGGATGGAACAGAAATCGTAGCCATTCTGGTCTCGAAGAAGCTTCCATTCTCTGTAGGTGAAGTAGTTATGTTCTTCAACCTGTTTATTCTATCCGGTGCAGGCTTTGTGTTTGGCTGGAACAATGCGATGTTCTCTTTGATCGCGTACTACATTGCCTTTAAGGTGATTGATGTTACGCTTGAGGGATTGGATCAATCAAAATCAGTATGGATTATCAGCGATAAATTCCGTGATATCGGGGAAGCGCTGACCGAGCGCCTCGGGCGTGGTGTTACGTATCTGGATGGGGAAGGCGGCTTCTCCGGAGATAACAAGAAAGTGATTTTTGTCGTGATTACCCGTTTGGAAGAAGCGAAGCTTAAAGCTATTGTTGAAGATTGGGATACCGAAGCCTTTGTCGCGATTGGCAATATTCATGATGTTAAGGGCGGCCGCTTCAAGAAAAAATCAATCCACTAGTCCTGCCCGCCAAAAAAACGGGAGTGCTACCGAAGGAAGGTATATTTACGAACCGCAGAGTAATCAATTCGGCGTCCTTATCCATTTTCGCCGCATTCTCATATAGCATACCTTCCGTCCATATGTTGGACGCCTGATAAGCCCGCAGCCGGTATAGGCATTTGCGGGCTTATTGCTTTTTTGGTGAGCAGAAATTAAGGGAGCTTGGCGATCAGAGCATCCACCGGCTGTGCAGGCACTTTGGCGATCAGATCCCCCAGACGGCTGAGCCGCTCCTCAATATTCTGCAGGTGGAAATCAGCAGGTGAGACATCCCTCCGGACCTCATCCCATAGAAGAGGCGTGGAGACGGTAGCCAGGGGCCGGGCTCGTGGTGTGTAAGGTGCAGCCAGCGTTTTGCCGCCGTAGTGTTGAAGGTAATCAAAATATATTTTGTCCCCCCGATGCTTCTTTAGCCGCTCCAGGGTGAACAGGTCCGGACGTTTCTCTGTCACATACCGTCCGACAAAGTGTCCAATCCGGCGCAGGCCATCGAAGGTCACTCCAGGGCGGATAGGTACAATAATCTGGACACCAGTGGCACCGGAGGTCTTCGGCACTGAGGCAAGTCCCAGAGACTGCAGCACCTCGCCTACGACTGAAGTAGCTTCCATAATCCGCGGTTCAACCTCAAGTGACGGGTCAAGGTCAATCATCCATTCGCAGGGCAGCTCACTTCCTACATAATGGAGCGAAGGATGAAACTCCAGTGCGGCCATATTGCCCAGCCAGAGCAGCTCCGGCAGCCCCTGCAAAACGATATAGGTTATGTTCTCGTGTGTTGCTGTGCGGACAAAACCGGGCAGGGGTTCAGGCGCATTTTTCTGATAAAAGGACATGCCCGGAACGCCGTGCGGATAGCGGATCACCGTCAAAAGCCGGTCCTTGCAGTATTGCAGCAGGTAAGGGGAGAGTGCGGCCAGCTTTTGCAGATAGATCCGTTTGGTGATGCCGCGCTCGGGCCATAGCAGCTTTTCCGGATTCGTGATGGTGATTTCTTGTCCTTCAACGGTAATGGAGCCTCGGATGGTCTTGGGCATGGGTGTGTCTCCTTGAAAAGGGTGTCGTCTGTGTTGTCAGCCTTTTTGTTCTATCCGGCAGGACAACGGCGGAATGTCTACTTGGGCTTGAATAACAGGTTGGCGAAGGGTTCCCGAGCTGTTCCATTCCAGAAAATGCAGCTTGAACACTAGCAGGGGCGTAATCCAGACGGCTCCCTTACTCCGCTGCGGGACTGCAACAAAGGGCATATCGGGAGTTCGAAGCTGCTCGGCCCGTACTGTTAAGCTGCGCCAATCCTGAACGGTCATCCTGCCTGCTCCGGCATGTCCAATGTAATGCAGCTGACCTTCGCTGTCATATAGGCCAAAAAGGAGAGCATTCACAAGACCATCCCTGTAGGTTACACCGCCAACGACGGCAGTAACGTCGGAGATGATCTTGCGTTTTTGCCAGCGGCCGTCTTTTCCTCCAGGTGCGTAGGTGCTGTTGATGTCCTTGCATACAATCCCTTCCAGGCTACCGTTCTGTGCAGCAGTCAGAAGCTCGGAGGGGCGGACATAGCTGGGTACATTTTGGACATGGGGATGGGGAAGCAGGATGCGGTTTAAGGTCTGTTGCCGGCTCGATAACGGCTGGTCCAGAAGCCATAGGCCATCACAGTACAAAATATCAAATATCATATAGAGTATGGGTACTTGCGGGCGGATGGCCTTGATAGCTGCAGTATTCTTTAGGCTGTCCCGGCGCATGACCTCGTGGAAGGAAGGTTTGCCGCCGCTGAGTGCGATGACTTCACCATCCAATATTACAGAGTTAGCAGCGCAGTATGCTCTGGGGTCGGCGATTTCAGGATACTGCAGGGTACGGCGGTTCCCCCTCCGGTTAATGAGCTCTGCTTCATTCCCGTCGTAATAAGAAAGCATACGAACGCCATCCCATTTTATTTGCGCAATCCACTGATCGCCTTCCGGCAGCTGTGATGCCAGTACAGGCTCAAAAGGAACTACCGGCTGCAGCTTCATGGGCTAAGCACCTGTTTCTTTGCTCTTGGCTGTGCGCCTCTTAGGTTTAGGCGCAATGACCGGAATCGGCCCGGTAGCTTCGTCGATGACTGCTTCACCGCTGGAAGGCTTGGGTGACTTCGAAGCAGCAGTTTTTTTACGGGAG
Organism: Paenibacillus sp. LS-5; assembly: GCF_056121505.1. Taxonomy (NCBI): domain Bacteria; kingdom Bacillati; phylum Bacillota; class Bacilli; order Caryophanales; family Paenibacillaceae; genus Paenibacillus; species Paenibacillus sp. LS-5. The sequence continues at coordinate 340,903 of NZ_JBWAVA010000005.1, read as the reverse complement.
GCAGCCGTTAGCGGTTTTGTCTTGGCGGCAGCAGCAGACGGTCCCGGATCTGCAGGGATATGCTGCACAGCCTCGATACTGGCCTGAAGTGCGGCCATCAGGTCGATGACATTGGTCTCCTGGCGGGCCGGGGCAATATGGAATTCCTCGCCGGCAACCTTATGAGTGATTAGATCAAGCATCCGCTGGCGGTAGTCATCGGTGTATTTACCCGGCTCAAATGGGGTGGATAGCTGTGAAATCAGCAGTTTGGCCATATCCAGCTCTTTGTCATTCACGATGCCGGGCTCCGGCAATCCCGGAACCTGGGATACAGGCCGGACTTCATCCGGATAATATATGGTTTCGATGGCCAGGCAGTCTGCCAGCACGCGGATGGCGGCAAGGCTGCTTTTGGAGCGGATGGAGATTTTGGCAATCCCGATCTTGCCGGTCTGGCGCATGGCTTCCATCAACAGACGATACGCATTGGCTCCCGCCTGATCGGGAGAGAGGTAATAGGTTTTTTGAAAATAGATCGGGTCGATCTCGGTCAAATCCACAAAATCCAAAATGGTAATACTTTTGCTGCTCTCCTCTGTCAGCTGATCCAGCTCTTCTTTGTCAAACAGGACAAATTTCCCCTTTTCATACTCATAGCCCTTGCCGATTTCCTCCCAGGCCACTTCCTTGTCGCAGACAGGGCATTTGCGCACATAGGACAGCGGACTTCCGCATTCCTTATGGATGTAGCGAAGTGAGATGTCTTTGTCTTCGGTAGCGGAGAACATTTTGACCGGAACATGGACAAGCCCGAAGCTGATGGCCCCTTTCCAAACGGTATGCATGATGATCCCTCCTGATCCAATAGGCTTTGGCTTAGTATGCGGCAGCAGGCCTTTTTCTAGCCTGATGCATTTTTTGTGCAGATTGGGAAAAAATAAGCCAGGCATGAAGGAGCCCTGCGTTCAATTGGAGGTAGCAAAAAATGGAACAGGAACGAAATACATGGATGGATGTACTATCAGAGCAGGATATCCCGGCTGAAGTCGTGGATTGGAAGAGTATTGTAAAAACCGGAGAAGACGAAGAATCGTACGATCATGTCGACCGGCTGGATGCGGAAGCTATACCAAACTTTAAGGAGACCGAGCAATGAACATACAACGGGCCAAGGAAATTTATGCCTCCAAGGATATGATCTCTGTACATCTGGACGGGGAGCCGGTCTGGATCGAACATGTGGATACCGATAACGGGATGGCTACAGTGCAGGTGGGCTCACGTCCAACCAATACGCATACCGTTGGAGTGGAACGTCTGGAAGAGCAGGGAAGATAAGACCTGGGGAGTATGCACAGGAAAAAAAGGGACCGATTGAGGGGGGATTCCCCGTTCAATCGGTTTTTTTTGTGATAATGAAGAAAGGGACGGTTGTTGCGGTGGAAGTATCATACCGATATAATTGAAAGTATTGTAACTTGGAAAGCTGGAGTATTTTAATATGTAGAGGTGGTAGTTGCAGCTTGAACAACAACGCTGAAACGGTGTTCACTTACCGTTCATATAGCCTGGCGGATACGGATGAGCTGGCAGCAGAGCTGGCCGCATCAGTTAAGGCAGGTATGGTTATCGGGTTGGATGGCGAACTGGGCGCAGGGAAGACGGCATTCTCGCAGAGCTTTGCGCGTCATTTGGGTGTGGAAGGGATCGTCAGCAGCCCTACTTTTACAATCATCAAGGAATATCAGGGACGGCTGCCGCTGTACCATATGGATGTATACCGCATCTCCCTTCAGGAAGCTGATGAGCTGGGACTGGATGAGTATTTTTATGGGCAGGGTGTGAGCCTGGTGGAATGGAGCAGTATAATTTCGGATTTGATGCCGCCGCAGCATCTCCATATAGCCATGGAAAATTACGGGCCGGAGGAACGGCTGATTACGGTGACCGGAAGCGGGGAGCCTTACGGCGAGTTATGCCGGGCTATGATCCAGAAGTGGGGTAACGAAAGATGAAGAATCAAATTGAAGAGCCGCGCAAGCGGTTTTTGGCATTGGATACATCTACAGCTGTACTTGGTGTAGCGATAACAGAAAACGGCAAGCTGCTGCACGAGACGAATGCTTCGGGGGAACGGAACCATTCTGTACACCTGCTGCCGATCATTGAGCAGGCGCTGCAGGCTACCGGTACAACCTCTGCCATGATTGGGGGAGTCTCCGTCGGCTTGGGTCCCGGATCGTATACGGGAACACGCATCGCTGTTACTGCTGCCAAGACACTGGCCTGGGCCTGGAAGGTACCTGCAGCAGGTATTTCCAGCCTGCAGGTACTGGCTTGGGGCGGCTTGGTTGCGGCTCTGGCACAGCAGGAGGAAGCAGAAGTGAATGAACGGTCCGGAATAGGACCGGATTGGATCATTCCTCTACTGGATGCGCGCCGTGGACAAGCTTATACGGCATTGTTCGCAGCAGATGGGGAACGGGCGCCCCACAGGCTTGAACCGGACGCCATCCGCCTCATGGCAGACTGGGTGCTGCACCTGGCCGACAGATTGAAGAAGGCTGCTGCAGAAGGAATGAAGCCGCGTGTGATTTGGTTTGTCGGTGAGACCGGCCTGCACGCAAGTGAAGAGTCTACCCAACTGATGCGTGAACTGGGTCAGGTGCAGTCTGTGCCCTATGAGCTGGAAGGCCGCTGGGCAGGCTATTTGGGTGAAGAACGCCTTCGGGCGGGAAGCGATGATCTGCACAGTCTGATCCCGAATTATACTCAGCTTTCCGAAGCAGAAGCCAATCTGCGCCGGAGCAGTGAAGGGAGCCTGAATCAATAATGATGGAGCCGGAGCCGGTAAAAGATCAGGGAACAGAGCCGATATTCCGCCAGATGAAGCTTGAGGATATTCCCGAGATTCTGATTATTGAACGAGAAGCCTTCACCATGCCCTGGACGGAAGAAGCTTTCCGCAATGAGCTGTCGCATAATCATTTTGCGAAATATATGGTTATGGAGCTGAATGGGCATATCATCGGCTATGCGGGAATGTGGGCTATTGTCGACGAAGCCCATGTTACGAATATTGCCTTGCTGGAGATGTACCGGGGCCGCAAATGGGGTGAAAGGCTGCTATACGAGCTGATGAAGACGGCTGCTTTCCTGGGTATGAAGTCCATCACGCTGGAAGTTCGGGTCTCGAATGAGGTCGCCCAGAATTTGTACCGCAAAAAGGGCTTCCGTCCTGCAGGCACCCGCAAAGGATATTATTCGGATAATCGCGAGGATGCGCTGATTATGTGGGCGGATTTACCGGAGTATGATGAGCAAGGGATTACGGAAGGAAGCGTGGATCTGAAATGAAGACACATACGGGTGAAGTCCAGCCTGTGCTTATACTTGCTATCGAGACCAGCTGTGACGAGACTTCCGTTGCAGTGGTCAAAGACGGCTGCGAGGTGCTCTCGAACATCATCTCAAGCCAGATCGATACGCACCGGGCGTTTGGCGGTGTCGTGCCCGAAGTGGCATCACGCAAGCACGTGGAGGTTATTACTCTGGTAATAGAGGAAGCGCTGGAGGCGGCTGGCATACAGCCTGAACAGCTGACGGCGGTTGCGGTCACCCAGGGGCCTGGTTTGGTAGGTGCGCTGCTGGTCGGTGTTGTAGCTGCCAAAAGCCTTGCGCTAGCCTGGGATAAGCCGCTGATTGGTACGCATCATATCGCCGGGCATATTTATGCCAACCGGTTAGTTAAAGATCTGCAGTATCCCAACATGACACTGGTCGTATCGGGCGGACATACGGAGCTGGTCAGCATGCAGCGGGAAGGTGAGTTCCGGATTATCGGCCGTACCCGCGATGATGCCGTGGGTGAGGCCTATGACAAAGTCGCTCGGGCGCTCGGTTTTCCATATCCGGGCGGTCCCCATGTGGACCGGCTGGCCCGCGAAGCGGCCGAAGCTGTACCGCTTCCGCGGGTCTGGCTGGAGCCGGATTCCTACGATTTCAGCTTCAGCGGGCTGAAGTCGGCGGTGCTGAATGTGGTCAATCAGAGCAAGATGAAGGGTCTAACGCCGGATGTGGCCGGAATTGCCCGCGGCTTCCAGGAGTCGGTGGTTGAGGTACTGGTGGAGAAGGCAGTCCGGGCTGTAAAAGCCAATAAAGCTAAGCAGCTTTTGCTAAGCGGAGGCGTAGCGGCGAACAAGGGCTTGCGCGAAGCACTGACTGCACGTTGCGCGTCAGAAGGCATCGAGCTGATTATTCCGCCTCCAGTCTATTGCACCGATAACGCGGCCATGATCGGTGCCGCAGCATATGTGAAATGGCGGCATGACGGCAGTACACCTCTGGACATGGTTGCAGATCCAGGGTTGTCGCTGGAACAATGGTCGGTCTAGGGCATTCATTTTATAGATTAGCCTATTGACATCTTTTGGAGCCGGCAGGTATAATCAGCTCAATCATTATTCATAATTTGAACAAACGCGATGAATGGAAGCAGTAAGGAACCTCCGGGATTAGAGAGCTGCGGGTTGGTGCAACGCAGTCGAAGGAGACCTGAACTCGTCCGGGAGCGGAACGGTGGAAGCCAGGAGGTTTATTGTCCAGACCTTTCGTACACCGTTACGGTTCGCCTCCGTAAGAGGGTAGCCCTGCACAGCAAGGATGGAACCTATGATTGCTCCAGGTTTGCTTGCAAGGCGTAGAGTGGATATCGTGAGGAACAGCTAAAGCGCTGGCTGAACCGGGATATCAACAAGAGTGGTACCGCGAAGGTGAACAGCCTGTCGTCTCTTGAATGAGACGGCAGGCTTTTTTGTGATTATTTATAAGGATGTATTGGTTTCACACCAATATAGAGTACACGTGATGAACGGGAGCAGTAGATGATGAAGGTGAACAGAGAGCTGCGGGAGGGTGCGACGCAGTCACCGGAGGCATTGAATCTCGCCCGGGAGCGGAGCGGCGGAATGGTTGTTGATATGCCGCTACGGATGTCCCCGTTACCGGACCCTCATGGAATGCCATGGCTTGGCGGGCATCTGTGGGGAAGAGCTGGACGCAGCTGATGCTTTGCTCACACAAGAAAGCTGTGCGTCAATAAGAGTGGTACCGCGGAGGGGTGACCCGCCGTCTCTTGAATAGAGACGGCGGGTTTTTTGTGTTATTCAGGTACTTGCTGCCGGCAGCAGTGGGCGGGAAATCAGGAGAGCCTCAAGTCGACGTGAGGCTCTCTAAGCTTAAGTACAGCAAAACTTAGCCTATGCTTACGAAGCGGGTTTGGTAAGAAGCTGGGTCTAAGAAGCAATGCTCATAAAACTTTCAGGAGGTATTCCATGATTATTCCAGTGAAGAAACGGATTCAGATTTTTGACACGACGCTGCGTGACGGTGAACAGGCTCCCGGAGCCAGCCTCACTCCGGAGCAGAAGATTATTCTGGCCTATAAGTTGGCCGGACTGGGCGTAGATGTACTCGAACCAGGATTTCCGGTATCCAGCCCGGGGGATTTTGCGGCCGTGGAGACGATCTCCCGGAAGGTGCAGGGGGTGGAAATCTGCGGCTTCGCCCGGGCGGTCAAAGGGGATATTGATGCGGCGGTACGGGCAACCCGGGATGCGGAACGGCGGCGGATTCATCTGTTCATCTCTTCCTCCGATATACATCTACGCCATCAGCTGCGCAAGAGCCGGGCTGAAGTGGTAGCCGCCGCCCGAGAGATGACGGCCTATGCCAAGCAATTTAGTGAGGTGGTGGAGTTCACTGCTATGGATGCGGCGCGGACGGGTATGGATGACTTGATCGAAATGGTTGAGGCCGTCATTGAGGAGGGCGCCACGATTATCAATCTTCCCGATACGGTAGGCTACGCACTGCCGGAGGAATATGGTGAGATGTTCCGCCGGGTCCGCCTTGGAGCCAGAGGCGGGGATACCGTGACTTACAGCGCCCACTGTCACAATGATTTGGGGCTTGCCGTGGCCAATAGTCTATCCGCTATCGCAGGCGGGGCCACCCAGATTGAAGTAACCGTCAACGGCGTGGGCGAGCGCACCGGAAACTGTGCGCTGGAAGAGCTGGTCATGGCGCTGGAGACCCGGGGGGATGTGCTTGGCGCGGAAACAGGAATTGTTCTGGATAAACTGTACGATACTTCACGGATCATCAGCGGGGCGATGCATTTTCCGATTGCCTACAACAAGCCGGTCGTCGGCAGAAATGCTTTCCAGCATGAATCAGGGATTCATCAGGACGGCCTGCTGAAAGACCGCAGCACGTATGAAATTATGGACCCGGATCGTCTGGGCATTCCCCGCAGCATGATCATCCTTGGCAAGCATTCCGGCCGGCATGCCCTGAAGGACCGCGCAGCAAAGTATGGTATTACCCTCAGCTCAGAGGAGCTGGATGCCCTGTATGAATCCTTCAAAGAGTCGGCTGACCGCCAAAAGGCTGTCAGCGACGACGAACTGCTGCGGATGGTCAGCAGCACAACAGGCCAGCAGACGCAGGTGTATGAGTTAGGCGAGGTTCAGGTGCTGGCAGGAAGTGCGCCGCGCAGGGTAGCCGCTGTTACGGTGCGGCATTTGAGAAACGGTAAGGAGACTTCGCATACCAGTACCGGTGCCGGGCCGCTGGAAGCCGTCATTACTGCCATTGGGCAAGGGATTGCCGAGGAGATTAACTTTGCCGGCCTTGAGCTGCATTCTCTGGGCAGCGGGGAGCATGCGCAAGCAGAGGCAGCGGTCATAGTGGAAAGGGAAGGCAAACATTTTAGAGGAACAGCTATTCATCAGGATATTGTAATGGCGGCGGGGAACGCGTATATCGCGGCTTGCAATTCGGCTTTGCTCTAGCAGCTGAATCATTTGTCAAGCTGTGGACAAAGTTATCCACATATTCTATCTGAATTGTGTAAAAACCGTGTAAAATCAGCAATAACGGCATTTTTCAAAACACAAAAATCACGAATTTACTAAGAGGTGATTTTTTGTGGGAATTGTGGATAATGTGGATAGTTCGGTGGATAAAAAGTCCTTGACAAGGAAAAACGCGATTTTACGCATAAAAAAAGGCCCCAAGGGCCTTTTTTTACTAGTAGTTATACACGGAAACTGTGGATATCCCTGTGTATAACTATTTATGAATAAATCGGGAACAGTTAAAAAATATTTATTTAGAGCCATTACACTATTCGTCAGCAAGTTTCTCCCATTCGCTAAATAAATTTCCAAGCTGCTCTTTTTTGAGCTTCAAATCACTTTCATGCTCTTGAAGTGCCATATAATCCTGGAAAACCTCCGGTTTGGTCATTTCATTCTCAATTCTGGCGATGGCCTCCTCCAGCCCGGAGATATTCTCTTCTAATTCGGAAATCCTGCGCTGGCGGTTTCGTTCCTCGCGTTTGGCCTGTTTTTCTGCTTCATAAGAAAGGGCGGTGCCTTTTTCTGCTGCTGAAGCTTCAGTGTCGGCGTTTTTGGGCGCCTTGGCAGAGGCCAGCTCCGCTTCTTCCAGGGCGATCGCTTCGAGCTCTTTCTTTTTCTCAACATAGTCATCATAATTACCCAGATATTGATCAATCCCGCCCGGGTGAAGCTCCAGTACGCGTTCGGCCATTTTGTTCAGGAAATAACGGTCATGGGAGATGAAGAGCAGGGTGCCTTCAAAATCAATCAGTGCCGATTCCAGCACCTCGCGGCTCACCAGATCCAGATGGTTGGTAGGCTCATCGAGAATGAGCATGTTGGCACCGCGCAGCATAAGCTTGGACAAGGCGACCCGCGCTTTTTCACCGCCGCTGAGTGCGGCAACCTTCTTCAGAACATCTTCGCCGCTGAAAAGAAAATTGCCGAGAATCGTGCGGATTCGTGCCTCCTCCAGCATCGGATATTCACTCCATAGCTCTTCCAGCACGGTATTACGCGGATTAAGACGAGTCTGTTCCTGATCGTAGTAGGCGATCTTCACTTTGGTTCCCCAATTGACCGTGCCTGCCGAAGGCTCCCGCGTACCGGTCATGCACTGCAGCAGTGTGGACTTGCCGATTCCGTTCGGACCAATGAGGGCTGCCGTTTCACCCCGGCGCAGTTCAAAGGAAGCGTTCCGGAACAACGGCGCTGCGTCCTTACTGAAAGCAACTGCGACGTCCCGCACTTGGAGCACCTCTTTGCCGGAGTTGAAGTCCGGTTCGAAGGAAAAGCTGGCTTTTTTCAAATCACCGAGCGGTTTATCGATGCGATCCATCTTGTCCAGTGCTTTGCGCCGGCTCTGCGCCCGTTTGGTCGTGGAAGCACGCACGATGTTGCGTTGTACGAATTCCTCCATCCGCGAAATCTCATCCTGCTGCTTCTCGTATTGCTTCAGGCGGATCTCATATTCTGCGGCTTTCAGATCCATATAGCGGCTGTAGTTGCCTGTGTATCTCCGTGACTGGTGGCGTTCGATCTCCACGATTGTAGTTACGAGGCGGTCAAGGAAATAACGGTCATGGGAGACGACCAGAATGCCTCCGGCATAGCCGCGCAGATAATCCTCCAGCCACGTGAGTGTTTCGATGTCGAGATGATTGGTCGGCTCATCCAGCATCAGCAGATCCGGAGCCTGCAGCAGAATGCGTGCCAGCGCCAGCCGGGTCTTCTGGCCGCCGCTTAGCGTGGCGATGGGTGTATCCGGAGAGAATTCGCCGAACCCCATCCCATGAAGCACGCTGCGGATTCGCGTATTCATCTCATAGCCGCCCTGATCCTTGAACCAATCCGAGCGTCTGGCATACCGTTCCAGGAGATCCTCATAACGCTTTGGATCATCTGCCAGCTTGGGATCGGCAATGTCTGCCTCCAGCTGCCGCAGCTCCGCTTCCGCTTCGATCAGTGGGGCGAATACGGCCAGCATTTCTTCCTGAATGGTCTTGTCTGATTGCAATCCGCTATTCTGAGCCAGATAACCGATAGTAGTTTCCTTGGATTTATGAATCTGCCCGCTGTCAAAGGACATTTCTCCTGCGAGAATCTGCAGAAAAGTAGACTTGCCGGCCCCGTTCACACCGACCAGGCCGACCCGTTCCTTCTCGTTCACCTGCAGGCTGATGCCGTCCAGCACGCTCTGTATTCCATATGATTTTGTAATTCCTGTCGCTTGAAGAAGCATACCGATGAAACCTCCGCCCTTGCATATTTCACCTCGGCGTATATTGCCGGGGCTGTACAAAAAACCTTATTCTATAGTTTACATGAAAAGCGATTGCTGCGCGAGGGGAGGCGCGGCCCGGCTATGCTGTGATTTGCTTGATGGTTGATCCCTCTCGCGGCAATTGCTGCAGGACAAGAGCGGGGTTTCGGGATGGTAATGGTTCCTTTAACAACGTAATAAGTCCAACCTTGGCGAACAGGTGAGAAGAGTGGTAAACTGAGTTTACAAACTATGATAAGCTAGGATATAACCAAGGGGAGGCAGCTGTCTATGACAGGCAACAGTGCGCCGCTGAACGAACTCAAACGCGGACTTCGTGCAGAGAGAACAGCTGTCCGTGACGGGATTACTTCAATCGAACGGGACTTCATGTCTGCTCAGGTCTGCAAATATGCCGGCGATTGGCTGCAGAAGCAACAAGCCGCTTCACTGCTGGCGTATGTTCCATTCCGTTCGGAACTGGACTGCCGTGCGCTGATCGCAGAGGCCTGGACACATGGCCGGGAAGTACTGCTGCCCCGTGTTTTACCGGCAACAGGAACCATGAGTCTTCATGCGGTTAAATCCTGGGAAGAGCTTGCACCAGGAGCTTATGGCATTCTGGAGCCATTGTCCCGCTTCGGGAATGAGCCGGAGCCGGAAGCGCTGCGTCTTCCTGATGTAGTCTTTGTGCCGGGACTGGCTTTTGACCGGAAGGGTGGACGACTTGGCTATGGAAGAGGCTACTATGACCGATTGCGGGCTGCATGGCAGCAGGATTCCTCGTTCGCCCTGAAGCCTCCGTTCTGGATTGGGCTGGCTTTCAGCCATCAACTGGTTCCTGAAGTGCCAATGGATGACCATGATGCCTTTATGGACATGCTGATTACGGAAGACGGCATCATTCACTGCCGGGAGGAGAACAGACCATGGAGTTAACCCATTTCAATGAGCAAGGCAGAGCACGAATGGTGGATGTGAGCGACAAGGAGATTACCAAGCGGACTGCAGCCGCGCGCAGCAGTGTCAAGATGGCTCCGGGAACGCTCACAGCAATCAAGGCGGGAGTCATCGGCAAAGGCGATGTGCTTGCCGTTGCACAGGTGGCCGGAATCATGGCAGCCAAAAAAACCCCAGACTGGATTCCCATGTGCCATCCGTTGCCGCTAACCGGCATCGATATCCGCTTCTGGGATAACAACGAAGACCAGCTATATATAGAAGCAACCGTCAGGACAACCGGGAAAACCGGAGTCGAGATGGAGGCGCTAACCGCTGTTTCGGCAGCTGCGCTGACCGTTTACGATATGTGTAAGGCATTGCAGAAGGATATGATTATCGGACCTACACTGCTGGTGAATAAGAGTGGAGGAAAAACCGGAGATTATGCGCTGGAAGAACCACAACAGCAAGATGCAGGTCAAAGCGCAGATTGAAGGCCGTAAAGCCGGCCGTCTATACATAGATTAGTGAGAGGGAGGGACAACCTATGGCGTGGAAAACAGCAATCCTGACGGCCAGCGATAAAGGGGCCAGAGGCGAACGGGAAGACACGAGCGCCCAGGTTATTCGGGAGCTGGTGGAAGAGGAGCTAGGCGGCGAGATCGTGGAATACCGGATCGTACCGGATGAACAGGATGAGATTATTGCTGCACTGATTGAATTGACGGATTATTTCCAGGCAGATTTGGTGCTGACTACCGGGGGTACCGATCTTGCGATTCGTGATGTAACGCCTGAGGCGACCCGGCGTGTCATTGAACGGGAGGTGCCTGGGCTCTCAGAGGCTATGCGGAGCACGGTTATGCAGAAGAATCGCGCGGTCATGCTATTCAGGGGGATTTGCGGTATTCGTGGAAGAACGCTGATCGTGAACCTGCCTGGTACGCCCAAGGGGGTACATGAGAACCTGGCGGCAATTATGGATCAACTGCCGGAAGCGCTTCTCATGGTAACTGGTCAATACCGGCAGTAATTTCTTTTTCTCCGGTCATGTCACCAGGAATCGTCAGAGATCGCTGATGGATGTGTGACATAAGTTATGGTATTATTAATTTACTGTTGACGATATCATGAACGGACAGAGTGAGAAGGAGGAATGACACATGCTAAGTGGTATTGGTGCTCCTGGAATTATTTTACTGGTCATCCTGGCACTGCTGCTCTTTGGTCCCAATAAGCTTCCTGAACTGGGCCGTGCCGTCGGACGTACATTTCGTGAGTTTAAGGACGGGGCACGCGAGATTATCAGTGATCCGGAACCTGTGAAGAAAAGCGAAGCTCCGGCAACGGTAGCCCCGCAGACTATGGCAGCAGATCTTCCGCAGGACAGACGCCTGCCGGAATAATATCATTTTTCACGCGGGGGCGTTTCACTCAGTGCTGTTGAGACTGGGCGGCGCCCTTTTTTTGAAAGCTAAGAATTAATATGTTTGTCGTTATGGATTCATACATAAGTCATCGGGTGGTGTCAGTCATGTCTCTGGAAGCGGAAGAAATGTCAGTGGTGGATCATCTAACCGAACTGCGCAAACGGATTATCTATGTGCTTATTGTCTTTGTGGCCGGTCTGGTTGCAGGTTTATTCGTTGCCAAACCGATCTACCTCTATCTGATTCATGCCGATCAGGCTCAGGGCTTTGTGCTGCATGCCTTCTCCTTCTGGGATGGTATAGGGATGTATATGAAAATCGCCATGGCCGTATCGTTAGCCGTGTCCGTTCCGTTTATCGTCTATCAGCTATGGGCATTCGTCAGCCCTGGCCTGCGTCCGGTGGAGCGGAGTGCGGCTCTGCGTTACGTTCCTTATGTGTTCATCCTTTTTATTCTCGGTGTTGCCTTTGCTTACTATATTGTGTTCCCGATGGCGCTGTCGTTCACCATTACGATTACCCGCAGCATGGGGCTGGAAGAGACCTACGGAATTGCCCAGTATTTCAGCTTTATGTTCAGTCTGGTTATCCCGCTGGCACTGCTGTTCGAGCTTCCTCTTGTCGTGATGTTCCTGACCAAGCTAAGAATTCTCAATCCGCTGCGCTTGCGTAAAATGCGCCGGTACGCTTATTTTGCACTCGTCTTTATTGCCGTGGTTATCACACCGCCGGATTTCATCTCGGACTTTCTTGTGACGATACCTCTTCTGATCCTGTACGAATTCAGCGTGTTCCTGTCTGCTTTCGTCTACCGCAAGCAGCTTGCCATGGACAACGAGCTGGAGGCGAGATACGTCAGGAAAGAGGAGTCCAGGTAAGTGAACAGGCCGTGCTCTGAGAATAGGGCATGGAGACCTGACCAACGGATGCATATAATTCTATCTGCAGGAGGGTGGCATATTTTGTCCTCCGGTGGATAGAATGTAAGAGAGTGTGGGCAGGACAACCCTGTGGACCATATTTTTCCGCAAAAGCTGGATGATTTTACGTAAAAGACTTGAAATCCGTCCTCAAGTTGAGTATCATAAAAATTGTTGTTAGCACTACAGAGGGTTGAGTGCTAACGCTGGTGAAAAATATGGCAGCCGCCGGCATCTGCTGTGCTGAGAATCCTGTTTTTCACAACTGCCGCTGAAACGCATGAGCATCAACGGTAGCCCATTTATGTTTTCCAAGGTAAACAACATATTTCAAAGGAGGCTATTTTTTCATGATCAAACCACTAGGTGAACGCGTATTGGTAGAACCAAGCGAGCAAGAGCAGACCACTTCTTTCGGGATTGTGCTTCCGGACTCCTCCAAAGAGAAGCCGCAAGAAGGTACAATTATCGCTGTAGGCAGCGGTGCCCTGAAAGACGGAGTACGTGTGCCGCTGGAAGTTAAAGAAGGCGACCGTGTGCTGTTCTCGAAATATGCCGGAACTGAAATTAAATACGAAGGCAAAGAATATCTGATTATGAAGGAAAGCGACATTCACGCGATTCTCGACTAGATCGGATAGCCTTTCATAAGTGATAACCGAATATACTTACAAAACAAGCCTATGCTTTCGAAGCAAGTTTTGCACGATGTGTAGACGATGAAGTACAGCTCACAAAACTTTTAGGAGGTTAACAACACAATGGCAAAAGAAATTAAATTCAGTGAAGATGCCCGCCGCGCAATGCTGCGTGGAGTTGATGCTTTGGCAAATGCCGTAAAAGTTACACTTGGACCAAAAGGCCGCAACGTGGTGCTGGAGAAGAAATTCGGCAGCCCGCTTATCACTAACGATGGTGTTACCATCGCCAAGGAAATTGAATTGGAAGATGCTTTTGAGAACATGGGCGCACAGCTCGTCAAAGAAGTAGCTACCAAGACTAACGATGTAGCCGGTGACGGTACTACAACTGCAACCGTTCTGGCTCAAGCCATGATCCGCGAAGGTCTGAAGAACGTAACTGCAGGCGCTAACCCAATGGTTATGCGTAAAGGTATCGACAAAGCGGTTAAAGCTGCTGTAACTGAGCTGCAAAAGATCGCTAAGCCTATCGAAGATTCCCAGTCTATCGCTCAAGTAGCTGCTATCTCCGCTGCTGACGATGAAGTGGGCCAACTGATTGCTGAAGCTATGGAAAAAGTGGGCAAAGACGGCGTTATCACCGTTGAAGAATCCCGTGGATTCCTGACTGAGCTTGAAGTGGTAGAAGGTATGCAGTTCGACCGCGGTTACATTTCCCCGTACATGATCACAGATACGGACAAAATGGAAGCTGTTCTGGAGAACCCGTACATCCTGATCACCGACAAAAAGATCAGCAGTACACAGGAAATCCTGCCATTGCTCGAGAAGATTGTACAGCAGGCCCGCCCGCTGGTGATCATCGCTGAAGATATCGAAGGCGAAGCTCAAGCGATGCTGATCGTGAACAAACTGCGCGGAACCTTCAATGCTGTAGCTGTTAAAGCTCCTGGCTTCGGCGACCGTCGTGAAGCTATGCTGCAGGACATCGCTGCTCTGACAGGCGGCCAAGTGATCACTGAGAAGCTCGGTCTGGACCTGAAGAGCACTACTGTGGAACAACTGGGTAATGCCCGTCAAGTACGTGTAACCAAAGAAAACACTACAATCGTAGACGGCAGTGGCGACAAAGCGGACATCAATGCACGCGTTAGCCAGATCCGTTCCCAGCTGGAAGAAACCACTTCCGAGTTCGACAAAGAAAAACTGCAAGAGCGTCTGGCTAAATTGGCTGGCGGCGTAGCCGTTGTCAAAGTAGGCGCTGCAACTGAAACAGAATTGAAAGAACGTAAACTGCGCATCGAAGACGCCCTGAACGCTACCCGCGCTGCGGTTGAAGAAGGTATCGTATCCGGTGGTGGTACTGCTCTTGTGAACGTATATGCTGCTGTAGCTGCAGTAGTAGCTGAAGGCGACGAAAGAACCGGTGTTAACCTCGTGCTTCGTGCGCTCGAAGAACCAGTTCGCACGATCGCTGCGAACGCAGGTCAAGAAGGTTCCGTTATCGTGGACCGCTTGAAAAAAGAAGCTGTAGGCATCGGCTACAACGCTGCTACTGATGAGTGGGTAAACATGTTTGAAGCAGGGATCGTTGACCCTGCCAAGGTAACCCGTTACGCGCTGCAGAACGCTGCATCCGTAGCTGCAATGTTCCTGACTACCGAAGCGGTTATCGCTGACAAGCCAGAGCCTGAAAAAGGCGGCGGCATGCCAGATATGGGCGGCATGGGCGGTATGGGCGGCATGATGTAATGAAATCATTATCGAAGTAATTCGATGATGAGCGACCACTGCTTGACCACATAGTGCAAAAATGAGAGACCTTACAAGAGTTCATTGAACTTTTGGGAGGTCTCTCATTATTTTTGATAAACAAGTTATCAATCTAATTCTTGATCTAAAAGAGGTTTTACTAAACGACGTACTTCATCTGTTGAGGTGGTATCCATTAATTGGTCTTGTAGTTCGCCTGCGCCTCTAAATCCACGAACATAAATTTTGAAATAGCGAAGAAGTGGTCTAAATGAACGTGGCAGGGTTTCTGTTGAATATTTATCATGAAGATCCAACTGTAAAAGTAGTAAATTGAGAAAATCCTTCGCGCTATGTTCTTTACATTCTTTCTCAAAAGCAAATGGATTGGTGAAAATGCCGCGGCCAATCATGACACCATCAACGCCGTATTGTTCTACTAATTGTAATCCTGTTGCGCGGTCCGGAATATCTCCATTAATGGTTAACAACGTATTTGGAGCAATTTCATCGCGTATTTTTTTTATTTCTGGAATTAGTTCCCAGTGTGCAGCTACTTTACTCTTCTCTTTTTTGGTACGAAGATGAATGGAAAGATTCACAATATCTTGTTTCAATATATGTCCTAACCAATCGCGCCACTCATCAATTTTAGAGTAACCCAATCTTGTTTTAACACTAACCGGCAATCCACCTGCTTTTGCTGCTTGAATAATTTCTGCTGCAACTTCAGGATGGAGTATTAATCCAGCCCCTTTTCCACTGGATGCGGCATTTTGTGCTGGGCATCCCATGTTTATATCGATACCACGAAAACCAAGTTTTTTCATATCAATGCTCATTTTTTCAAAAAGTGCAGGTTTATTGCCCCAAATATGAGCGACAATCGGTTGCTCATCTTCAGTGAACATTAATCGACCACCTACATTTTCTTTTCCTACAGGGTGACAATAATTTTCTGTACTTGTGAATTCTGTGAAAAACACGTCAGGTTTTGCAGCTTCACTAATGACATGCCGAAATACAATATCTGTGACGTCTTCCATTGGAGCTAATATAAAAAACGGCTTCGGTAGATTCATCCAAAAATTTGATTCCATGTTATCTTCTCCTGTTGCAACATATAAAAACGATATAATCTATAGCAAAGTCTTTTACCCATCAACCATAGTATCATTATTTTTCGTTTGATGCACAGAATCACCAACTCATCATACGGAATATTATTTACCCGGCTTTAATGGACTAACACAGCTTTAACTGTGGATATAATAATGGGGAGGACGATCTTGGAATGAAAAAGGATTTTTTCCAGATCAATATAATTATTGTTAGTGTAATTATTTCTATCCTTGCTTTTATAATCTTGCCTAAGCATGTACCAACACATTGGACCAGCGGAGGATTCGATAAGCCAATTAATAAAATATGGATTGTAAGTGCCATGCCACTGGTAATGTTAGTTACTCAGCTTCTCTTCTTGCCTTTCAGGAGAAAAGTGGGCTCTGTTGGAAATAATATCTCCGTAATTAACAGAGTTCATAATATGCTGCTTTGCTTTTTATTGGCCATTCATCTAATTTTAATTGCAGTAGGTTTAGACTTTAGAATTAGCATTAAATTTTTTGCTGGGATTTTTATAGGGCTTGTTATTATTGTATTATGTATTCCATTGAAAAAAATGGAGCCTAATAAAGTTTATGGCCTTAGAACGAAGTGGACTTTGAAAGATGAGAGGGTATGGGTGGAAGCTAATCATTTTGCAGCAAATCTTTTTTTAGCCATAGGCTTTTTAATCGTCGGGTTGTCTTTCGTAATTACCGAATATATAACGCTTGTTTCAATAATATTAGTGATAATAGGGGCCGGGGTAGCAACTTATGTGTCATATAAATTATACAAACGGCTAAACGCATAGCACATAAAAAAGCCGCCGGCAATTTCGGCGGCTTTTCCCTGGATAGACATCCCGGTAAGGGATGGGGACTATATAATACCAGGCTTAATGGATGGATTTATCATCTTCCGCCAGGTAATGATCTTCAAGCTCAATAAATTCAGCAGAACGATGTACGGCGATCATGCCGTGATAACTGATGTCGAGGCCGATTTCTTCCTCTTCTTCGCTGGAGCGGACATGGACCAGCTTCCCGATCAGCTTCAGACCACACCAGGTAGTTGCGAAACCCCAGGCAGCTAATGTAACCAGTCCAAGGACCTGTACCCCTAGCTGATGCCAGCCGCCGCCATAGAGCAGTCCACCATCCGTGGCGAACAAACCTACAGCTATGGTCCCCCAAGCACCGGATACGGCATGCACCGGAAAGGCGCCCACCGGATCATCTATGCGGCGGGCTTCCAGCCAGTTGGTGGCCGCCATCATGAGCAGACCGGAGACGGCGCCAATCAGAATAGCCGCACCGTCACTGACAAACGCACAGCCGGCAGTAATACCGACCAGACCGGCAAGGGAGCCGTTGATTACGGATGGCGCATCTGAACGCTGGTAGCGGAATAAAGTATAGATCAGTGTGATTCCGCCGCCTGCTGCTGCAGATAGCATAGTAGTGATAGCGATATGTCCGATCCGGACATCGGTAGCACTTAAGGTACTTCCTGCGTTAAAGCCGAACCAGCCGAACCAGAGCAGGAAAGCTCCGACTGAAGCTAACGGCAGATTGCTTGGCAGGGCAACCGTACTGTTCCCGGCCTGATTGAACTTTCCTTTTCTAGGGCCGATTACGATTGCTGCCGCCAGTGCCGAGAATCCTCCAAGGGCATGAATGACAGCCGAACCTGCGAAGTCCTGCAGGCCCATTTGGCTAAGCCAGCCGCCGCCCCAGGCCCAGTGTCCCCCCAGGGGATAGATCAGGCCGGTCATTAAAATAACGTACAGCAGATAAGCACGGAAGTTGATCCGTTCGGCAACCGCACCCGACACGATGGAGATGACAGCGATGGTGAATGCCGCCTGGAACAGCCAGAAGGTGTCGAGCGAGATGGTGAAATGGAGATTGGAGAGATCACCGCGAAGCATAAATCCGCTCGTGCCTACCAAACCGCCGGCGTCTTTGCCGTACATGAGCCCAAATCCGAAAATATAAAATATCAGCGTTCCTATGGTGATATCGGCAAACACTTTCATGATGATGTTCACACTATTCTTATACCTTACAAAACCGGCTTCCAGCAGGGCAAAACCACCCTCCATCAGCAAAATCATAGCGGCGCTCAATACGACCCAAATCGTATCCACTCCTCCGCCAAGCTGCTCCAGCGTCACATTCATTTCTATAGTGCCTCCATGCCCCTAATGGTTTTGATTTCACGTATAATCTCTGGTGACAGCGGAATCTCTTCCGTAGTTGGATGATTATCTAGAAGGAGTAAGACCTGATTCAATTCTTGAATGCTTCTTTTAATGCTGTCAATTCGTTTAAACCGGTCTTTTACATGAACAATATACTCAACGGCGGTATGATGGCTGGCAGGGTGTCCTGCAAACCATTTGCGGATAGGGGAGAGCGATTGGTACATCGCCTCTTCTGCCCGCCTTTTTTGCTCATACTTATTGATTTTATCCTTAATCCCCTCGATTTCTCCTTCTTTCTTGATCTTGAGACGTTCGATGAGGTGTTTTATTTCCTCTGCAGATAGACGATAAACAACCGTTTGGTATACTTCATCCACAATTATCATGTCAGATCTCCTTACATGAAAAGTCATAGACTGATTATAGGTACAATAGATTTACAAGTCAATAGGTTCTTGCATGAAATGGCATGACAAATCAGTGATGGGCTGTACGGGGATGGCAAGACCCACTATTATATAAAGTACGAGAAGAACAATCCGTAACAAGATATCTGAAAGGATGACGGGAATGACCTATTCACAGATACTGCGCAGCTCAGGGGATGCCTCTGATATTCTCTATCTGGAACAGCAGATTGCAGCTGCCAAGCAAGCGATCAAACGGGCCGAAGCTACAGGGGATAAGGAAACGTTGGATGAAGCGAAGAACAAGCTCGTTGAACTGGAAGCCAAACTGGATGAGCTTGTGGATTAGATAGGAGAAGATGGTGCCAATCTTTTTTACCTGCAAAAATAGCCGTACTGTGAGGTCTTAGGACCTGCAGTGCGGCTTTTGCTTAGGATGGTGCGGACATTCGCTTCAAATGCCCCCGAAATGCATACATGACCCATAAATGCACTTTGGCTTGCGTATATTTGTACAGAAACCAGGGCAGGGAGGGCAAATAATCGTGAATAGCGATAATGCATTCCTGGGAACCGGGAAGCTGGAGGAATTCCAGCCTTCCATCATGGGTATCTCCTTTTTTGGTAAAAGCACCTCCGGATATGCGGTAAACCGTGCTCTCCTTATGGCTGCGCTCAGGCAGATAGGTTAATTCCAGGATAGGATTCTGGCTGACCCGTGTAGTGACCCGGTAAATATTGCCGCCATCATGATTGATACGGATGAACCATCCGAGCGCGTGTCCCAGCCACTCCAGATAGTAGCGTCCAGCCCATTCGGCATTTTTGCCGGTTGGAAGGATTACGCGCTGTATGGATCGCACATCCGAGAGGCGCTGCTTCTTAGGGGAGGGGGTCGCAGGCGATTTGCCGTTACTCCTCTTATCGGCTGTTGAATGGTCCTTAGTCTTCGATTTGCGGGCTGCTGTATCTTTAGCCTCCGCCTCAAGAGCTGTATGCGCAGCCTCCCGGAAGGGTATTCGGCCATCGCTGATGCCAGGGACCTCGCGGCTTGGATTCGCGACCATCCGGTGGGCGAGGCTCTCAATCAACGGATAAGCCATCTCTTTGGGTGCACCGGTAATCAGTGTAACCCACAGGCGGGACAGGTTAATGGTCAGAAGCGGGATGTCGATTAATTTTCGCTTCTTATGCATGACCTCTGCCGTCTGGATCATCATTTCTTTGTAGGTCATGTAGTCAGGCCCGCCCACATCAATGGCCCGGTTGTACAACTCCGCCCTCCCGATGCTTGCTGTCAAGGCCCGCAGGACATCGGATAGTGCAATGGGGTGGGTCTTGGTACGAGTCCATTCCGGCAGTGCCATGACCGGCAGGCGCCGGACCAGCTTGGCCAGAATCGGGAAGGATGAACCTTGCGGCCCTACAATCAGACCGGCGCGGATCGTTGTGACAGGTACGCCGTAGGAGCCCAGCACCCGCTCCACCTCCACCCGGCTGCGAAGATGGCGGGACAGTTGATCCTCTGGCTTGTTGTCCGGGATGATGCCGCTGAGGTAGATGATCTGCCGGATGCCGTTCTTGCTGGCAGCACGGGCGAAATTATCGGCAAGTATGGCGTCCATGTCAGCGAAGTGCGCCTGTGTCAGCTTCGCAGTCGGCATCATGGAGTGGACCAGATAGATGGTACAGTCTGCGCCTTCCAAGGCTTTTTCCGCAGAGGATATGGAGAACAGCTCACAGGAACGCCATTCTACATGACCGCTGTTCTCCTTCTGGTCTCCGTGTCTTGACAGCGCAATGACATCATATTCCCTAGTCAGTTGCTCCAGTAGGTTATGTCCGATATATCCGCTTGCTCCGGTAAGGGCAATTCTTAGCCGCTGTGTATTAGTTGTATCTATATCTGCGTTTCCTGTAGCATTCATTGTTGTAATCCTCCTGGTGATAAAGAGTACCCTGCCTAAAGTATAAGCTGTCCTTTCCAGTACCCTTTTCCGCTGAAGTTCAACCGTTCCTTAGATAATCGTATATAATAAGGGAAATTCGCGAAAGAAGGTGCGCCGCTTGAACGAAAAGAACAGAACGGAGCTTGCCACCTTTGCGGGCGGCTGTTTTTGGTGTATGGTTAAGCCCTTTGACGAGCTGCCGGGCATCGTCTCGCTGGTCTCCGGGTATACGGGCGGCCACACCGTCAATCCGACTTATGAGGAAGTGGGTACGGAAACGACGGGACATGTGGAGGCTGTGCAGATTACATTTGAACCGGAGATCTTCCCGTATGAGCGTCTGTTAGACATCTACTGGCAGCTAATTGATCCCACAGATCAAGGCGGACAATTCATGGACCGGGGCTATTCCTACCGGACGGTAATCTTTGTGCATAGTGAAGAGCAGAGGAAGAAGGCGGAGGCGTCCAAGGCGGCGCTTCAGGCAAGTAAAAGGTTCAATAAGCCGATAGTGACGGAGATTCTCTCTGCCGCTCCATTTTACACTGCTGAAGCCCTGCATCAGAATTATTATAAAACCCATCCTTTGGATTATAAGTTCTATCTGAAGGGCTCGGGACGGGATGAATTCCTGGAACAGCACTGGAACAGCCGCGAGGATCAAAAGCACCTGAAGAGCCGGTTGACCCGGCTGCAATATGAGGTCACGCAGCATAAGGCGACAGAGCCGCCGTATGAGAATGAGTATTGGAACGAATTCCGTGACGGTGTGTATGTGGATGTGATCAGCGGCGACCCTCTGTTCAGCTCGGCAGACAAATATGATTCCTCCACCGGCTGGCCCAGCTTCAGAGGGCCGATTGCCGAAGGGCTGATCCGGCGTGAAGCGGACTTACGCGGAGGTGAGGTGCGGACTGCGCTGCGCAGCAGGCTGAGCGGAGCCTATCTGGGCCATTTGTTCTTCGATGGATCGGAGCCGGCGAAGCAGCACTACCGGATCAATTCGGCTGCACTACGGTTGATCCCGAGGGAAGAGCTGGAGGTGGAAGGATTGGGACGGTATTTGGAGCTGTTTAAGTAATCACAGTAATTAACGTCTGGATGATTAGGGATAAGACGTGGGGAGGGCTGGAATATGAAGCATCTTTTACTCCAATATATGAACCGGCTGACCTCTTTAAGCAATGAAGAGCAGCAGGCCATCCTGGACGAAATTCTTGTCGAAGAATACAGCAAGGGAACCGTTCTGCTAAGGCAGGGGGAGGTTCCCGGCTATTGCTATTTTGTCCTGAAGGGATGCGTGCGGCAGCATGCGGTCGATGTTATGGGCCGGGATATCACCTCGGGCTTCTATACAGAGGAGCAGGCGATCTCCATTTTCAATGCGCATAAGGCGGATAAATCGTCGGAGTATACCCTGACCTGTCTGGAGGATTGTGTGCTGGTCGTCGGTCCGCTGGATATAGAGAAGGCGATGTACACCAAACATACACAGCTGGAGACCATGACCCGCCAGATGATTGAGGAAAGCTTTGGTCAGATGCAGGAGGAATTCTCCGCGTTTATTGCCTCTTCTCCTGAAGACCGTCTGAAGGCGCTCGTTCATAAAAGACCCGCTCTGATCAGTCGCGTCCCCCAGCATCAGCTGGCGAGCTATCTCGGAATGACGCCGGAGTCACTGAGCCGGATCAAGAAGCGGATTCACCGTGAAATCGCGGAGCCGGGACTCTGAACAGCAGCCATAGGCCAAGGCCCAGCTCCCCCGCCGTCATCGGCAGCATAAATATCCATTTGACTACCTTTATAAATTCTTCATACTCAGGAACAAGTAGGCTGCTCATATGAAGCACGATATAACCCACCCCAGCCAGCAGCAACAGAATACTAATAAGCTTCGGGATATTCCTTGATATAAAGGCTAGTAAGCCCACGATGAGCAAATGCACTCCGAACAGAATCAAGCCGATCGACCATACCGCTTCAAAAGCCCGAAGAAAAAGCATCATCCCCGCCTGTAGCTCCTGTGGTGTGAAGCCAGCCAGTACCTGGCCCCTGCTGTCAGCAAGAAGGGAGACGACAACCAGGCTGGAGACCGCAACCCCTAGTACTGCGGTATAAGAAAGGCGCAGCCATGCACCCAACAGGGACAGTGCCTGCTGCATAGGTTTGAGAACCGTATATAACGCCCATGCGGCAACGATATCACAGGCGATAATCAGTACCCACCCCAGAATTTCCGCTCTGAATAGCAGAGGAGAAGATTGCAGGTTGCCGAAGGTAACGGCTGGATCTCCCTCCACCATAAGACTTCCATGAACATATCCATACGAAAATGCGGCGGCCACCGCCATCACAATAAGGGATATTCCCCCCGTTCGCGCCACTGCTGCAGACATTAACATTCCCCCTTTAATACATTCTGCTTCCATTGTACTAAGGGGGTGAGGCGGGAGCATTGACTTAAGTCAAGAGAGTTCACCATGCATAATCATCAAGGAACATTGAGGTCGCCTTCATTCGACTGCCCTGCGGGCGTGGTTCCAGCGTTGCCATGTGACCGATTCTGTTGTTCTGCTTGAACGGATGTCAGATTGTAATCGATACGGCACAATACAGAGACCAACAGAGTTATTAAGGGCAAGCATCCGGCAATAAGGTAGATCCACCGGATACCGATGGTATCGGAGACCATTCCCCAGACCGCCGCGCCGGTCCCGATCCCAATATCAAGCGCCAGGTAGAACATGGCGCTTGCCTGCCCCCTGCGATGGGGTTCTGCGCTCAGTACAGCCAGGGCATTGAGTTGAGGCATCAACAGTCCATTGGCAAATCCGAAAACCGCGGCTGCACACAGAATCGCCCATAGGGTGGGGCATAGACTTATGATCATGATAGAGAAGCCAAGCGCGAGTAAGCTGCAGCGGATCACCATAACCGCCCCCCATTGCTTAGAAAGATGGCTGACCACTACACTGGATGCGGCCAAGGCAACTGCTTGCACCAAGAAAAAAAAGCCAATACCGGGGATTCCGGCAGTTCTGGAGTAGGTTGGTAAGAAAACAGTAACAGCGCTCGTCGCGATGGTTATCGAGAGCATGGTGAGCACAGGAGAACAAGCTTTCCTTACGATAAATGAGTTCCATATGGAATATTTAACGGGTGCCGGGGTAGCCATCGGCTCCGACTCTGGCCTGTTTCGGTGATCGGCTATTTTGGGGGGACGGCTTCGCTCGGAATGAACGGCTAGGCCGATCAACAAGGCAATACAACTAAGCCCCGATGTTACGCTGAAGAGCGCCATGTAGGTGGAATGTTCGATGAGGTAAAGAGTCATGGACGGAGCTAGGGCAATGGACAGGGTGCCGAACATACCGTAATATGCCAGCCCTTGTGTCATATGCTTCTCTGGCAGGATATCGGTAATCATGGCGCTGGTGGAGGTAGAACCGGCCGAAAATGATGCTCCGTGAATGATACGAAAAACAAGCAGAAGCGGAATCACGGTAATGAAACCGTAAGCCAATGTGGAGAGGGCATATAGAAACAATCCCATGATCAGGATCGGCTTCCGTCCCCGTTGATCCAACAACGCTCCGACGAACGGACGACAGACCATAGCAGCAATAGTGAAGACAGTCATGGATAGCCCCGCCAGTGTAATGCTTGCCCCGAGATGCTGGAAATAGAGAGGCATGGATATGGTCTGAACTTGGGTGCAGATACGCGTAAGCGTCATGACAGTGGTGACTAGTACGAAGTCTGTGGTCCACAGTGAGGGCGAGGTAGAAATGACTGCTTTATTCTTCATTTTCTGGTCTCCACGGTTAATAAGTGTACGCATTGCAATTTCGTTTTAGCAAGCATTATTAAGGTATCATTGGGTAGTCTTATTTGTCAAACCTAAAAGGAAGCTCCAACCGGTGAAATGAAGTATGGAATAGGTGAAAGCTGCGATCTCTGATAAACTAGTAAGGAATACATGGATAGTCGTAATCAATAAGAACAGGGTGAAATCAATGTCCACCATTAAAGAGATAGCCGAGAAAACAAACTTATCTGTTGGAACTGTATCCCTGGTCTTGAATGGCCGCGGCGATGAGATGAGAATCTCAAAAAAAACCCAGGAAAGAGTGATTGAGGCAGCGAAGGGATATGGGTATTTACCCAATGTGGCTGCCCGTCGCCTGCGGCAGTCCGGCAATAAGAATATCCCGATCATTGCCGCATTCTGGCCGAACGACCTGTCTGCCGACATGCTTGGCCGTTTCTTCATGGGGGCGCAGGGCGTTATGATGCAGGAGGAGAACGAGTTCGAGATGACGATCCATCCCTATCGGCGTTCCCAGATCCATAAGATGAGGAGCAGGTGCGACGCCGGGCTGTTCAACGGAGTAATCTTGACGGGGATTTCTCAAGAGGATCAAGATTATTTGGAACAAAATCCATTAGGCTTGCCCACGGTCATTTTCAACCGGGAGAGTAGTGTCTATGCCAACGTCCATGTCGATAATTACGAAATCGGGCGAAAGACCGCCGAACTGTTCGCAATTCGTGGACACAAACATGTGGGTATTATCATGCCCGATTATATGGAAAAGACCAAAAACAGCCAGCGCCAAACGGGATTCATCGAGTCCTGCCCACGGTATGGTTTAACATTGAGTGAGGCGCATATCCAGAGTGCCCCCATGACCATGGAGGGGGGGAATGACGCGGCCCTGCGAATGCTTGCGGGGGAGGGTGAACCTCCAACGGCTGTATTTTTCCCAATCAGTCTTATGGCGGTCGCGGCGTTGTCGGTCTTTCATGGAGCCGGTATCAAGATTCCGGACCAAATGGAGATCATGACGTACGGCGACCACGAGATCGAACGATACACAGTGCCGTCCTTATCCACAATGAAGCTGCCGGTGGAGGAGATGGCTCGTGTATCCATTAATCTGATCTTGGAGGCCATACGAGGAACGACAGATCATAATTCTTCGGTCGTGTTCGAGACCCCGTTCATCTTTCGGCAATCCTGCGGGGGATATACAAATGAATTGTAGCGACGCCTGTCATTTGTGCTGAATGGCACATGAGGGTTGCTAAAAAATCACAACAGCCAAGTTAATAGAATAGTAACAGCAGGTCAGCAGGTCTCATGAACGAGACCTGCTGTTTCTTTTACATGTGCAAGAATTATATGCTTTTTTGACGAGTGCGGCCAAGGGCTAACTCTCACGAGCACGATCAAAATGGGGCACTTATTCCAATAACACCGGTCGAAAATCACTGACTGCCATTGTCAGCTATTATTGTGTACACTTGAATCAGGAGGTGACTTATATGGTAAAAAAATCGAGTGACTTGCCGGTTATGTCCTTTGCCGATCCACTGTCTTTTGAGAGCTGGCTCGGCGATAATTATACTTCACCCGGCATCCGATTACAGATTGCGAAAAAAAATTCCGGCGTCGTTACGATTTCATATAACGAAGCGCTCGAGGTTGCCTTATGTTACGGATGGGTTGACAGTCAGAAAGAAGCTTTAGATGAGAAAACATGGCTGCAGCGGTTCACTCCGCGCGGGGCCAAGAGCATCTGGTCGAAAGTCAATAAAGAAAAAGCGCAACAGCTGATTACAAACGGACGAATGAAGACTTCCGGATATAAGGCAATTGAAGAGGCCCAAAAGAATGGGAACTGGGATAAAGCCTACGAATCTCAAAGCATCGCCTCGCTGCCCGAGGACTTCGCGATCGAGTTGGAGCGCAATGCCAAGGCCAAGGCGTTCTATGATACGCTCGACAGACAAAATAAATACGCAATCGTATTTCGAATTCACAATGCCAAAAAAACAGAAACCCGAGAGAAGCGGATCCGGCAGTTCATCCAGATGCTTGAGAAAGGCGAAAAAATTCATCCTTCATCCCCTTAACATACCCAACTCAGCTACGGAAGGTCAGATTATATTAGCAATCCATAAGAAACATCCAAGTTGAAATATACTAAAATGTAGTTAATGTATAATCTAGATATCCCTCGTGAACAAAGGAGAGCTGAAAATGAGAAAACTCGTTCTATTTCTGCACGCATCGCTTGACGGTTTTGTAGAAGGCCCAAACGGTGAAATGGACATTGGCTGGGTTTCCTACGATGCTGATTTGGAGAAACACGCGAAAGACATTCTGAGTACTGCCGACACTGTCATTTGGGGACGAGGGACTTATCAGATGATGCACAGTTACTGGCCATCTGTGCCTTCGAACCCATCAGCTTCGCAGCATGAGCGGAATCATGCCGAGTGGATCGAAGAGACCGCCAAAATCGTTTTTTCCACCACGCTGGAGAAAGTCGAATGGAACAATTCCAGACTGGTGAAAGAAGGTATCGAGGAAGAGATCCAGAACCTCAAACAGCAGCCAGGCAAGGATATGGTCATCCTCGGCAGTCCCAGATTAGCACACTATCTTATGCAGCTAGATTTAATAGATGAGTATAAAATTACGGTTTCTCCCGTCCTGATCGGCAGCGGGTTACCGTTATTCCAAGGTCTTAAGGATAAGATCAATCTTAAACTTTTGGAAAACAAGACATTTGACTCTGGAGCCATAGGTCTCGTATACCAGACGGTAAGATGACCGTTGTCTGCTGAAGTAGACGCTCCCTCGAAATGATAGTTTAAGATCAATCATGGTGAACCGTATCATAAGTAGCGGCAAGTTTTTTGAGGAAAAACTCGCAGGAGCCTGTATTTACAGCATAAGGGCCATAGGAGCAGGGTAGGTCACACTCCGGTCAGAATGGTGCGTAAACGGGCTACTGAGGGTTTATTTGTACTATATAATGATGTACCTTGAAGGGGGCTTTTGCCGATGCACAGCAAAAGTCCCTTCCGCCGTTTCGGCAGAAGGGACCGCAAGAGTATTCTTACATTAAAATTTATTTTTCAGTAATTAAAGTCCATCCCGATTCTACCAATCAAATAAGCCCCAATAACAATAACAATAATAACAATAGTTAAAAGACCGATTTTTTTAGTGAATTTCAATATTTCACCGCCAATATCAGATAAAGTAAAAGCGATGTTAGTTTGGAGTAGATGTGGCAGCTCCATTTTTCACATCTAAATTTAGATACTGATTCTGTGAGCCTGCAACTGAGGAGAAGATCCAAGTCATTGAAGCTTGAGCACTAAATTGTAAAGATTCAGATGGTCTTGTAATATTTAAACTTAAATTTGAAAATGAAGTGCTAATAAAGGTTCTTACACTTGGGTCCCAGACATTCGAAATGTAACTATATCCGCCATTTACAATAGTGAAGTTGGCTAAAAATGATGCAGTTACAACTGTATTGCTGCTATAAATCTTTGTATTTTGATAATTGCAGTACCCTGAGCCACAAACAGTTCCTGCCCCAGGCGTAACTGATAGAATAGAAATAGATCCATCTGGAAAGACGGTCCGAGTAGTATAACCAGCGGAATTTGCTGATTTACCTAATACACTATTTTTGGGATTGGAGGATTTAGTTGTAACACCTTCATTCATTTTTGCTGGATTTTCCGAATCTAGTATTTCTCCTCTTTCCATTTTTCCCAAAAGTTTCTCTTGTGTATCCGCATCAATTCCCAACTCATTAAAACTCTCCCTAATAGAGTCTTGATCATTAATCACTGTTGGATTAACCGAAATTATCGTAGAATCGGGGTTTGAAGGATCTCCCTGTTCTGCAAAAACACTGGATGATAAGGATAGCATTAATACGCCCGAAATTAATATGGAACTAATCTTCTTCAACATCCTTCTATTCCTCCTATAATTTGTATTATGTGCCGCTTAATAATAACACAATTTTCCAATAATATCATTATTTTGAGTATTTAGTATACTGGACAGTGTAAAATTCCACACTACCTAAGAAGCTATTAAGAAAATAAACGAGATAGGCGATAAGCATAAAATTCCTATCAGCAAACTAACAGATGCACTAGAAAAGTGGCTAGGACAGAAGAACTATCGCCGGATGTATGAGCGTTTTATTTATACAATAGAATGACGATGTACCTCGACGGGGACTTTTGCCGATTCACAGCAAAAGCCCCTTCTGCCGTTTCGGCAGAAGGGGCCAGTTCAAAAAAATGCTGTTGCACTTGTGGGTTAAACTCCAGTTCAATGCTATGCATGTCCTTCGGGACGCCGAAGTGAATCTGCCTGATGACGCTCTGGAAAAGGGTCTTCTGCGTCTCTGGTGGAGAAGAGTGCAGCAGTGAGTGGAATTGACCTAACAATTGCTGCACCAGCTTCACCGGAATCGGGTCGGAGGTACACTCCATGAGGCGCTGCTCTACGTCGGTTTTACGCTCAAGGAGGCGTTCGTTCTGTTCCTTAGACTCGCTTAATCGCTCGATCAACAGACCCTCGTCCACACCGTCACGGGGCATCGGTCGCCAAGTGGCCATCCAATTAGCGCGATCCGGAGCGAAGGTTGCTGTCAATTATTCCTCGAACCGGGGCAAAGCGGACGAGGTTGTAAAGTCGATTGAGCAATTAGGCGGCCAAGCGGTATCAATCCAAGCCGACGTGAGCAAGGTGAACGAAATTGAAGTGTTGTTTTCGGAAACGCTAGAACGCTTTGGGCGTGTGGACATATTGGTCAATAATGCTGGCATCATGGAAAATCATGCGATTGCTGATATTACTGAGGAGACTTTTGATCGGCATTTCGCGCTCAATGTGAAAGGGACCCTTTTTGCTTGCCAACAAGCGATGAAGCATATGATGCAAGGCGGAACCATCATTAACTTCTCATCGTCCGTCTCTGGTGCTATGCTTCCAACATACAGCGTATATGCTGCAACGAAAGGAGCGATCGAGCAGTTAACACGTCAATTGGCCAAGGAATTCGGTCCCAAGGACATTGTCATCAATTGCATCGCACCTGGGCAAGTGGCAACCGATATGTTCCTGGATGGCAAATCACCGGAGTTGGTCGATTCGTTCCGTCGAATGAACTCGTTCGGACGGCTCGGCGAACCGGAGGACATTGCGAATGTTCTCGAGTTGCTCGTCAGCAACCAAGCCCGTTGGATAACGGGACAAACGATTCGCGTAAACGGCGGGTTTAATTGAATATTGTGGAGGGTTGGGAGCGGCGAACGGACAAGGGGAGTAGCGTTGGCGGTTCGCCTCTGATGGGATAAAGTTCCCCACAGCATGCTGTGGGGAACTTTATTTACGTTATACTATTTATCCAAAAGGCTAATTCAGTTTAGTATCGTGAGTTCATGAGCTGGACAATCTTTTGCAAGATCCAACTTTCCATTCTAATCTGAGAGAAACAAATCATGGCCGTTTCCGTGCAGCACCGATCAGCATCGGAATGGCAATCACAAGTCCTAGGATCACCGTAACAATGGAGCCCTCCAGGCCAAAATCCCCTCCCGTGAGCAATGCTGCGCCGTTTGTCTTCACAGTAAACAACCCGGCCGCAGGTAGTCCGGACACAGGAATGCCAAGCGAACCTTCGAGTGCATTCCAAGAAAAATGCAGCCCCATGGCGAACCACAAATTACGGCGCCACAAGAATGCGGCTCCGAGCAGAACCCCTGCTTCTAGGGTGATGGCAAGTGCGCTCCATAGTGTTGCTCCTGGATTGCCAAGATGGAAGGCCCCAAAGGTAAGCGAAGTGATCGCGAGTGCAATCCAGCTGCCCCCTAATTTCTGTATAGCTTGAAACATCAATCCACGAAACACCAGTTCCTCGACAATGGCTGCGCTCAGCGCCGTTTCAATCGACGTCATGAGAATAGAACCCGGATCTGCAGCAGCCGCCCAATGAAAGGTGTAGCCGCCGAGTATAACAATAATAAGCGTGGATACTACGATAAAAATCGCTCCGGTGATTACGCCTCGGATAGCTTCCACCCCTGCGTGCTGCCCGGATAGCTCTGGAATGGGCCGCAGAGCCACGTATTTCATAATAAGCTTATACACCAGGATGGCTACTAAACCCAACAGGAGTGTTAAGAATAGGGAACCGGCCCCGTCTACTCGCTCGGTCAGCACAAGGAATAACCCCTGTACAAGAATAATAGCGATCGCACCCACAAGCATCCAGGTTATTGGAAAGCGAAGCAGCCGCTCTATGTTGCGGGACCTTTTTTTCTTCATGTCTTTCATCAGCTCCTATAACGTTTGGTAGTTATGAGTTTATACTGAAAAAGTCATAAAGACACAGTGCGCTTTGGTCATGACATGGTTACTTGTGATCCAGTATGCCCGAATCTCGGGCTATGCGGGCAGCTTCTCGCCTTCCCTTGACTTGAAGCTTCGAATAAATCGTTGAGATGTAATTCTTCACTGTCCCTTCACTAAGAAAAAGCGCTTCAGCAATGTCTTGATTACGCAGGCCGGAAGCCAGCTTATGCAGCACTTCAAGTTCACGGGCGCTGAGCCCGTATTCATTACTTTTTAAGGCGGAGGAATTGTTCATGCTCATGCTTTTAATCATTTTGCCCGCCATCTCTTGGGTTATTAAGGTGCCTCCCGCATGAACCACGCGTATACCTGCAGCCAAATCCTTGGGATGGATGGCCTTGAGCAGATAACCTTCTGCGCCATGACTTAAAGCCGCAAGCACATACTCTACTTCCTTATAAGAGGTCAGCATAATAATCTTGATGTCAGGAAATCGCTTCTTAATCAGGGCAGTTGCAGCTACGCCGTCCATGACAGGCATGTTGATATCCATCAGCACAATGTCGGGATGATACTGCTCACAGCCATGAATGGCTTCCTCCCCGTTTTTTGCCAACGCAGCTATTTCGATATCTTCCTCCATGGACAGCACGATATGTAAGCTTTCCAGGATCAATTCTTGATCATCAGCAATCAGCACCTTAATGTTCGACATGCAGCAGTACCCCTTTCAGCGGAATTTCACATCTGACTTCGGTAATCGCCTCAGCTTCCTCCTTAGAATCCACGGACAAGCTGCCTCCCAATCGCTCAATTCGATGCTTCATCGTGGTCAATCCGAAGCCATAATCCATTTTTTTAATTGGTATGCCGTTATTTCGAACAATTAACCGCAGCCTGCTCACGGAAAACTCCAGTTCTAAGTACAATTGAGATGCCCTTCCATGTTTTAGCGCATTCGTAAAAGCTTCCTGGATGATACGTATGACCGCTTGCCGCACTTCAAAATGCACTCTAGGCTCTGTCCCCAGCAGATTGACGGTTATTACAGTTCCCGTGTGCTCTTGGAAACGGAGGACAAGGTTCTCCACCTGCTGTGTAATACTCGCCCCCTCTTCTTCTCCCATTTCATGCACAATGTTTCGCATGTCGTCCAGATTTTGTTCAGCGAGTGCCCTTAAGCGGATTAAACGGCCTTTAACCTCTTCAGGCTTCCGATCCAGAAGGGCAATTGAAGCATCAAGGCTCATAATAAGTGAAATAAAGGAGTGCCCCAATGTATCATGAAGCTCCTTCGACATACGGTTGCGCTCTTCCTGAAGCGTCATTGTCTCTATTTCCGCAGAGTAGAGGGTTAGCAGCTTATTTTGCCGCTCCACTTCTAGTGCCAGTTTATTCTTCTCTTCATATGCTTTGGCTACGGAGCTCGCCCATATACCGATGAAGCAGAACAGCAAATTGTCAGATGCGAAGCTAAACGCCTGCTCCCAAGGCAAATGCAAGTAAGTCTGCGATAAAAAAGGAATGAAAGCCAGCACAGGAATAACCCAGATCGTCTTCTTCGTCATTAAGTATCCCATGATAAGACTGAGCAGCAAATAGTCCGCCCTTGAAGTCAGATCCGGATGGATGGAAGAATTTACATAATAAGAACCGCCCAGCAGCAGCTCCAGTATACAGAACCAAGTCCTGTTATTTCTAAGCCCAGGGAACCAGAACAGCATAGGGACGACAAGCGCTAGAATCAGCCAAAGGATATTCACTACCGTTAGGAACGAAAATTCACTTTCTTGCAATAGACGGGACGCTAGCAAAATATAGTGATACGATCGAAGTGCAAATAGGCCCCAATCCATAAAAGATAATATTTTTTTCATATCGTCATCCCACTTTTCCGGTGAAAATAAATCAGCATCAGTGCTTCCAGTGTATCAATCAATTATAAGGGGAAAATAGGCCGAATGAATAGTTGACCTTGGAGTTTACTCCAATGTTATGATTTTACTGAAGGGAGGGCTAAAGTGAAAATCAAGGATTTTGCGACCAAGTATCAGATTCAACCGGATACCATTCGTTATTATGAGAAAGAGAACTTATTGAATCCAATAAGGCGAGAAAATGGTTATCGGGAATTTGATGAAGAATGTGAAAAACAGATACGGCTTATCATCGTATTAAAGCAATTAGGTTTTACAATAAAGGAAATTCAACAATTACTTCTATTACGAGACAACAAATCTATATCATCAGAATGTAAGGATACAACAGTACTGTTATTCGATCAAAAAATCATGAAACTTGAGGAGAAAATCCGGTTTTATCAACAGGGATTGAAAGTCGTGCAGACCATTAAAGAACGTGCGAGTGAGGTGAAGTATTTAGAGAATATAGAAGATATCGAAAAACTCATGCTTGGTTTATTTCATAAAGACCTATAAGGAGAGAGATAATGACGAATAAACAAATCGTTCATATTGAATATGCACTTGCCTTAGCACTTTCCTTTTTTATTTACATGCAGCTACAGTTTCCCGTCTGGTTGTTTGTTGTTCTTTTATTCGTTCCTGACCTTACAATGCTTGGGTACACAATGAATAAGAAAATAGGTGCGATTGTTTATAATTTGGGACACACCTTTATTTTTCCTTTGCTTTTTGCGTTAGCTTACTTATATTTTTCAAATGATTATCTATTAGTAGGATCGATCATCTGGATCGCTCATATCTGTATGGATAGAGCAATAGGTGCTGGGTTGAAATATCAGGATTCTTTATTTACTAATACTCATATACAAAGGCTTTAACGTATACAAAGTAGACGGACTTAATTTGGTATGGTATCCCCAATTACGACAAGTTTTGTCGTAATTTCAATGTAACATACAGAATAGAAGGGAGGAATCAAGGAATGGATACTAGAGAGTTGTATTGTGTATTGTCTTCAATAGATGACGAAAGGAGTAACAAATCATGAAACGAAGAATAATTTTAGATTTAGCGGTTACTTTAGATGGTTTTATTGAAGGGGAAAATGGTGAAGTCGATTGGTGCATTATGGACCCTGAGCTGGGATTTAATGATTTCTTAAATCAAATTGATACTATTTTTTATGGAAGAAA
The DNA here is from genome assembly GCF_056121505.1 of Paenibacillus sp. LS-5. Classification (NCBI taxonomy): domain Bacteria; kingdom Bacillati; phylum Bacillota; class Bacilli; order Caryophanales; family Paenibacillaceae; genus Paenibacillus; species Paenibacillus sp. LS-5. The sequence goes on along the minus strand of NZ_JBWAVA010000005.1, from coordinate 307,101 downwards.
AAGCTATGATCTATGGGGACAATTTACTCCGGCAATCGATGATACGGATTCTGATAAAGAATTATGGGAATTGATTCATAGTAAAGAGAAATATGTATTTTCCAGAACGCAAACAGGTACTGATCATAAAGCAATATTCATAAATGATCATATTCTTGAAGAAGTAAATAACTTAAAGAATAAACCGGGCAAAGATATCTGGCTATATGGTGGAGCAAGCCTTATCACAACTTTTATTCATTTAGGACTTATTGATGAATTTAGGTTATCTGTTCACCCTGTTGTTTTGGGAGAAGGGAAACCGCTCTTTGTGAACATAAAACAGAGGTTGAATTTGAAAATGGTTAGTACAAGAAAGTTCTCCTCAGGCTTAGTGCAACTAATCTATCATTTGGATGAGAACTCAACAACTTGAATGCGCCCGAATACAGCCGTCTCCGAATTGGAAATTTCAGGATCGAACGGGGGCAAGATCGTTAAGGTGAGCATGTCCCCGAACGCTCCCTTCGCCGTCTATAATGCGGAAGGTAACCTTTTCATAAATAATGTTAATATTTATTGGCGATAAAATTGTAATCGAAAAAAATAAGCATACCTGTAGGTTTAAGCTTTTTAGTTGTTAATAACGATAGGCTTATCTTGTTATCAGAGGCGACTATTTTTGAGCTTAAAAAAATTACTGATTAAATGAATGCGATTCTGAAAATGTTTTATTTTCACAATAAGGGTTTACCGAATCCCCAGTAGGATGCAGTTTTTCATTTTTACGTTTCCCCCTCCATTCGATCGTTTTCACCACTTACCCCACCCGCCGACCCGCTTTGATCTGAACAACTCATTGGCATTGTCGTTTTAGCTAAATTACTGTAAGTACATCTCACTTATAAAGTTAAAGAAGCCTATATTTCAGTACATGGAAATGATCAATTTTATGCGTTTGCATTCGTTCTCATTACATTGATATTTATATTGAAATAAGATAAAATAAAGCCGCTTGCTAAAACGTAATTGCAAGTGAGTGGATAAGCAATTCTCGTATGATATCCTTTGTGGAAAGCGAGGTGCGGCTCTACATCAGAACTACCAATTTCATTGACGGAGGCGATATTGTTGAAGAAAGGTACAACGCAATTTCGGTTACCAGTTGTGTTCTTGGCTCTTTTCTCCATGATATTTGCAAATGTTCTAGGCTTATCGTCAAATGCGTCGGCAGCTTCACCCAAGGATAAACCTGGATTTATACACAAGGGAACTATAGTACTGTCGGTCGGGGAAACGTTCACTTTGCAGATTGCTAACCAGCAGTCAAGTTCGACCTTTCAATGGAGCAGCAGTGATCCATCGGTGGCATCGGTTAATCAGACCGGAATTGTGAAAGCGCTTGCTAAGGGCACTGCAACCATTACATGGAAAATGATAAAGGAAAATAAAGAGTCGATAACCCTGACTGCCAAAATCAATGTGGTCAAGAAAAACACAAACTCACAGGCGGGGCCCAAAAAAATACCGGTAGACAGTAGTGGATTGGACGCCCAAGGGAGAATGGTTGCCTACTTCGGTTCGCCGGTAATGGACGGTACATTAGATAAGATATGGAGTAACGCGCCAAGGATTACACCGAAATATGTATCGGGTAGTATCGATACTTCGGCTGTATTTAAAGCATTATGGGATGATAAGGCCCTGTATATCCTTGCAGAAATCAAAGATAAGAACCTGTCTGTACAATCCGGAACGCCATACATGCAAGATTCATTGGAAATTTTCCTGGATGAGAACAATGACAAGTCACAGGAATATGGTGTAGATGATTTGCATTTCCGCGTAAACTACGAAAATATTCAGTCTGTTGACGTAGGGAATGGCGAACGGTTTTACACTTCTACTAAGAAAGTGAAGGACGGATATATAGTGGAGGCAAGAATTGCTTTGCAAAAGAAGCCTGAAAACGGAAAAGTGATCGGAATCGAGCTACAGGTTAACGATGCTAAAGGTTCAGAGCGGGCGGGGACCATTAATGCGTTTGATTCTACAGGCACTGCATGGAACGATACAGGGAAGTTCGGAAATGTCCTGCTCACAGGTAAGACCCAAAATGCTGTCAGTGGATTAAATCCTTATGATCTCTTGAATTTGATCAAGAGTACGCAAAAGCTTGATCTCACACGTTACCAAAATGCAAGTATTGTAACAGCTGCCGTTAAAGCTGCAGAAGGTGTTATTAACGGCAAGAAGGTTACCCAGAGCCAAATCGACATACAATACGCTGCTATAAAAGAAGCGGTCAGCAAGCTGGTATTAACCGAGGAAGCGGCAAATGAGAAGGAATTTACAACGATTCCGGACGAATATCGATTAGAGAGTAACCAGCCGGGTACCATCGAAAGTTTGTCATACACGGCCACTAATCTTAATAATGGGAAAGACGTAAAGAAGCTGAACGTTTATCTTCCCCCCGGTTACAACGCTTCTAATGCTGGCAAGAAATATAATGTGCTATACCTTATGCATGGCGGTGGCGAGAATGAAAACCTCATTTTTGGCGGCCCCGGCGAAAGCAAAGAGATGAAGAGAATCCTGGACAATATGATTGCCAAAGGTGATATTGAGCCGCTTATTGTAGTGACACCTACCTTTTATGGAGGGAAAAATGAACCCGAGTACTTCCCTGAGGAATTAATGAAAGACATTGTTCCAATGGTGGAAACCAAATATCGTACCTATGCAGCATCCGCAAGTACTGAGGATTTAAAAGCATCCCGAGGGCATCGGGCATTCGGCGGGTTCTCCATGGGGTCTGTAACGACTTGGTATACGTTCATCAATTGTCTCGATTATTTCAAGTATTATATGCCACTGAGCGGTGACAGTTGGATCATGGGTCAGGGAGGTGGAGGAACCAAGGCACAGGAAACCGCGGCGTATCTTGCCAATGTAGCCAAACAATCCGGTTACACGCCACAGGATTACTACCTGTTCTGCGCCACAGGCAGCTTGGACATCGCTTATCCGAACATGAAGCCTCAGATCGATGCCATGAAGCAGCTCAAAGAGAATTTCATATATTCAGCGGACATGAATAAAGGGAATTTTTATTTTATCGTCAGCGATGGCGGCACACATGCATGGAATTGGGTGAACCAATATATTTATGACATCTTGCCGGATTTGTTTAAAAAATAGATTTTTCAGAATCTCTTTCTTAAAGATGCCCCGGCATTTGCATTAATTTGCACCTGGGGACTTCAGTGTGGGCCTTAGGGAGGGTCGAAACAAGAGGCAGACTGGGACTATGCGACGATTATTTTTGGATATGCCGATGGAATGTTGTCATCGCGGCGACGGCCGGGTAATAGATATGATTAGAACTTTCGAAAGGCCTGAACTGAGAATGAGGGCCAAGGAAACGGAGGGACGAATCATGGCGGCACAGACAGTATTAGGCCTAAGCCCGGTACAGCCCGTTGCAGCTTACGGCAGCACACAAAGCGATGTTAGTTCCCTGGAGAAGCAGCGGAGCCGGTTGTTGATGGAACTCGACAAGGTGAATGCAGCGCAGGGTGGAGATCAGCAGACTCCCTATCGCCGTGAGCAGCTGCAGCGGCAAATTCGACTGCTGGAGGCCCAACTGGTGCAGAAAAGCGGGAGTATCACCTCCGTCGATTTTGTACCGGCGCCTCCGCTTCAAGACGCTTCCCCGGTCTGGCGGACTGAACAAAAGGGAGGATTCAAGGGAATCGGTCTGACCGATCCCCGGACAGCAACGGTTGATGCAGAGGGCCATTTCAACGCGTTGATCTAGACAAGAAGATGAAGGTGCGAGAAGCGTCCGGTGATGAACCGGCTCCTCGCACCTTCTTTTTGTGGAAAGCCGGCATTTTATCGTCCACTCATCGGAGCGCTCTTGCCTATTGGGCAAGCAAAGTGTAAGATGATTCTATATTATTGGTTTAAATGTTTAAACATTTGGACTGCAGAGACAAGGAGGCACCAGCATGGGAAAGCAGGCATTGCAGATTTTTCGCGAAAGCCTTCCAATTCTTCAAGTTTTAAGCGATCCGCACCGTCAGGATATTCTACTCCATCTATCTGAGGATGGCAGGATGACGGTGAATGAAATTACCGAGAAGCTGACTTTGTCCCGGCCGGCAGTGTCCCATCATCTGAAATTGCTCAGGAATGCAGGAGTAATCAAAGTTGAGCAATTAGGGACCCAGCGATATTATGAGTTGTCTATGCAGGAATCGGTGGATTTGTTAAGAAGGCTTCTAATGGCTTTGGAACGGGATTGTCTCTAAACCTATTTTATTTAAAGAGGAGCAGGAATATGAAGCAGTGGAACCCGGAGCAGGTAAATGAAATCCTGCAGGAGCACCGCGAGAAATTCAATAGCGGTTATACGCGTAGCGTGGAGTTTCGTCTGGAGCAGCTGGGGAAGCTGTCGGATGCGATCAGACGGAACGAGCAGACGTTACTGGCGGCGTTGTATCAGGATCTGCACAAAAGTGAATTTGATGCTTATTCGACGGAGATAGGCTATACGCTGGACAGCATCCGCTACATGAGCAAGCATTTGAAGCGGTGGATGAAGCCGCAAAGGGTAAAAACACCGTTCTATCTTGCATTATCCAGAAGTCACCAGTATAAAGAGCCTTACGGGACCGTTCTAATCATCGGACCCTATAATTACCCGTTCCAATTGCTGATTGAGCCGCTGATCGGAGCCATTGCGGCAGGAAACAGTGCAGTCTTGAAACCCTCTGAGAATACCCCTGCAGTGACTGCTGCCGTTAAGAAGCTCATCGGTGAAACCTTTGACGAGACGTATATCCGGGTGATTGAAGGAGAGAAGGAGACCACCTCGGCGCTGATTCATGCTCCTTTTGATTATATCTTTTTTACGGGGAGTGTGCCGGTTGGAAAGATTGTCATGAAAGCCGCAGCAGAGCACCTTGTGCCCGTCACGCTGGAGCTTGGAGGCAAAAGTCCGGCAATCGTTGAGCGGACTGCGAATCTCGATGTTGCGGCCAAACGGATTATTTGGGGGAAGATGATCAACGCTGGTCAGACCTGTATTGCCCCGGATTATGTGCTTGCCCATGAAGAGATTAGAGAGGAATTGATTACCCGGATGAAAAGGGTGCTGGCCACCTTCTTCGGGCCGGACGCAAGAGTAAGTCCGGATTATGGCCGAATCGTTAATGAACGCCAATTCGACCGGCTGGCCGCCATTCTGGAAGCGGAGCCCAATAGCGTGCTTGCGGGCGGGACAACAGTCAGAGAGGAGCTCTATATCGAGCCGACGCTTCTTGCCGCTACCTCTTGGTCGGACCCTGCGATGCAGGATGAACTTTTTGGGCCAATACTGCCCATTATGGGCTTCCGTCAGGTGGAGGAGGCCATTGAAATGGTGAACGCCCGTCCCAAACCATTGGCATTGTACTTGTTCACCGAACAATCTCAGGTTGAGCAGGAAGTACTCTCACGCGTCTCCTTCGGCGGCGGGTGTGTGAATGATACGATCAGCCATGTTGCCAATCACCACCTGCCCTTTGGGGGAGTAGGGAATGCCGGGATCGGCGCGTATCACGGGAAATACAGCTTCGAACTGTTCTCCCATACCAAAAGCGTCCTGACCAAGAGCACGAAGCTGGATATCCCTTTCTTATTTCCGCCTTATGGTGACAAGGTCAAGTGGGTCAGGAAGATCATGCGATAATGCCGCAGATCACATGCTAAGTCAAAGTTTCAATGCTCATTCCGGCTATAACCAATTCCTATAGCCTGCTATATCTCTTTCGTAGAATGGCATACCCATTGGGTATGCTATATTAAATTCATTCTATTTTACGAGGAGATTAACCTATGAGCACACAAACCGAACCTAAGAAGAGAACCATTACTCCATTCCGATATGACATTGTCGGCAGCTTCCTGCGCCCGGGCGCGTTGAAAGAGGCCAGATTGCAATTCAAGAACGGTGAAATTACTGCCGGGCAGCTCCAGGAAGTGGAGAACGCCGAAATCATTAAGCTCGTACAGAAACAGAAAGAGGTTGGCCTTCAAGCGGTAACCGACGGTGAATTCCGCCGCTCCTGGTGGCATTTGGACTTCTTCTGGGGATTTGACGGTGTGGAGCGGACGATTATTGACCAGGGCTATCAATTCAACGGCGCGCAGTCCAGACCGGAAACCTCCCGTTTGTCCGGCAAAATAAGCTACAGCAGTCATCCTTTTGTATCCCATTATGCATTCCTAAAAGGAGTTGCAGGCGAAGACGTTGTTGCGCGTCAATCAATTCCTGCGGCTGCGCAATTCCTGTTCGAGCTGGACCGGGCAGAAAATAAGGAAACTACGAACGCCATCTATCCGAATCGGGAGGAACTGGTGTCGGATATTGCCAAGGCGTACAAAGCGTCGATTCTTGCCTTCTATGAAGCAGGCTGCCGCAGTATTCAGATTGACGATTGCACGTGGGGGGCACTTTGCGACGAACAGTTTATTTCATTCATGCAGCAGATTGGCGTGAATGTGGCTGATTATGCGGATGAATTTGCCAGATTGAACGAGGCGGTGGTATCGGGTCTGCCGGACGATCTCGTGGTTACAACACATGTCTGCCGCGGCAATTATGTTTCGACTTATGCTGGAGTAGGCGGAGGTTACGAGCCTATCGCGCAAACGCTCCTGAGCATCGATAACTACTCCGGCTATTATCTGGAGTTTGATACAGAGCGGGCAGGTGATTTCAAGCCGCTTCGTTTCCTGAAGGACAATCAGCAGGTTGTGCTTGGCCTGTTCTCCTCCAAATTTGGTGAGCTTGAGAACAAAGAGGATATTCTGAAGCGCATTGAGGAAGCGAAGCAATACGTCGATTTGAACCGGATTTGCCTAAGCCCCCAATGCGGATTTGCTTCCACGGAAGAAGGCAACCACCTGACAGAAGAACAGCAGTGGAACAAACTGGCCTATATTAAAGAGATTGCCGAAGAAATCTGGAAATAATTAGCTTGAGACTTTTATCACTGATCTAACACTCACATCGCAAGTAATATGTTAGAATATCAGAAACACATTGTACATTAACTTCATAATTCGCAAGCTATGATTGCTATGGATCACACTATAGCAGGAGCAGCTTCTGGAGAGACCGCGGAATTTCGCGGCGCCGAAGGGTTCACAATCTCAGGCAAAAGGACAGAAGAGTACGGAATGTATTTGTCATGCTGATGCATCAGCAGGCAAGTATTCTTTCCTATTCTTATGAACCGGGAGATTGGATGACATCCAGTCTCTTTTTTTTGTGCATCAATGTATGTATTCATAAGGGGGAATAAGGTATGGCACAAACCGAATTAAAAAGAGAACTGGCAAACCGGCATGTTCAACTGATCGCCATCGGAGGCACCATTGGTACAGGATTATTCCTGGGGTCGGGTAAAGCGATCCAGCAGGCAGGGCCATCCATCATGATTACCTATCTAATCGTGGGTATCGCTGTATTTTTCGTAATGAGGGCACTTGGAGAGCTTCTGCTGTCAAAAGCGGGATATCAGTCATTCACGGATATTGCCGAAGACTATCTGGGTCCCCGGGTCGCGTTCATCACGGGCTGGACCTATTGGTTCTGCTGGATCATGACGGCTATGGCTGATGTGATTGCAGTAGGCGTATATGTGCAGTACTGGTTTAATATTCCGCATTGGGTACCGGCTGTCGTCTGCCTGATCATTTTGTTAGGACTTAATTTACTGACCGTCAAAAACTTCGGAGAACTCGAGTTCTGGTTTGCTCTAATCAAGGTCATCACGATCCTTGCTTTAATCGGCATTGGCGTCATTTTCCTGATTATGGGGCTCAAGACGGATGCAGGATCGGTAACGGTCCGGAACCTGTGGGAACACGGAGGTGTATTTCCGAACGGTGTGAAAGGTTTTTTATTTTCCTTCCAGATGGTTGTATTTGCTTATGTCGGCGTGGAATTAGTAGGAGTGTCGGCAGCGGAAACTGCGGATCCGGAGAAAAATATCCCGTCCGCGATCAACAAAATCCCTTTGCGGATCCTTTTTTTCTACGTTGGTGCGTTATTCGTCCTGCTGTGCATTAACCCATGGACGGAGCTCAGTCCGGCGGAAAGCCCTTTTGTGAGAACCTTTAGTCTGGTAGGGATTCCAATTGCTGCGGGGATTATCAATTTCGTCGTATTAACTTCAGCCGCTTCCGCATGCAACAGCGGGATGTTCTCGACCAGCCGGATTCTATATAATCTGAGCCGGAAGGACCGGGCGTCCGCTCATTTTGCCAAACTGAATAAAAATCATGTTCCCGGGAATTCGTTATTCATATCTACGCTTGTCATCTCTGCCGGGGCTCTTCTGAGCAAACTCGTTCCGGAGCAGGCTTTTGGAATTGTAACCACTATAAGTGCCATTTGTTTTATCTGGGTGTGGGGTGTGGTTCTCGTATGCCATATCCAATATAAGAAGACCCGGCCTGATCTGCAGGCAAAATCCAAATTCAAAGCACCGTTCACGCCGGCGATTAATGTTGTGGTCTTAGCTTTGTTTGCTGCGATACTGGTGATTATGCTGTTTGCTGAAGATACGCGTCCGGCATTATTGTTTACGCCTCTGTGGTTTATTTTGTTGTTTGTTTTGTATTCGGTGAATAACAGGAAAAGGGAACAGAGCAACAAAATAATTAGTGCAGAACCAACAAGCCATTCATAAAATCACAGCAGCCTTCCATTCCGCTTCCCAGTGGTTTTGGGGGCTTTTTTCATTTAATACGGGGCTATACCTCATGAATCAAAGGCAGGATAATCATAGAGTCATGGGAGAGGTGCTGTAAGTTTTTGTGAAAAATCCGATAAAAGAAAGGAGGGTCACTATTCAGGTTTTTAAAAAGGAGAATCTAAATGCCTGCTAAATTAGTAAAAAATATCATCGTATTCTGTTTGGTTGTCGTATTCTTACCGGTAACATCCATTTGGGCCGCATCTCTCATTACGGACCCGGCTTTGGCAAAAGCCATTCGGGCGGAATTAAAGCTGCCGGCTAATAAAGAGGTGAAGGCGGTTGATCTGCAGAAGTTGGAATCTTTGTATCCTATGGAATCCAAGAATAAAATCGTCAGTTTGCAAGGACTTGAATATGCCGTTAACCTGCAGAGCTTATTTGTTCCCGGCCAAAAGATTAAAAGTATTACACCGCTCAGTAAGCTGAAAAAACTGACGTTTGTAGCCGTTGACGGGAATCAGATTACTGACCTTACACCGCTATCTGGGTTAAGTTCACTGGAAAATCTGGTTGTTCAAGACAACAAGATAAAGAGTCTAGCACCGCTTAAGAATCTACATAAGCTGACTGATCTTCTAGCTGGCAATAATCAGGTGGCAGATCTAAGACCTCTTCAGAATTTGAAGTTAGAATGGCTCATACTGAGCGGCAATCAAATTAAAGATTTGACGCCGTTAAAGAATAATTCAACCTTGGAGCATCTTTATCTGGATGATAACCTCATTCAGGATATTGAAGTGCTGGAGACTATGCCGCATTTAAAAGAAGTATTTTTGGCAGATAACCCGCTGAATAAGCAAGCAGAGCAGGTCATTCAGAATCTGGAGAACAACGGTGTCATAGTGGATTTGGGGGATAACCGTTAAACATGACAGCAAGCTGTCTACTTTCTCCTTGTATAATTGAGTGCAAGAGGGGGATGGACCATGAACACTTTTTCAATTCACAAGCCAAAACTGATAATTACCGGAGTATCTGTACGTACTACGAACGCCGCAGAGGCAGGACCGGAAGGGCAATTGTCCAAGCTGTGGGAGACTTATTATCAGAGCAATCTCGTAACTGCAGCCTGGGCTAGGAATTCACATTTCATTTACGCAGTGTATACGGATTATGAGAGTGATGCCAGCGGAGCTTACACGGTTGTCATTGGGCATGAATCAAGCAGTGATTCGGTTCAAGGCAACAATGATTACGCAGTTGCGGTCGTTCCCGAAAGTAAATACCTCGTATTTAAGACGAAAAAGGGACCTGTGTACGAAGTAGTAGCTGAGGCGTGGCATGAGATCTGGACTTACTTCAAGGAATCACCGGATGAAAGAACCTATAGTGGCGATTTTGAGCGATATGATGCGAGGGATTTGGATCCGGCGAATGCTGAATTGGAGATTTATATAGCTATTAAATAGAATGCAAGAGGGGGCCTAAGCAGCTAATATATAGCTTATAGGCCCCCTCTTACTTAGTTATCCTACGAATGTCTTTCCTCAACCTGGAAGTCATCCGCATGTCCGTATAGGATGGTCAAAAATCAGATTTACAGATTCGCCAGAAGAAGGGCGATTATCGCCAGAAAAGCCGGGAGACCCTGGACTAACAGAATGGATTTCTTGGCCGTGATGCCGCCATAGACCGCTGCAACCCCGACACAGATTAGAAAAAACAGCTGAAGCTGGAATCCGAACGTGTCATTCGGATGGAACAAGCCCCACACCAGTCCGGCGGCCAAAAAACCATTGTACAGCCCTTGGTTGGCTGCGAGTGATTTCGTGTCCTGCGCGAACTCCTTGGTGGTTCCGAACGCCTTCTGTGCTCTTGGGGTGGTCCACATGAACATCTCCAAGACCAAAATATACACATGCTCCAGCGCTACTAGCGCCACAAGTATAGTACTCAAAATCATCATTTCAATTCCCTCTTTTGTGTTGGATTAGGCGGGATAGCCCCCGCCAGGTGGCGGCCAGGCCCCGTGTAGACGGCGAAGCAGAACAACTTCTCCTAAATGGTAGGAATTATGAGAGGCGATATTCCGTAAAATTCCGCCCTTGGTCTCCCCCGGAAAACCGGGGAGCGGTTCGTCAAGCTGTACGGTCTGGGCAAAAGCAACCGCCTTCTCTACGCCTTGCAGCAAATGCCTCACGGTGTCCTGCCATTCTGCCTCGTCCCCGGGTGCTTCCTCTGTCGGCCAGCTTTCCATCACACTTCCTGGCGCTTGCGGTTTGCCCCCCTCCAGGAAGGTCAGCATGAAATCCTGCCAATAGCTTATATGCTTCAATAATTGATAAATGCTGTACGGAATCCCTTCAGTACGTTGTCCGGCGAGCTCGGATGTAATATCCGGCAAGGCTCTGGCAATCGGAATATGTCCGCGTTCTCCAATTAACGATTTCACAAGAGCCTGGCCAAAAGCAGAATTGGACTCGGACATCATGAAGCTCCTTTCTTGAATTAAACATTTGTATTTAAATTATATTTTGCAAAATATAATTTTATAAAAGTAAATATACCTAAATTCAGCCATTTTGTCAATTGCCCAGCGCTTCTAGCCGATTCAATACAAGTGGAAATATCTAAGGTAGTATAAGATTAAGATAGAATCGGGTCAGGAGGGATACCTTTGTACATAAGAATGCTGACATCTACCGATGCGGAGATTTACCGCGAGCTCCGGCTGCAGTCGCTGCTGCAGAATCCGGAAGCTTTCCTCAGTTCCTATGAGTCGGAGTCTAAGATCTCCATAGTCACCACCCGGATCAGGCTGGAACCCTCGGATGAGAACTTCACCCTTGGAGCCTTCGATGCGGAAGAAAGGCTGGTGGGTATCGTAACCTTTTTCCGTGAGAGCAGACCGAAGATCCGTCACAAAGCCCATGTATATTCTGTATATGTTGATCCGTGTGTGCGCAAGCAGGGGATTGGGCGGCTCTTAATGCTGGAGCTGATTAAGCGGGCGAAGCAGGTACCGGACCTGGAAATCCTTAATCTGACCTTAACATCGGCTAACTTGTCCGCCAAACGGCTGTATGAATCTCTGGGATTTATCCGCTATGGCACAGAGCCGAGGGCGATGAAGCTGGGGGTTGAATACCTGGATGAGGATTTGATGTATCTGCCGCTACTGCCGGAGCAGTAGAGGATATATGTAAATAACAGACATAACCGTGCCTGCCGGAAGCATAAGCTGGGTCTAAGAGTCCTGTCCACTAAAGGGGTTGAAGACTTGCAAACTGCGCTGCTTGGCAGCTTTTTGTCGGCTATGGCTACCGTGCTTGGGGTGGTTCCCGTTCTGTTTGTCCGAAGATTGTCCGAGCTATGGAAGGATGTGCTGGTGGCCTTCACTGCCGGAATCATGGTATCCGCATCCACCTTTGGCCTAATGCCGCAGGCGATTAATGAATCGGGAATCCTCGCGTTAAGCCTGGGTCTGATAACCGGAATACTGCTTCTTGATCTAATCGAGAACAATATTCCGCATATCGATGTGGAGAACAAACCCGGCTTCACCAACATGGATTCCAAAGCTCTGCTCGTGCTGATCGCTCTGTTCATTCACAATATTCCCGAAGGACTCAGTACGGGTTTCAGCTATGCCAGCGAGCAGTCGAGCCTCGGTCCCATGGTGGCGATTGCCATCGGAGCACAGAATATGCCGGAGGGCCTGATTCTTGCAGTGTTCTTGCTGAATTCCCAGGTGACCCGGCGAAAAGCGTTGATGCTGGCCGCCTTAACCGGCCTCATGGAGATGGTGTCGGCGGTGATCGGATATTTTACAGCCAGTTATATGCAGAACGCGGTGGGGTATGGGCTGGCTTTTGCCGCTGGAGCGATGCTCTTCATTGTCTATAAGGAGCTGATTCCCGAGAGCCACGGTCACGGGTACGAACGCCCGTCCACCTATTCTTTTATCTTTGGTCTGCTGGCGATGGTGTACATTACCCAGGTCTTTGGGTGAGGGGAACCAACAAAGAGGCTGTCCACAGGGACGGCCTCTTTGTCTTGTGCTGCTCTACCGGTGCTGCGCGTACCGGTTGCTCTTGCTGGTGTGCTGAATCGCAGCCAGCTCTGCCGGAGTGAGTGGGGGAGATGCCGCAGCGGCTGCATTCCGCCGCAGCTGCTCCAGGCTGCTTGCACCCGGAATGATAGCGGCCACAGCAGGATTTGCCAGTGGATAATGCAGGGCGGTCTCCGTCAGAGTGCGGGCAGTTCCAGTCTGCTGCACCAGACGTTCATGGAGAACCGGCAGTTCCCCGCTGTCATAGCCCAGGTAATCCCGGTGTGCTTTGGCGGCGCCATGCTCGGTTAATATCCCGCCTGCCAGCGGTCCCCGGGCAATCAGGCTGATGCCGTTCTGCTGCAGCAGCGGCAGAATCGCTTCCTCGGGACGGCGGTCCAGGATGCTGTATTGGCTCATGACACTGACAATATGGGAACGGGAGACATATTCCCTGATCACATTTGGACGGATGGAGGAGATGCCGTAATATCGGATTACCCCTTCCTTCTTCAGTTCTTCAAATGCCTCAATGGACTCGTCCATCGGATCTTCAAGAGTACCGCCATGCAGTTGATAGAGATCAATATAATCGGTCTGCAGTCTGCGCAGGCTCTCTTTCACTGCAGAGCGGATATAGGCTTTGGATGGGTCCCAGCTCCAGCCCTCTTGTCCGGGAATTCTACGGTTGCCTACTTTGGTGGCAAGGATGACATCCGCCCGGCGCCCGCGAAGCGCCTGGCCGATAATCTCTTCATTGCGGCCGTCATCATAGAGATCGGCGGTATCCAGGAAGTTGACTCCCAGCTCCAGTGCCTCATGTATGATGGCTGTAGCCTTGACTTCATCTGTTCCCAGGGACATGCAGCCGAGCCCCATAGTGCTCACGTATAAATCGGATGCTCCTAAACGGTGTGTGTTCATCTGCATTCCTTTCTGTGCTGTAGTTGTGGGAGGTTATCCCCGTAAAATAGTCTCGATTTGCTCCAGTTCTTCCGCACTGAGCTCAGGAGCATTCAGGGAGGCAACGGCATCCTCAATCTGGCTGACCTTGCTTGCGCCGATCAGAGCCGAAGTTACTTTGCCGCCGCGAAGCACCCATGACAAGGCCAACTGCGACATTTTTTGTCCGCGTGCAGCCGCCAGCTCGTTCAGCTTACTGACCTTGCTGATGACTTCTGCAGTAATTTCCTTCTCGGACAGAAATACGCTCGGTCCGGCTGCGCGGGAATCCGGTGTGATTCCATGGAGATAGCGGTCGGTCAGGATGCCTTTTTGCAGCGGTGAAAAGGCGATGGTACCGATGCCCTCTTCGGCGAGCACATCCTGGAGCCCTTCTTCAATCCAGCGCGACATCATGGAATAATTGGGCTGATGGATAAGGCAAGGTGTGCCGAGACGCCGGAGTATGTGTGCGGCTTCACGTGCTTCTTCAGGTCTATAGTTGGATATGCCGACATACAGCGCTTTACCTTGGCGAACCAGCAGATCCAAGGCGGCCATCGTTTCTTCCAGAGGTGTATTCGGGTCCGGACGGTGGTGATAGTAAATATCCACATAATCCAGTCCCAGCCGTTTCAGGCTCTGATCGAGACTGGAGGCGAGATACTTCTTCGAGCCCCATTCGCCATATGGGCCTGGCCACATGTAATAGCCTGCTTTGCTGGAGATGATCATCTCATCGCGGTAAGCGGCGAAATCTTTGCGCAGAATCTGCCCGAAGGTCTCTTCGGCTGATCCGGCAGGCGGGCCGTAGTTGTTGGCCAGGTCGAAGTGGGTAATCCCCAAGTCAAAGGCCCTTCTAATCATGGCGCGGCCGTTCTCGAATACATCATTCCCGCCAAAGTTATGCCATAGTCCAAGCGAAATCGCTGGAAGGAGCAGGCCGCTGCGGCCGGTACGGTTGTATTTCATCTGGTTGTAACGTTCAGGATTTGCATTATACATTTATTGTTGCCTCCTCAAAGTTTTGTTAGCACACGCTTCCTGAGAGACTTCGGCAAAACTCGCATCGGAAGCATAAACCTAAGTTTTGTTAGCATACGCTTCCAGATTGACTTCGGCAAAAATCGCATCGGAAGCATAAACTAAAGTTTTGTTAGCATACGCTTATTGTAGCGGAAGCGTGGGGGCAAACGTATGTCAGCAAGGAAGAAGTTTATAGAACAATGTCATTATCGGCATGGCGGATGCGGTACTCCTTGGGTGAGCAGCCTTTGACCTTCTTGAACATGCGCGAGAATAAGAGCGGGTCCTGGTACCCGACAGAACGTGAGATTTCACCGATCGTACAGGGAGTCTCCATCAGCAGCTCGCAGGCTTTGGCAATGCGGAAATTAAGCAGGTATTGCTGAGGCGGCAGGCCGACGGTCTTTTTGAATAATGCCGATAAATATTTGCGGTCCAGCTTCAGGGAGGAGGACATGCGTTCAACGGTCACATTCTCACAGTAATGGGCATGCAGATAGTGCAGGCACTGCTCGACGTAGATGCTCTTTTGCCGTGGAAGAGGGATGGGGTCTGCAGCCGCCGGAACCATGCGTACCAGCAGTCCGAAGAACTCATACATAATCGCCTTCAGCGGCAAATCGAGACTGCCCGCATGGTCAGCCTCAGCAGTAAGCCGGTCATAGAGCGCGGGCATCAGTGAATCATCCATAGGGAAGACAGGGTGTTCGGGTGCGAGTGAGGTTTTGGACAGCAAATAGCCCATTTCCTCCCCTGTAAAAGCAACCCAGGAATAGGTCCAGGGATGCTCCATGTCTGCGGCATAATGAGTAACGATATGGGGATACGTCAGGAACGCCTGACCCTGCTGCAGAATATGGGTTTCTCTCCCGACAGTCACCTGGCCGGTTCCCGCATGAATGAAATGGATTTTGTACAGGTCCCTTACGCCGGGGCCGACGCTGTGTCCAGGAGCACACGCTTCACGTCCCCAATAATGAAGATGCAGATCGGGATTGCCCCGGAAAGGGCGCTCAGAATTATATTGGAATATGGCCATGCTTCAGCCTCTTTTCAGTATGGAATGTCTCCGGGATTAGGATACACCTCATTATACAATAGATCGCCCAAGGCAGCTTAACCGCAAAAAAAGTCCCAGACCCCAAGCGTAGGGCGGGACTTCCGGGATGGAGAATAGGGGAGGCATAGCGGGGGCATAGAATGATGAAAAGGCAGCCATACAGGAGCGGGCCGGAATCAGGCTTCCATCTTGAGCATGACCAGTTCTTCGACCGGCTCACCATTCACCAGATGCTCTTCTACAATACGTTCCACATCATCTGTAGTCACATTGTAATACCAGATGCCGTCGGGGTAGACAATAACAAAAGGACCGTTGCCGCAAAGGCCGAGACAGCTGGTTTTATTGATTTTGACGGTTTTGTTAATCCCTTTGTCCACAAGCTGTTCCTTGAATTCCTGCATGACATCTTCCACGTCCTGATTATTGCAGTGCTCGCTGCAGCAGAAGAGCAGATGCTTCTTCAAAACCTTTAGCCGCATATTCATACTATGCCTCCTTAGTAATGTGATGATAGTTAACCGTATCTTATGAGGAGTATAGTCCCTTTTGTATAATCTGTATCGGGGTAACGGTCAAAGTTCCTAAAGGCTTAACAAATGGTGAAAAACCAGGATATACACGTTAGATTATCTAACTTAATTTCAATATTTTTGATGAAAATGTGTCTGGTTGACTATTTCCCGAATGTTTTCCTGTTTCATAAATTGTTTTGTGGATTCCGCGTGGAAAGGTTTAGTAAACAGTTTCGGCCTTGGTTGTTTGGTTAAGTAAGAGGTGTGAAACAAACTGAATGATAAAGGAATACCCCAAAAAAAATGCTATCAGGAGGGAATCGTAATGAATAAGAAAATTGTAGGTGTATTTTATACCGAACATGAGGCTTCGCAGGCTATTGAGGAGTTAAAAGGCCGCGGATTTATGACAGACGATATCTCAGTGATTGCACGAAACAAACAAGATGTAGATAACATTAATAATGAGACGGGCACCAAAGCCCCTGAGGGAATGGCTTCAGGAGCAGCAACCGGCGGTGTGCTGGGTGGTGTAACCGGACTTCTGGCAGGGATTGGAGCGCTGGCCATTCCAGGGATCGGACCTATCCTTGCTGCGGGACCGATTGCAGCTACGCTGGCAGGAGCTGCGGTTGGCGCTGGAACCGGCGGACTTGTAGGCGGATTGATTGGACTTGGCATACCGGAGGATGAAGCGCAAAGTTACGATAACTATGTGGATGAAGGCCGGATTCTTGTCATGGTGGATGCAGACAGCTCCCGGGCGAGTGATGTGTACTCTGTGTTCCGCAGTCATCACTCCGCAAACTCCGACCGTTATATAGATGAAGCAATTCCTGAAGGACAGGCAGAGGCTAGTGCCCGTCATTCCGTAAGCGACACCGTAGATGCTACATTTAACGGCTCCGGTCTGGAAGGGCGCGAGGATACAGGTCTGGATACGATGAATTCAACACCGGCGCATGATCTTCGGGAGAGCAGAAGACTTGATGATGTGAACCGGCCGGGAATGACAGGAGATGTGTACTCCGGTTCCGCGGATGGCATAGACAGCACAACACTAGATAATACGCGGTCTACTGATTATGTTGACAGGGATAACGACGAAGCCCGTAAACTGCGCTTGCGTGAAGAACAGCTGGATGTGTCCAAAAATAAGGTCCAGACGGGTGAAGTTAATGTGCGTAAGGAAATTATCGAGGAGCAGAAAACCATCAATGTTCCAGTCAGCCATGAGGAAATTGTGGTTGAACGGCGCGCTGTGAATAACGATTCCACGTCTGAACCTATCGGATCAGATGAAACGATCCGCATTCCGGTAAGTGAAGAACAGGTAAATGTTCACAAGAATACGGTGGTCACTGGTGAAGTGGATGTGCATAAACGTGAAGTCCAGGGGACCGAGCGTGTGGAAGATACAGTGAAACGTGAGGAAGCGCGGGTAGATAAGACTGGTGAAGTAAAGGTTAAGAACAATAATGAAGTTCTGAGAGACCACAGCCGTACCCGTTAAGCTACAAAAAGCTAGAGTATCCATAATAAAGAAGGGTTTCCCTAAGTCCTGCCGGACTAGGGGAAACCCTTCTTTATTGTTGTACCCCGAAACAACGGATTCAAGAGAGGGGAGTGTACCTTACATCAAAGCCGCATTCGCTCTGCTGGCCGTTACCTGTGGGATATCCTTGCCAGGCAGGAAATGTATACTGCGGATATAGCGGATCGTGCGGCTCTGCGCCCGCATAATGACGGAATGGGTCTCGGCACGGTCTTTGCCGATGAAGCGGACGCCGTTCAGGAATTCGCCGGAAGTTACGCCGGTCGCGGCGAAAATGACGTCACCGGTGCCGACCATATCCTCCATCGAGAGCACGCGTGTCGGATTCTCGATACCCATCAGGAGGCAGCGCTGTAGCTCGAAGGGACCCTCCGGCAGCAGCTTGCCCTGCAACTCTCCGCCGAGGCATTTCATCGCCGCGGCTGCCAGCACGCCTTCCGGTGCTCCGCCGGAACCCATGTACAGATCGACATCGCTGTCCGGCAGCGCTGCCGCAATGGCTCCGGCCACATCGCCGTGGCCGATCAGCTTGACGCGCACGCCTAGTCCTCGCAGGGTGGCGATGAGCTTCTCGTGCCGCTTGCGGTCAAGGGTCATTACCGTCAACTCGGAGAGCGCTTTGCCGGTGATGAGGCTGGCTTTGCGTAAGGTGACCTCAGCCGGATCCTCCAAGCTGAGTCTTCCGGCGAGCTCGGGACCGCAGGCCAGCTTCTCCATATAGATGTCAGGGGCATGCAGCAGGCTGCCCCGGTCCGCGATGGCAATTACGGCTTGGGCATTGTGCAGCCCGCAGGCCACTGCTTCCGTGCCTTCCAGTGGATCAACGGCTACATCGACCGAAGGGCCGTTCCGGTTCCCGACCTGCTCGCCGATATAGAGCATCGGCGCTTCATCCATCTCACCCTCACCAATGACCACAGTCCCATCAATGGAGACGGAATCAAACATGGAACGAATGGCGGTTGTGGCCGCATCATCCGCAGCATTCTTATCGCCTCTTCCAATCCAGCGGGCTGAAGATAAAGCGCCCAGTTCTGTTACCCGTATAATTTCCAGTGCCAATTCGCGTTCCATATGGTTTCCCTCCAGTATGTTAGTTGTATGGGTTCAGGCCTGCAATCATCTAAACTTACGGAGAATCGGTAATATAGCCCATAATAATACCTGCTGTTTCTTCAATCGCCTTATTTGTAATATCAATAACGGGACAGCCCAGCTTGCGGAACAGCACGGCGGCATATTCCATCTCTTCAGAAATGCGCTCCAGGCTGGCATATTGCGAGCCTGCCGGAAGTCCAAGCTGCTTCAGACGCTCGGAGCGGATCTTCAGCATGTACTCGGGCTTCATGGTGAGACCGATGAGACGGTTCGGCGGCAGGCTCATCAGCTGCTGCGGCGGGCCGATTTCGGGAACGATCGGGTAATTCACGACCTTTTTGCCCCGGTGGGCCAGAAAGATGCTGAGCGGGGTCTTGGAGGTACGGGACATGCCCAGCAGTACAATATCTGCCTTCAGCATCGCGCCAAGATCACGCCCGTCGTCACAGGCTACGGTGAATTCAATCGCCTCAATCCGGCGGAAATAATCCTCATCGAGCTGGTGAAGCAGCCCTGGCCGGGCCTGGGGCGAATCATCAAAGGTATCAATGAAGGCCTGCATCATCGGGCCCATGATATCCACAATCCGCAGGTCGAGACGTACCGCTTCCTCGCGGATCATCTCCCGCAGCTCCGGTTGGACCAGTGTGTACGCGACAAATCCCTGAAGCTGGGCGGTCTCTTCCATCAGCTTGCGCAGCTCGTCTTCATGTCTTACATTGCCGTATCTTCTGATCGTGACACGCTGATTCTGGAATTGATGGATAACAGCCTGTACGACAGCCTCCGCTGTGTCTCCTATAGAATCCGAGCATATTGTAATGAAATGTGAGGATGGCTCCATACGCTTTCGATTCCTCCCGTTATCCTTTGGCTTCTAGATCGAGGAGAAGTTTGACGATGGAAGTTTTGGTCAGCCGTCCGACAACGTCGAGACTTGGGCTGTTTTCTTCCATAATGCCGGGAAGCACCACCGGCAAACTGTCCACCTCGTGAAAAATCATTTTTTGTGCGGCATCCAGCACCGTATCTTCGGGAGAAACCGTCACGACCTTGGGTTGGCGGGTCATTACCATGCTCACAGGCATGGATACCGCACCGGGATTGCCCAGTGTAACCTTCAAGAAATCCTTGCGCGAGGCCACTCCGGTCAGCTTGCCGTCCCCGTCACAGATAATCAGCGTACCGACATCCTGCAGAAACAGAGTGACAACAGCATCCTGAATCGTTGTCGTCTCGCGGATAATAATCGGGATACTCTGAATGTCCTTGACCTTGGTTTCCTTCAGCAAATAGCTGCCGCTGAGGCGTTGCGAGGTTTTTTTGCCGGGAAAATACCCGACCTTGGGTTTTGCGTCAATGTACTCCAGCATGACGAGCACGGATAAGTCCGAGCGGATCGTCGGCTTGCTGAGATTGAGATGCTCCGCAATCTGCTCGGCGGTAATAGGTGCTCTTTTTTTGACAATTTCAATAATTTGCAGTTGACGGGATGTCAGTTCGATCACAAGTTCCCTCCACTTTCCGGATACATACAGGCATTCCTTCACAGAACAGGAGTACCGATAACCGATTCCCCCCTTCCATTCTTACGTCCTATTGAAACATATTATCCATAACTTGCTTATATAATACGCAATAATGGTCATTAATGCAATATATAATACGTCATATATATTTTTTATTGAGATAGGCGTATCATCAATGCTCTGCCCAGGGAGATGATGGAGATTTGCTGTGGGGGAAGGGTATGAATAGTGTGGTATGGGGGTTACCTGAGAGAAAGGGGGATTGATTGAGGAAGGGGATGAGGAAGAGGGAACAAGGGCTATGGGATAAAGAGGAATAAGGGATGGTAGCTAGGTTAGGAGAGGAGAGGAGTGGTTGAGAAGAGAGTCAAGCTTGAAGTGAGAAGCTAGAAGAGAGAAGTGGTGGATTCATAGAGCAGGTGCAAGGGCATTTGCAAAGGCGAGGGCAAAGGTAAAGGCGAGGAAAAAAGAAACAACGGCGAAAAAGCCGTTGTTAGCGCCGAACGCGGCCCTGTAGGCCAAAACAACGGCAAAAATGCCGTTGTTAGCACCGAGCGCGGGCTGGTAGGCCAAAACAACGGCAAAAGTGCCGTTGTTAGCGCCGAACGCGGCCCTGTAGGCCAAAACAACGGCAAAAACGCCGTTGTTAGCGCCGAACGCGGCCTGTAGGCCAAAACAACGGCAAAAACGCCGTTGTTGGCGCCGAACGCGGCCCAGCACCGCCGCCAGCACCGCCCGGCTCCGCGACCAGCGCTCTCCAGCGCAGGCAGCCGCTCTTACAGAATCTGCTTCTGCGAATAAGCATCCGCAGCTACTGGCTGCACCAGCGGGGTACTTCGCTTCGGCTTGAACAGCAGCTGCTTGAGTGCGACGGCATTGACGAGCACGGTGCCGGCGATGATGGTGAATACGCCGAGCAGGGTGATCCAGGTTACGGATTCTCCGTAGAAAATGAAGCCTACACCGACAGCAATCGGCGGGGAGATATACAGCCAGGTGGACGGGAAGACCGGATTGGTTCTGGCCACCAGCCAGTAGAACAGTGTATGCCCGACCATGGAGCCGATTACGGTCAGGTAGAGCAGAGAGCCGGCTGTACGAAAGGACAGGAGTACCTCAGGGTGTACCTTTTCTGTAAACAGGGATAGTAGAAACAGCAGCGCGCCGCCGTACATCATCTGGACTGCATTTAGGGCGACGGGCGATTCGCCGGAGAAGGTGCGGGTTACGTTTTTGGAGTAAATGGCTCCCGCCGCGTAGCATATTTCTCCGATCAGCACTACAGCACAGCCGGTAAGCCATAGGGGAGAGACATCAATTGCAAGACTAGGCAGCACGAGCAGCAGAACCCCGGTGAATCCGATGATGCAGCCGATCAGCGAATAGGAGGGTGCTTTTTGCCGGAGTAACGTGGCTTGCATTAGCAGAATCATCATCGGACCGGTAGCTGACAGCACAGCGGCAAGCCCTGAAGAGACATATTGCTCGGCCCAGTACAGCGCGGAAAAGGTTCCGAAGGTCAGCGCCGCGCCGGTGAACAGCATTTCTTTGCGCAGGAGCAGGCGCAAGCTGGTTTTGCCTTTCCAGGCCATAAAGAGGAAGAGGACTGCACCTGCAACGAAAAAGCGTAAACCCGCTGAGAAGAATGGAGGCATTCCGGCGTCTACGCCAATTTTGATAGCCAGGAAGGTCGTGCCAAAAATCAGACAGACGAGCGAGTAAGCAAGCATAATCATGTTTCAGTTCCCCTTTGTGATGGTAAGGTGGCAGTCGCCCCTGTGTTTGGTTAATCATAGCGTCAACCGGACAGAACAGATTGCAGACCACAGAACAGATAGGGAGTGAAATATTGTACAATAGGGCCAAGTGAATGATGGCTTCGCGGTTTGGTGGAGTTATTAGGTAAAGGAGACGCAGACTGATGAAAAAAGCGGCAGGAGCAGAGCAGAACCCCCCATTGTTTCGCCAGGTGTATCAATACTTGCACAACCGGATGGAGCGTGGAGAATGGCGGACGCATGACAAGCTGCCGTCGATCCGGCTGCTGGCTGAAGAGCTGAAGGTTCACAGGCTTACCGTATTCAAGGCTTATAGGGAGCTGATGGAAGACGGGAAGGTGTATGTAAAAGATAAATCCGGCTATTACGTGTCACCGGTCAGCAGTGTGGCAGAAGAAGCGGCAGAAAATTCGGCTATAGCCTCCTATATGCTGACGAACCCGATGTCCGATATTCAGCGGATTCCGGTCAGCTTCCAGTTCTCGCAAGCTTTGATTGATCCTGGACTGCTGCCCAACCTATTCTTGTCCGACTATGTCAAAAAAGTGTTCGACCTCTATCCAAAGGTCATGGGAACCTACTCCTCTGTCCAGGGGGACGAGGAATTGCGGGGGACGCTCAGCCGCCACTTCCAGGAAAAGCACAGGCTGCAGTTGTCGACGCGCGAGCTGCTGATCACCTCGGGCGCCCAGCAGGCGATCAATCTGATCGCGGGCATTATGCTCGGGCCGATGGATGCGGTGCTGGTGGAGCGGCCGACGTATAGTGTGGCGATGGATATTTTCCGGCGCTTGGGAGCCCGGCTGGTACCCGTTGAGATTACTCCTGAGGGTTATGATCTTCAGCAGGTCGAGGAACTGATGCGCAGACACCGGCCAAGAATGTTCTATATGAATCCTACACACCACAATCCTACGGGTTATACGGTTCCGGCGCGGCAGCGCAAGCTCCTGGTTGAGCTGGCGGAGCGTTACCGCTGTCTGCTCGTGGAGGATGATCCGTTTCGTGACATGTATTTCGAGAAGGAACCTCCTCCGCCATTTTTTGCCTATGATACGGAGGGGTGGGTCATCTACATTAGCAGCTTCAGTAAATATGTCGCTCCGGGATTGCGGATCTGTGCTATTGGCTGCCGGTACCCGTTCATGGAGCAGCTGATTACCGCCAAATCGCTGGCGGATAACGGAACACCGATTTTGAACCAGAAAATCTTTCTGCACTACTACACCTCGCCGCGACTGCAGCAGCATCTCGGGAAGCTGCGGATCGCACTCCAGGTGCATAAGGAGATTATGGAGGAGGAGCTTGCCGCTACCGGATGGGTATGGACGCCCCCGCAGGGCGGGCTTAATCTTTGGGTGAAGCTGCCGGAGTCTATATCCGTGTCCGCGCTGTTTGCGCGCGCTATGGAACAGTCCATCTCCTTTGTCCCTGGTGAGATTCTCGATCCGCTGGGTGAGATGAAGTCCTGGCTGCGTCTAAGCTACTCCTTCGCCAGCGAAGGGGTGCTCCGCGAAGGAATACGCCGTCTGGCGGCGCTGGCTCGCGAGCTATAACAGGCTGCCTTCAAAAATGGAATATTCGATTTTTACAATTACTGAATGGATTTAGCAACGTTTTACATTAATCCGATATTGATAAAATATCCCCTTAACATATGTGCTCTAGTATGAGGTAGTAATTAACCTTAAGGAGGGTATATATGAATTCTCAGAAAAAGAATAGATTCAAGACTGCTCTTACCGTAACTGCAGCTGGGGCGCTTTTGGCTACTAGTGTAGTGGTTGCACAGCCTTCCAAACCGGCAGAGGCGGCTTCCTCAAAGACGAAGAATGTCATTCTTTTTGTCGGCGACGGCATGGGGGCAGCGGCGCGTAATGCGATCCGGCTGGCGACCGTAGGCGAAAACGGGAAATTGGCCATGGATGATATGCCCTACGCGGGTCTGGTACATACAAGCTCTACCGTACCGGTTACAGATTCAGCTGCATCCGCCACAGCTTATGCCAGCGGAGTGAAGACATATAATGGCGCCATCGGTATGGATGCCAACAAGAAATCAGTTAAAACCATTGCGGAATACGCTAAAGATGCGGGCATGTCCACAGGCGTGGTAACCACCAGCCAGATTACGGATGCTACGGGTGCAGCTTTTGGCGCACACGTGGATGACCGTAAGAAGCAAAGCGACATCGCACTGCAGCTCCTGACCTCGAGTAAAGTGGACGTTCTGCTCGGCGGTGGTGAGGACTTCTGGTATCCGGCCGGCGAAGCAGGCAAGTTCCCGGATGCTCCGGCAGAAGATCCTTCGGAGAAGAGCAAAGGAACCCAGGGCAATCTGATCACCAAAGCGAAACAGCTGGGTTATAATTATGTATCGACCAAAGACGGCTTGAAGCAGGCCAAGAACGGCAAGCTGCTCGGGTTGTTCGCCAACGAGGAGATGTTCCAGCAGAATGAGGAGGGCCAAGGGGATATCTACAACCCTGTAGTCTCCCTGCCGGAAATGACCCAGAAAGCGATCGACACCCTGTCCGCGAATAAGAAAGGCTTTTTCCTGATGGTGGAGGAAGAAGGTACGGATGAATTCGGTCACAAAAACAATGCCAAAATGACGATTAAATCCGGACAGGCACTGGATGCATCTGTGCGGGTGGCTAAGGATTTTGCCAAAAAGAACCCGGACACGCTGGTATTGGTGCTGGCTGACCATGAAACCGGAGGGCTTTCCATCGAATCTGTCGATGCAGACGATGAGACAGGTGACGGCATCTCCAAAGAAGACGGCCCGTTCGCAATCGCTAATTCCAAAGAAAGCTTTGTGGTGGACTGGACAACCTCAGGCCATACAGCGGTTGATATTCCGGTAACAGCGATGGGTAAGAACGCCCAGCTCTTCACAGGAGTCTTCGAGAACACAGCGGTGTTCGATAAGATGATGCAGGCTTATGGTTTTAAGGTGAAGAAATAAATCGCAGAGGAAGCTAGTCCCTTTGCAATAGAGAAGCTGGCCGGATTTCCGGCTAGCTTTTTTCTTTTGAGTTAAGCATTCTATCCAGAGCCCATTTGCATGGGTTCCATGTATTTACATTTTTCTAGTAACATTTGTAACTGACTGAATTGCTAGATATTGATAATAATAAAATGTAAGCGTTTTAATCATATTGACTGGGGGAATGGTTGTGAAAAAGGTAACAAAATTATTGCTGGTAGCCGGCATCTCGCTGGCTGTGGTAGGCGTAGGAAACAGCGGCGCCCTGAACAGTGTATCTTCTGCCGCAAGTGCACCGCTTAAGGTTGGCCGGGTAGAAGCTGCCGCTCATGGTACGAAATGCTTCACGGTGGCAGTTGCCGTAGTCCAAAATGGTGTAATCGTAGCCGCTTCGCTGGATGACTATCAATTCCTGGGTGCTGATGTTGCAACAGGAGTACCTAACTCAGATAAGGATTTTGGACAGAACTATAAAGATCCTGCAATGGTCCTGGCTTCCAAGAAAGCAAATGCCAAATACTATAGCGAACATATGAAAGAAGAAGCCAAATCAACAGTTTCCTATGACAAGAATATGGCTGCCATTGAGAAATATGCAACAGGCAGAACGATCAAGTCACTTGAAGCTTCACTGGCTGCAAAGAGCAAAGAGCAAATGGTTGACGCTGTAAGCGGAGCTACTCTTGTCGATACCCAAGGCTACCTGAAAGCTATTCTAGCTGCTGCCAAGGCTGCCAAGTAAACTATTGATTGCATCATGTTCATATAAAAACTCCTTCACGGTTACATCTGTGAAGGAGTTTTTGCGTCAAACCCAGCCGAACAACCGGGCGGCCTGGGCAACGGTAAAGGTTACCGCAATCGCGATTCCAAGCGGGATGACGGCAGAGAGGACAGCCCATTTCATACTGCGGGTTTCTTTGTAAATATTGATAAGTGTGGTACCGCATGGATAGTGAAGCAGAGAGAAGAGCATCATATTCAGCGCGGTCAGCCAGGTCCAGCCATGACTCAGGAATATATCCTTGATACCGGCGAGGCCATCGATATCGACCATCGCGCCTGAGGACATATATCCCATAAGCAGGATCGGCAGCACGATTTCATTGGCCGGCAGTCCCAGGATGAAAGCCATAATAATGAAGCCGTCCAGACCGAGCAAATGTGCAAAGGGATCAAAAAAAGCAGCCATGTGGTTAAGTACGCTGTCACCTCCGACCATCACATTTCCCAGAATCCAGGTGATGATTCCCGCCGGTGCAGCGACGACGATGGCACGGGTTAGCACGTTCAGTGATTTCTCTTTGGAGGAGATCAGTATGGTTTTCCATATTTGTGGACGGCGGTACGGAGGAAGCTCCAGAGTATAGTGGGTGGGTACTCCGCGCAGCGCAGTCTTTGACATGACCCAGGAGACGCTCAAGGTGACAGTGATCCCGATCAGGAC
Source organism: Paenibacillus sp. LS-5 (assembly GCF_056121505.1). NCBI lineage: Bacteria > Bacillati > Bacillota > Bacilli > Caryophanales > Paenibacillaceae > Paenibacillus > Paenibacillus sp. LS-5. The sequence goes on along the minus strand of NZ_JBWAVA010000005.1, from coordinate 280,370 downwards.
AATACCCATCAGCACCAGTGCTGTTGATAAAGTGTGCAGTGCGCCTGTTGCGGCACCTCCTACCATGAACAGGGAAGAGAGCAGAATCAGCGTCGGCCAGCGTCCGTTACAGGGTACAAAGTTATTGGTCAGAATGGCCAGCATCCGCTCCCTGGGGGATTCGATAATGCGGGTGGAGAGAATGGCGGCAGCGTTGCAGCCGAAGCCCATCGACATGGTCAGAGCCTGCTTGCCGTGACCGCCGGATTTTTTGAATAACCGGTCCATGTTGAACGCCACGCGCGGCAGATAGCCGAAATTCTCAAGCAGGGCAAACACCGGGAAGAAGATCATCATGGGCGGCAGCATGACGCTGATTACCCAGGAGGTTCCGCGGTACAGTCCAAGCACGAGTACCCCATGCAGCCAAGCTGGTGCATTTACCGCCTCGAATCCCGCCGTCAAATAGCCTTCAATCCAGCCAAAGAAGGAAGCGAGCCATCCTGAAGGATAGTTGGCACCTGCAATCGTAATCCAGAACACCAGGCCGAGGGCGGCGAGCATAATGGGGAAACCCCAGATTTTGGAGGTGACGATATGATCCAGCTTATAGGTGCTTGCAAGTTTCTTCTGATCGTTGTAGGTAACAGAGTCGTGGCAAATACCTGCCGACACCCCGTAGATTCCACTGACAATATCGTCACGGATTGCCCCTTTGTCCGCCAGCTTCTTCGCGATAGACAGGAGGGAATCCATGGCATCCGTTCCTTTAATGACAGGCGGTGACTCCATGGGGCACAACCTCCTTTGCTACGTAACTATTTTTGCGTCCCATATGGGCTTTAAGTGAAGTGAGGAGGCTGTCATCACCGTCCAGCAGCCTGAGGGCAATCCAGCGCGCCGGATATTTTGTACCGATGGCCTGCTCAATCATGGGGATGAGCTCGGTAATACCCTGTTCAATGTCCTCACTATATCTGATGCGAAGCGGCTGTGCCGTGAAAGCACCCGTAGCGACACGTTCAATCTGATCCAGAAGAGGGCCGATGCCGATTTTGCCCCTGGCGGAAATGGCTACGACCGGAACCCCCAGCCGCTTCGAGATTGACTTCAGATTGATGTCGATGCCCAGTCTGCGGGCTTCATCGATCAGGTTGATGCAGATCACGGCCCTCCCGGTAATCTCCAGCACCTGCAGCGCTAAGTTGAGATTGCGCTCCAGCGAAGTTGCGTCCAGAACTACGAGTGTCACATCCGGTTCCCCGAAAATGATGTAGTCTCTGGCTGCCTCTTCGTCGGCGGAATTGGAGTACAGCGAATAGGTGCCTGGAAGATCGACTGCACGGTAGGTGTGGTGGTTGTGGGTGAATTCGCCTTCGGCTGTTATAACGGTTTTGCCTGCCCAGTTGCCAGTGTGCTGACGCAGTCCGGTCAGAAGATTGAACAGCGTGCTTTTACCCGTATTGGGGTTCCCGGCAAAAGCTACAGTAAATAGACTCATTCTTCTCCGCCTCCGATCAAAGTTCCGTAGATTAATGCACTTTCTTCGCGCCGCAGCGCAATCGTTGTATTGCTCACCCGGAATGCGGTAGGGTCACCCAGAGGGCTGCGCCGCAGCACCTCAACTGCGTTGCCGATGACAAAGCCGAGATCCAGCAGCCTTCTCCGCAACACCCCCTGCACTTCGATGCCGCTGATCACCAGCTTGCTGCCGTTCACCGCCTCAGACAATGGTATAAGAGCTCCAGCCATAATTTCCCCTTCTTTCATTTCATATTCAGATAAAATTATATATTGTGCGCTAGGGATAGATTCTTGTAGTGTGCCACAATAGTAGTATACGTAAATAAATTTGTCCCTGCAACAAAAAAGTTTCCCTAGGGAAAGAAAAATTGCAGAGAAATGCCGTTGTTGAGCGGGCCGCGGCCAGAACGCCCTAAACGCGCTAAACGCCCAGTAACCTAGCCGATGGCAGGTTGCTGGGCGTTTAGGTTAAGGACTACTTCCATCATGCCTAAGACGAAGCTTAGCGGTCTGTGGGACTCTGAACGGTTATTTTTTACTCGAAGCTTCCAAAGTCGAGAGTCCGTCCGGTCTCAACCAGGGTTTTGATATTGCTCAGAATATGCCACCAGGCGCTGTCGCTGGCTGCATAAGCAGGATCGTCCGGATGCCAGTTATCGTGAATGAGTGTCAGCCGGGTGCAGCCGCCAGTCGCCTCCAGCCGCCAGGAGATACGGGATTCGTAGTTTTCCCGGTCTTTAAGATAGGAAGGACCTACCTGGTGTGTGAAGCTTAATACTTTCTCCGGGATGTATTCCAGCACCGTTCCGAATACATGGATCGTCTCGTCACCTTCTGCTCCGGGACCCACGTATTCCAGCAGCTCACCAGGGTTGAAGGTGGAGCGGATCACAGACCCATAATAGATCTGCTTGACTTGCCCGGGTGAAACCAGCGTGTCCCACACCTTCGCCGGGGTGCCGGCAATATAAAATTCATATTTCAATTCGTTCATTCCAATCGTTCCTCCCTGAAAGTATATTCTTAACTAACCGTAACCTTGTCTCCACTATACAAAAGGATCACTGACAGATACGGTCAGTGATCCTTAGAAAAATACTGTGGGTAAGATGAACTGGAGAATGGACTACGATATTAGTGGAACCGATTTGTATAACAAGGCATTCCGCCATGATGAGCCTGACATTCTCAAGTCGCGTTCTAGGTTGAATAATATACCGCCAGCTCTGCTGTCACCGCTGCGAGCTTCTGCTTCAAGGCAGCAGGCTCCAGGATGGACAGTGCTTTGCCGTAGGGCAGCAGAAAGTAAGGGGCGTAGCTGTAGAGAGTAGCCTCATCCAGCAGAAATTTCGCTGTATCTGCACTGCGCTGCTCCAGCGTATGACCGAACAGCCAGTGGCTGCAAAGGTCATTTAATACTTCCTCTGCGGCGGCTATGACCACTGTAGTCAGCTTTGCCGGATTGTCATGGCCGGGCAGAAGGCTCTGTAGCAGGAACTCACGTGCCGAGAATCCGGCGGGGCGGAGGAACCTTTCTCCTGTCCTCCGCACGCCAGTGATACGGTCCACCCGGAAGCTGCGGATTTCCTGACGCTGGTGGCAGAATCCGGCCAGATACCATTGGCCTTTCCACAGCACCAGTCCGTATGGATCTATATTACGAGAGGAGGAGGGAGAGCCGCTGCCTTTGCGGTAATCCATCTCCACCCTAAGGCTGTCCGCTGTACAAGCCTCCAGTTCTTCCAGCAGCTGCGCAAGCGGAGCGGCCGGTGCATGCAGCGTCTCCAACCCAGTCTCATGACGCTCCATGTGCGACAGCTGTTCGGCATTGCTGTAACGTTTAAGCTTGGTGATCGCTGCATCCAGCGCTTGCTCGTAAGGATATCCACTTCCCCGTGCGAAGGCTGAGGCGTGGACTAGCGCCCGCCGTTCCCCGGCGTCGAAGAACAGTGGAGCTGAACTGAAATGCTCGGGGAGACTATAACCGCCTCTTGGACCGGAATCGGCGATTACGGGGACACCGCTGGCACAGAGGGCATCAATATAGCGGTAGACCGAGCGGACACTCAGCTCCAGCTCTTCGGCCAGCTCGGCAGCCGTTCGCTTGCGCTGCTGCAGCATCCATAGAATGGACAACATATAATCGGCTTTGGACATGAGCCTTGGAACCCCCTTGTACCCTTGACTGCTTTAATATAGCCAGTGTACATGTAGAACTGCCTGTCGTCCAACCAATGCCTGATTACACCATCATTTTCTTCAGACTGTGAATATAGCGGGATCTGACAATAATAAAATAAACAGTTTGCACAGCTAAAAAGGCTGCGGTCGTAATCACAACCGGAACAGTGACATTCTGGATGTGGATCTGATCCAGTATCGGGCGGATCACTACCAGCGTCTGCACCGCAGCGATCACAATAGGAATGTAGAACAGCAGAGCGATTTGCCGGGTTGCGGAAGACGACATTTCTTTGACGCTCAGGCCGATTTTGGATAAGGAATGGTACATTCGCATATCTGAATTCAGCTCAGTATGGAGCTTGAAATAGAGGAAGCTCGCAGACGAGAGCGAGAAGATCAGCGCGATGAAGACCCCGATGAAGCTGAGCATGGATGTCCCCTGCTTCGTAGCCATATAGCTGTCTGCCCGGGTAAGGATTGAGGTATCCCAGTTGTCATTCGCATGGTTCCGGTCCTGACTCCACTTCACCAGTTCACTTGAAAGGACTGACTCCAGTTCATCGGACTGCGGCACAGCCTCACCCCATGCCGGGACGGAATAGTAATAGTTCTCTATCCGGGAGGAGCTGCCGGAAGAAGCTGCTGATTGCTTATAGAACCCTTCACTCACAATTAATACAGGTGAATCATATAGACCGAATGGCATCGCCTTTGGCTTCTGTACCTGCTTCAAGGTTAACGTCTGTCTATTCGGTCCAGATACTACCACATTCTGGCCCGGCTCATAATCATAGTTATCGTATTGGGGATTAATAATCAGCACCGCTTCCCCATCCGTTAGAGGAGGCAGCCCTGCAGATCTGATCTGCCCGGCGAGCTCGTTATAGCGGAAGAGGGGAAGAAGTTGAACGCTGTTGGACTTATTATTGCCTATTTCCATGATGGAGCTGCGGACGAATTCAACCTTGTTCTCGGTATACTCGATTCCGGCTTTATCCAGCGTGCTGCGGATCTTCTGTAGCCCGGAGTCAGTGATAGCGGCTGTATCTTTATAAATGGTGTAATCAATGGCAAACGGGCTGTTCATATAACTTGTCCGGTTGGCCTGGCTCATGGACAGCAGTAGACTCGCAGCCATACAAGCCAAAGAGGTAACAACTGTGACCATAAACAGCATCCGGGCGTTGTCCTTGATCTTATAGCTCATCTCCGATATCCACAGCAGACGGGTTCCCCGCCATACCCGTTTGCGGCTTAGCTTCAGCAGGCGCATCCCCAGCACCGACAGCTGCGAATAGAAGAAATAGGTGCCGGGAATCCCTGTAACAGCGGCTGCCAGCAGAGATATAGGGGATAGGGGGCTCCAGATGGCGTAGGCACCGGCGGATAGGAGGGCCACCCCTAGGAACGATAGCAGCCAGGAGGCCTTGGGTTCTTTTTTGGGCTTCACGGTGCCCTTCAGCAGCTCAAGGACCTGGTTTTTGCGGATGAACAGCAGTGTGAACACGGAATTGGCCAGGAACAGGGCAACAAAAGCAGCCGAGGTCGTGATGAGCGCCTTCACCGGCCAATAAAACGGCAGATTGTCCACCCCTATTGCGGTGGTGCTGAGCAGCAGAAACAGCTTCGACAGCAGCATCCCGGCGGCCATCCCGGTTACGATGGACAGCAGGCCGATCAGCATATTTTCCAGTAGAATCAGCCGGTTAATCTGCCCCGGACGTGCACCCAGGATCATCAGAATTCCGAATTCCTGGTTCCGCAGTTTAAGAAAGGCGCTAATCGAATATAGTACGAAGAAAAAAGCAAAGACGAACACAATGTATGAAGCGATCTTCATCCCGGCAGCCGAACTCGCGCCCATCTTCACAGACGTAACGCCAGGGTGGTACATAAACACCGAATAAGAGAAAAAGATCATGACCATGAAAGAACTGCTGAGAAAAAAGGCCATGTAAGCGCGCATATTGCGCCGAACGTTGTTAAACGCGAATTGAGGAAAGCTCATGCGAATTCCCTCCCCAGAATGAAAGTGTGTCGATAATCTTCTGGAAGAAGGCCTGGCGGTTGTCTCCGCGGTGGATTTCCGCTGCCAGCTTGCCGTCCTTGATAAAGACGATGCGGTTGCAGTAGCTGGCCGCCAGCGGGTCATGTGTGACCAGCATCAGTGTCGTGCCTTCCTTACGGTTGATGTCTTCCAGCGACTCCATCACAATCCGAGATGATTGGGAATCCAGCGCCCCAGTAGGCTCATCGGCCAGGATCATTGCGGGGGAAGTGATCATAGCCCGGGCGATAGCTGTTCGCTGACGTTGTCCGCCGGAGATTTCATAGGTCCGCTTATGCAGAATATCCTTGATATTCAGCCGGTCGGCAACCTTGAGTAGCAGCGAGTCCATCTCGGTCAGTTTGCGGTTGTCGAGGGTCAAGGGGAGTACGATATTCTCGGCTACGGTTAATGTCTCCAGAAGATTGAAATCCTGAAAGATAAAGCCCAGCTGCCTGCGGCGGAACAAGGCCAGTTCCTTTTTATTCATAAGATAAGGATTGTTTCCTCCGATCTTGACAAGACCTGAAGTGGGCTGGTCAATCGTCGAAACCATGTTGAGCAGTGTTGTTTTTCCGCTGCCCGAGGGTCCCATTATGCCGACGAACTCGCCTTGCTCCATGCTGAGATGAATATCGGTGAGGGCCTGGGTATTGACCTTGCCCGGATACACTTTATTCAGTGCGGTTACTTCGAGTACATTCATTCTATTCCATTCCTTCCTGCCGGAAACATGAGTGTCATCCCAGTCTTCAGGATGCGGCTGTGCTTAATGTTTCGCCTCTGTTTCCGAGTGTACAGGATGGACTTCCAGTAAGCTATGGGTTTACCTTAATGTACCCTTACAGTCCGGTTAAGGTTATGTTCGTACTTTAAGAGGGGGAGCGGGCAAATCTGCTGCGCAGCAGGATGGAAAGAGCCAGCAGGAGAGGGATGGCTACCTGGAATACAGGGTCGACCTTAAGGCTGGGTCCTAGGCCAATCGCAATATGCTGCGTGTAATCCCTCTCCAGGAAGGAAGCACCATAAATGACCGCACCTACGGGGAACACCCACCATTTAGCCGGTTTTCCAGTCAGCTCCGCGACTGCCTTCACCGAACAGAAGAAGAAAAGCATCATCTTAATCAGCAGGCCGACGAAGAGCTGGATGGTCACCAGAATATCCAGACGTTCGATGAACTTCAGACTGGACAAGGTGCGTACCGTTTGTAAAAAGGGCAATTGGCTGATTCCTGCAACTGTAGGTCCCAGGACGGCTACATTCAAGGCGTTCATGAAGATCAGAAATATACTGATCAGAAGATAGGCTGTCAAAGTGTTTTTCACGGGAACCCCCGGCTTGTCCCATAAGGACCACAGCATCAGGAATACAATCATCTGCCCGAAGGGGAAAGAGACGATTTCGGGAAGCGCGGCGTCTGCAATCGGCTTGAATCCATTCTCGAAGACAGGTGCCAGACGATTGAAATCCAGGGAGCCCATGATTCCGAGCAACAGAACTAGCAAGAGATAGAAGAACAGTACCATCGGCAGCAGAACCTCCGGCAGGCGGAACATCACCTCGGCCCCTTTCCAGATAGCATAAATGGCAATCCCGACAAATATCAGCATCGTCATGGACATGGGTGATCTCGGCAGCATGGTAAGCGCCGTTAGTTCACCCAAGTCACGTACATTGCGCATCGCCTCATAGGCGAAATAGAGGCTGTAGGTTCCCCCGATTATATAACCTGCATAACGACCGAAATGGAAGGTAAGCATGCCGATAAGGTCTGTATTCGGCGAACGTTGCTGAATCCATATCAAAAGCATAAGCAGAATAAAGCCGGCTATCGAGCCGGTGCACATAGCGAGCCAGGAATCTTGCTTGGCCTTGCCTCCAAGCAGAAACAGCGGCGTGCTGCCGATCTCAAACAGCATGATCATGAATGAGATTTGCAGGGCAGACACCTGTTCCTTTTTTTGCATGACAGGATTCAACCTCCTAACCATTTGATAATTGCTCTGCCCGTAGGCTGGAAGAAAGAGGTGTACAGGCTGGACACACCAATATGCGGAGTTCTGGTAATACCGCAAATATTAACGTAGGCACAGTAAACCAATATTAAGCCGAACCACAGCCTGTTCAGCTTGCGCCTCTTTCCTGATAGCATAGTGCAGCCCCGCCAGAACGCTAGGATATAGAGCCCCAGAATTACAGCTATATTCATAGATAAGCCCCTTTATTTCTCGTGCACAGATTCGAAAGATTTATTGCTGAGCCCTGTCCGCTCAATTTTCATCGAAACATGGGGCCGGATTTCAATCTGTTGGAACGTCTTGTCCCAGTTCTTGTCCTTCTTAATCTGCTTGAAGCGTTTACGGTCACTGCGGTGTATTCTGACCGCAAAGCCTGTAACATCAGCCCCCAGCGCTCTAACCTCTTTCCATGAATTGTTCACCAGCTCCAGTACCTGCTGTTCAATAGAAGCTTCCATTTCTGTAATCGAAGCGCGGTCGTTCAAATCCATAACACTGCCAACTTCCGTTAACACACCGCTGCCTTTGATATCCATATCAATTACATAATGGTCTTGATCCCACTTGGGATGAACGATGGTTTTGGATTTTTGGAGGATAAAAGAGGCATCCGGGTTTTCGCCGGACTTGGGTCTTGAAGTGAAGGCTATGGTCGCTGTTTTAATCTTATCTGTCATGAAGGACAAGCCGAACGCCTGCTTTTGACTTAGCCAGCCGATGAGCTTATCTCCTTTCAGCACACCCAGTCTCCCGAGGGCCAGCCGGGTCTGCAGATCTGTACGTCCGGTTTCTGTCGTTTCGTCCATAACCTTCTGCCCGGTAAGCATGATCTCGGGAAGGAGCGCGCTGCCTGATTCGGAGGATAGGGCCATCGCCAGTTCGAACATCCGCAGGCCTGGATAATAAGAGAGCAGACGGGATTCCTGTTCGATCATCAATTGGATGCCGGCTCCCTGATTTTTGGACAGCTGCATGAGCTGATTAAGTATACTTCCAGCCTCCCCCTTGGTAATAAATACATAGACAGTCTCCCGGGCATCCTGCTTGCGCAGGAACATATCGACCAATTGGTTAACACCATGTCTGGCGACACTTTCCCCCAGCACGGTAATTCTGGAATGGGAGAAGAACATCTCACGGGTGCTTGTCAGATTGGTTTTTTCAATCGCCTCCATAATGGTCTTTCCTTTGACTGTAAAGGTGACAAACGGAGGCGAACTGGTGCTTCCTCCCGCACTGCCTCCCATACCACTGGATCCGGATGAGGGGTTAATGACCTGGTAGGTGGCCTTCCACTGGTTATCCTCCCAGTCATATGCCGACCCGGAAGTAATGCCAAGCTCACTCAGCTCCCGTGCATCCCAGCAGCTGGTCAGCAGCGTGGATAAGAGAGTAAGGCCCAGCAGGGGAATGAGACCTTTTTTATGAATATTCAAGTGTCCCATCCTTTCTGCTTAGGTTTGCTCTTCTTGAACAGGTCCAGTCCGACCGCTCCTAAAGGTACGAGTACATTGAAGAGGAAGAAGACAAGAAACCGCCCTTCCTTGTTATAGAGGTTCAATTTCTCTGTGCTTTGCCACGTATACATACATTCCAGAGTGATGAGCAGGCCCAGGGCACCGAGGAACGGACTGCTGCTGCCCGTCTTGAAGGTCTGCTTGAAGCACTCTACGGTAGCAAACAGGAATATTGAAAACTTCAGGTAGATGGACAGAACCCAGTAGGAAATGAACAGAATATCGAGCTTCTCGATAAATCTCCCGAGGTGTACAATGCTGGCTGCAGTGAATCCGGGATAAGCACTCAGTTTGATAAAATCAGGACCAAAGAGCATAAGTGTCGTAACCAGGGAAAACATCATCAGGGCAGCAACAATCATCAAACCTGTCCAGCCGATGATCCTGGCCTTCTGCGGATTTTGGAGATAAGGTGTCAGGAACAGCAGCACTGCCACCTCGGACATCCATGTGGTTGGTGTAATACTGGCGAGCGTCAACTCCGTCAGAGAATGATCAAACATAGGCAGCAGCCGGTGCACATTCATCTCATTGAACAGTCCGAACAGATACAGTGGCACAAAAAAGACAAAGAGCAGCAGCACAAGGCTGTTCACCCGTGCGATGGCTTCCAGACCTTGTCTGACCATATAGATGGTAATGAGCAGGATCAGCGTGCACAGTAACGGGATTGGCGTATTGAACAACACATTATCCTTCAGGAAATTGACGAATTCACGCAGAATGGTCGAGGTAGTGTCCAGGTAAAATTGCAGCATCAAGAGACCGAGGACCGTGGCGGCAACAGGCGAGCTTTTCTCACCCACCCATTGGAGGAACGGCGCTCCCTGGGTACGGGCGACGGCGCTGCCGACAAGAGCTGCGATAAGTAGCCCGAAGAAAGTGGACAGCAGAATAGCCAGCGGCGCATCCTGCTCGGCATAGTTGCTGATGATCACGGGCAGTACGACGGTGGCTGTGGGTAGGATTGTATTCACAATCAGCATAGCTGCCTGGGTGGTGCCGACTTTTCCATTCATACAGAGTCCTCCCCTTGTGGCTTGGGCTTCCCGGACTGCACCTGGCCACGCTTGCCTTCCGCCGGTTGTGGCTTCTGGTCCGAGCCTTGTCTGCGCGTTTCCTTACCAAGATTGGTCTTGGGACGCATCGTCATGCTCCAGAGTGGAACACGGATTAAGATATCCTTAAGGTAACGCGGAACCATCGGGGCTACCGGTGACAGGTATGGAACACCGAACGAGCGCAGCCCGGCCAAGTGAATCAGCAGCACCATCAGAAAGGACATGATGCCAAAGAGTCCCAGAGTAGCAGCGATGAACATCATCACAAAACGGATGAGCCGGATGGAGTTGGCGATGGCCAGCGATGGAATCACAAAGTTGGAGATTGCCGTAAAAGAAACCACAATAACCATAGCTGCGGAGACGAGCCCGGCCTGAACGGCAGCCTGTCCCAGCACCAAGGCGCCTACGATTGAAATTGCGGGGCCGATGGTGCGCGGCATGCGGACTCCGGCTTCACGCAGCACATCGAAGGTCAGCTCCATAAGCAGCGCCTCTGCCAGTGCCGGCAGCGGGACCCCCTCCCGCTGGGCAGCGAGGCTGACCAGCAGGGTGGTCGGCAGCATCTCCTGATGAAAGGTAGTAATGGCAATATACAGAGCAGGCAGCAGCATAGATACGAAAAAAGCCCCATAGCGGATCAGCCGCAGGAACGAGGAAATATCATAACGCTGGTAGTAGTCCTCGCTGGACTGGAAAAAGTTGAAAAATGTAGACGGCGCTAGCAGCGCAAAGGGTGTGCCGTCAATAATAATCCCGATTTGCCCTTCCAGAATACCTCCGGCCATCGCGTCCGGGCGCTCCGTGTTCTGGATCGTCGGAAAGGGTGTCAGACCGCCGTCCTGGATGAACTCTTCAATGTAGTTGCTCTCCAGAATACTGTCCGTATTAATCGCATTCAGGCGGCGCCGAACTTCTTCCAGCACCTGCCCGCTGGCGATTCCCTCCAAATAGACCAGAGCTACTCCGGTCTGGGTGCGCCGGCCGATTTTATACTCCTCGATACGCAGATCTGAGGTCTTGAGTCTGCGCCGCAGCATAGAGGTGCCTGTCCGCAGGCTTTCAGTAAAGCCCTCCTTGGGACCCCGGATGACGCCCTGAGAGGTCGGCTCATTGATACTGCGCTTCTCCCAGCCGGAGGTATCGGCGGCCAGCGCCATCTGGAGCCCGTCGAACAGGATGAGAGTATAACCATCGAAGAGCATGGATAGGAGCGTTCCAAGTGTTTTGCCCTCTTTGACCCCGCCAATGGGCAGTATTTGATCCTTGATCATACGGTAAGCCTCTGTGGCGGTGATGGACTCGCTCTTTAGCGTGACCGTTTCCAGCAAAGGCTGAAGTACGGTCTGATTCACTACATCGGCGTTGACCAAGCCGTCAATGTACACAAAAGCCAGCGAAAGTGAGCTTAAAGACTCATTAATGAATCTGCGGACGATGACATCTGAGCTTTGGCCGATCCGTTGGTCCAGCTCCTGGAGGTTCACCTCCAGTGAGGGATCCAGAGGAAGCGGCGCGGGAACGGAGTTTTCTACGGGATCACTGGCATTCTTGCGGGCCGGCTTAGGTTTGGTTGTCATCGTAACACCTCCATTCTGCTGGAATCTGGATTCTTTGGCGTTATTATCCCCGGGTTCTCAATTCCTTATTCTGCCTGTATGCGCACACTGTCCTTAGCGTCTGCGGTACAACAAAAGCTCCGTCCATAGCCGTGATGGCTGTGGACGGAGCTTTTGTTCGAAGATATGAGATGTACTCTCTGTAACTACTCTTTCAATCTGGCCGTTCCGCTAAACGTAATACATACCGTGGTTCCCGTTCCGGGCGAGGACTCCAGGCTGACCTTGTGGCCGAGACGGCCGCAAATCTCACGGACCAGATACAGGCCCATGCCTGTCGATTCATGATACTGCCGTCCGCGTTCACCCGTGAAATAAGGATTGAATACCCTTTTCAGATCTTCAGGAGAGATGCCGATACCCTGATCGGTAATCTTGAGCACTGTATCCTTATCGTCGCTTTGTGCGGTGAATGTAACGGTTTTGCCCGAACCGGAAGTATAATTTACGGCATTCACCAGAATCTGTGTCAGTACGAACATCAGCCACTTGGGATCACTGTAGACAGACAAGCCTTCATTTACCCGGATGTCTGCCTTGATTCCCCTGCGGATGAACAGCCTGCGGTTCTCGGCGACTGTTTCACTGACGATTCTGCGCAGCTGAAGGTATTGAACCTGGAAATCATCTTCAAACCGTTCCAGACGGGAGGTATAAATCACCATTTCCAGCCCCTTGCGAAGCCGCTCCAGCTCTTCCTGAATGCTGTTTGCCGCCTCATCGTCGAGCTCCTGCAGAGTAAGCTGGATAACGGACAGCGGAGTCTTCATCTGGTGTACCCAGCGGTTGATAAATACGATATGCTGATCCATCCGGCTGATATGGGTCTGCAGCTGTTCCTGATAATGGCGGTGGGTAACCTGGAGCAGTTCGCTTACGGCTTCGGGCAGCGGCGCATCATCCAGCGGGGCGGGAAGCTCCCCGGTGGCGGAGGCATGCTGTTCCAGACGGATGTACATCTTGTGATGCTGGATATATCTGTACAGCAGATAGACGAGAAGAATCGCAGCGCTGAGCGACATTCCATACAGAATTATAGACAGAGGCCTGGATTCGCCGGACAGATAGTACAGAGACGGTACGAGGATCATCTGCAGCAGATAGAAGAGCAGCAGGGGAACCTGGTCTTTCATAAAAAGCCTCACAATGGTTCTCCTGAAGTGCTCAGCCGGTAGCCTGCACCTCTCACCGTTTCCACGATTTCATCAAGCCCCAGATCCTTGAGCTTCCGCCGTACCCGCGTAATATAGACGTTAAGTGTATTGTCATCAATGAAATGCTGATCCTCCCACATTAGATCCAGCAGCCGCTCCCGGCTGACGACCCGGCCTTCCCGCTGCAGCAACGCTTCCAGCAGAATGGCCTCCTTTTGGGTAAGCTCTGCAGACTGTCCGGCGTATTGAATGACATACCTTTCCGGTAAAAGCGTAAGCCCACCCGCCTGCAGCTTGCGCTCATTCTGATTCTGGGCATACGAGCCGTAGGCCCTGCGCAGATGGCTGCGGATTTTGGCCAGCACCACCTCGTACTGAAAGGGCTTGGTGATATAATCGTCGCCGCCGTTCTCCAGAGCCATTACCTGATCCATTCCGCTCTCACGTGCCGAGATGAACAGGATCGGGCACAGCGAGGACTTGCGCAGCTGCCGGCACCAATAGAAACCGTCATATTTGGGCAGGTTGACATCCAGCAGCACCAGGCTTGGCTCAGCTTGCTCAAAGGTCTCAAGCACTCGGTTGAAATCTTCAACAGCTACTATGCGAAAATCATATTTCGAAAGATACGCCCCCAGCAGGTCTGCCAGCTTGGCGTCATCCTCAACAATCAGAATGGTTTCCATGAGCTCCCTCCCTTTATGCCATATACAGTAACATGTTCAGGGAAAATCTTGCAAAAAAACTACAAAACCTCCATGGCATCCGATCCGAAGACCGGTGCATGGAGGTTTATGAAATTAGATTATTTGGTTTTGACCACAAGGGCGTTGCTAATCAGCCGCCCAGGCGTAGTCAAATATTTGCCGCCATAGAACAGTCCGCTGGAAGCCCCGCCATCCAGGTTCATCGCCTGATACGCCCCGGCCTGCTTCATGATCTGGGCGAGCTGGGGAATGGTTGCCCCGCCGGAGGTCAGCAGGATCAGCTTATGGTCTTGGGTCAGCCCGAGCGCGCTGCGAGAGCCGCCGCCCGTCAATATTTTAGGGTCTTTGAAGCCTTCACCAGCCACATTCAGGGCCACTTTGCCGTTTACGAGCAGTCGTGGACCAGCCTGGATTGCGCCTGTAACCCTCCCGGAATTGAAGTGATCCATGAATTCGCTGCCAGGGATCATCTCGGCCAGAAGGTTGTTGTCATAAGTGAATACGGTCCGCTTGTCAGCCGGGCTGTTCTTGAGCATTTTCCCGCCGCTGATAATATATCCATAAGGAACCTTGTAGGCCCCGTCGGCATAGGCATTGAAATATGTACCGTTTATGGCGGCGACAGCCCCACTGCGCTTGGCGATGCTGCCGAGCGCTTCTGTCTTGCCTATGGTGTTGCCTGCAAGAACAACATCCAGCTTGAGAGCGGGATGCAGCAGGGACACAGTCACCATTTGTACTGTAAAGGATCTGCCGCCTACCCTGTAGGTCTGTGTGGAGCTTGCTACTGCCGGAGAGCCAGCCGAGATCAGATTGCCGGATAATACAGGCAATGTGGCAGAGGTCTCATCTGCTGCAAGCGTAAGAGAGGCAGCGGTTCTGCTCCATGTCATTTGGATACCGAGAGTTTGACTAATGAGGGACAGGGGAACATAGGTGGTCCCATTGCTGCTGAAAGGCCGCTCAGTTAGCGGTACGGACTTGCCATCTACGGTGGCGGCCGCTTGTCCGGATGCCAGAACTACGGATACCCCGTCTTTGGAGATGGTGATATCTTTCCCGGTTTGGCCGCCAACCACTGCCTGAATGCCGGCAAAACCGTTCAGGAAGCGCAGCGGGATGAAAGAGTGATTGTTTTTGTCCACATAGACAGCGGTTTTGGGTGCCGCAGCAGCGGCTGTGTTGGCGGGTAGAGAGGTTAGTGCTGAGAGCAAGATGATGAGGGTAAGCGATAGTACGTACAGCTTTTTCATAATAAACAGTAATCTCCTTTGAATTAAAATACACATCCGTTGCAGAGCAACGGAAGCCGCCTCTTGGAGCAGGCAGGATGGAAAAGGGCGTGAATGCCAGCATGCCAGCAAACGTGCCCATATTATCATATAGCCGTGTAACAGTAGCGTCAATTATTTCCACTCCATTATTCATGTATCTTGTATAAGATTCTGGTGGGAGCGTTATGCATCTTCTGCAGCGATGGTTTATAATCTACAGAATGGTTCAGGAACCTTCATACTTAAATAAAGGCAGGTAGCATAATGACAACCATAGGCTTGATTCGGCATGGCAGCACATTGTGGAATAAAGAAGGCCGGATACAGGGACATACCAATAATCCGCTGGATGAGGAAGGGCTGCGTCAGGCAGCGGCCATTGCCGCGCGTCTCTGCGGGGAGGAATGGGATTATCTTTATTCAAGCGACCTGCTGAGAGCGGTGCAGACAGCGGAGGTGATCTCGGAGCGGCTTGGGATTCCAATCACAGGGCTGGTCCCGGGGATTCGGGAGATGAACGGTGGTCTGATCGAGGGCACCACAGAAAATGAACGTGTGCAGCGCTGGGGAAGTGGTTGGAGGAATATGGATATGAAGCTGGAGAGCGACGATTCCGGCCAGGAGAGGGGCAGCAGGGCCATTGAAGAAATTGCGGCAAGGCATCCCGGCAAAAAGATCCTGGTGGTCAGTCATGGCGCCATTTTGCGCAGCACGCTGAGAAGACTGGTTCCAGAACTCGATGTAACTGTGCTGCTGAAAAATACCTCGATATCGCATATTGTCAAGGACGATAACGGCTGGACGTGTGCGTTGTATAACTGTGTGTCGCATATGGATGCTGATCGGTCAGAATAAAGGCTGGTGCAGTAACATCCGGCCTACAAATCCGTCCTGTCAGGGGAGGATTTTTTAAGTGCGCCCGTAATCTCCAAATGACCCTCATGGTGGTGTTTAGATAATGATCAGTGTATTATTGTACAGTAAAGCTTCAAAGCGCGAAATTATTCACACGCCAAAGGGAGTGCAGACGAACCATGGAAGCCCGCAACTATATGCTCGCCGTATCCTCGGTGCTCATCGCAGCATTGACCGTCTATAGTATGTTCTATCTGTCCCGCAAATTCAGCGGCAGAACTCAAAAAGCCCGCGCAGTGCGCGCGGTCTTCATGATCGTATCGGGTAGTGCCGGACTGGGCGTGATGCACCTGCTGGGCTTGCAGTCCCTTCAGGACGCTGGATTCGCACCCGGTTCCAGTAACGAGGGATATATCCTTCCGCTTACCCTGTATGTCCTGACACTGGCAGGGATGTTCTACCTGTTCTACCGGCTGCGTATGCTGCTTGCAGAACGTGAACAGCTGAAGGAACTGGCTTACCGGGATTCATTGACGGGTCTCCTAAACAAGAATGGCATGGATCACTTTTGGGATCATTGCAAGCCCCATGAACAGCTCGCGGTGCTGTTTCTGGATCTCAACCGTTTCAAAGCCATCAACGATACGCTTGGACATCATGTGGGTGATTTACTGCTTCAGGCGGTCGGTACCGCACTGATCCAATTCTCGAGCAAGGGCAAACGGCATATTTTCCGCATTGGCGGGGATGAATTCGTGATGATCGCCAAGCACTGCAGCCGCAAGGAGGCGGAACAGTTGGCACTGCGGGTTCTGGAGAAGACGACCCGGAATTATAGACTTGAGAAGCATGAGCTGTTTGTTTCAGCCAGCATCGGCATCACTATGAGTCATGGGCGGATCAACCGTCAGAGGCTGCTCAAAGAGGCCGATGCGGCCATGTATAACGCCAAGCAGCTGGGAAGTGGCCGTTACTCGGTGTATAAGGAGGAGAAAAGCTCCCCCGTCAAGCCCGCTGCCAACCCGGTGAGCCAGATCAACGGTGATGCAGCCCGTCCAAGTGGACTTGGCAACAAAGAAAGCTCCATGCGGGCTTGAGCAGGAAATCAACACTTAGCTCATTTCTTACGCTTTTCTGGGATGAACGGTGTTCACTGCTTTTGCACGCCCCTTCATCATCAGCAGGCAGATCAGGGCAATGGCCATACTGACGGCGGCGGCATAGAACAGAATAGAGTAATCGGTGAGATCAATCAGCAGCCCCAGCAGGGGCGGTGATGTAATGGCAGCGAGTGATGAGACCAGATAGTAGATTCCCGTCCGCGTGCCGATACTCTCTTCGTCCCCTGTAGTCACTACATAGGGATAGGAATTGATATTGATGCAAGCCCAGAATATCCCGCCCAGCAGAAGCAGAATGCGCAGCAGGAGCACATTTTCCGCAAACCCTACAAGAGCAAATACCCCCATCAATCCGCATACGCCGAGAATAATGATATATTTCTTCCCGAACCGACCGCCCAGCCAGCCGCTGGGAATCGCAAAGATCACAAAAGCAAGCGAAAAGAAGGTAAGCGAGAACGAAGCTGCTTGTTCACTAAGCCCCAGATGATGTTTGCCGTACAAGGTGAATAAAGTCTCCACCCCCTGATAAGCCACGAACCAGAAAAAAATCGCCGCCAGCAGCCAAACCGTTGTCCGGTCCAGCTGTTTTTTGAGGGAGATGCGTGCCGGCTTGCCGATCGGGCCGCTCTCGTCTTTGGGCTGGAGATGATTCTCTTTAATGAACCGCGAGACAATATACAGACATAAGAGTGTGATCAGACCAGCTACAGCAAAGGGCAGCACAGGGCTTACATCATAGAGGTAGGACCCTGCGCCAAAAGCCAAAATAGACCCTATTCCGCCCATAAAGTTGATTAGTCCGTTCGCCTTGGTGCGCTGAGGCTCCGGCGTGATATCCGGCATTAGCGCTACCGTCGGTGAACGGTACAGGCTCATGGCAAGGTTCATCATCATCATGAACAGCAGGAGAGTGAACAGTCCGCTGTGGAACGGAATCAGCAGGGTCAGCACGGCAGCCAGCGGCATGCCGATCATCAAATAGGGCATTCTTCGCCCGAAGCGTGTCACGGTCCGGTCACTGCGGTTGCCGATCCACGGCTGCAGAAATAGCGCGAAGTAGTTATCAATGGTCATCATGAAGCTGATCAGGGCCACGCTATGCACATATTTCTCCAGAAAAAACGGAACGAACGCGTTGTACAAGCTCCATGTAATGCTGATGCTGAAAAAGCCGAAGCCGAGCAGCCAGACTTTTTTCAAAATATCACACTCCCTTGGACACGAGCAGACTGGCTAGCACATCGGGAACATCGGTAATAATCCCCGCAACACCGGCATCGATCAGGTATTTCATCCGTTCCGGATCATTTACAGTCCATGGATGATAAAGGACCCCGTGCTCTGACGCTTCGGCAACAAACTCCGGCAGTACAGCGAAATGATAGGCATGCAGCGCATCTGCCTGCAGAGTGGCCGCGTAATCCCAAGGGCGGTATAAGCCTTCTCCATACAGAATACCCGTACGGATCTCCGGTGCCAGCGATTTGCAGTACGCGAGTGAATAATGATTGAAGCTGGACAGCACAACCCGCTCGCTCATGCCATACTCCCGTACAGCAGCGATCACCTTTTCTTCCATGCCGGGATAGAGGTATATGCCATTTTTCAGCTCGATATTTAGGATCGTGTCACGTCCTTGGAGCAAATCCAGCAGCTCTTCAAGGATAGGAATGCGTTCCCCCGCAAATTCACTGCCAAACCAAGAACCGGCGTCTGCTTCAAGTACCTCACTTAAGGTTGTATCCTTAATGAGTCCACTGCGGTTCGTAGTACGGCTTAAATCTTCGTCATGAATGATGACCAGCCCTCCGTCAAGGGTCATTTGCACATCGGTTTCGATGCCGGTTGCACCCAGCTCAAGCCCCTTGCGGAAAGCTGCCATCGTATTCTCCGGGCAGACTGCAGAAGCGCCGCGGTGTGCAAAATTAATCGTCTTATTCATGGTGTTCATTTCCTCCGTCTCGTTAATGTTAGTGTAATTCTGCCGCAGCAGGTGTGGGCTTTCCTATTTCATATTCCACACTATAGCAAGAAACCCTGTCCCTTTTTAGGGGAAGGGTGCAATATAGGGTAAGTTTAACATTGCCATAACGCTAATGGAACAAATAACAGGATTATGCGGCTGAGGGAATCAGGCAGAGACAATCCCGCGAATCTTTTCGTGTATCTGCTGGACTTGGGAGAAGGCTTGGGAATATTGAAGGTCGCATTTTTTGGCAGGAGCAAGCCTTGGAAGGAAGGGAATGGAGAGAACGGGTGTATCCGCACTGTTGAGATAGATTTTTAATGTAAGTTCCTTGATTTCTTCAGTGTTGTCAGGTCCCTGGGCCGTGTGGAGTACACCTGACTTTACAGCCAAGCCGGGTGTACGTCTGGAAGCGCTGGTTGTAATCCGGCTGGTTTTGCTGACCTTGGTGAGGGTAAGTGCATTTTCAACAATCTCCGATCCCAGAATTTGCTCACAAGGAAACAGGGTAGGAACGGCTGCTTCCGGGCTGCCGGGATCATACCTGCCAACCGCCAGGTTATGGCCTTCCTCATCCAGTGCGATAATGTGGCAGTGATCCGGCGTGATATATTGTTCGGTAAATTTGCAATTGAAAGACGCCATGCCAAAGGCGGGTGTGTTCCGGGCGGGCGGAGATGAAGAGCGTTGTATCTGCAGTACAGCTGCTGCCAGCAGCAATGCAATTCCTAATCCGGCGAACATGTACATCAGGAAAATGAGCATTTGGCCGCCTCCTTAAATTTTTTATGGAGCATCGGATGACAAGGGGCTTCATAATGAAACTCGGCTTGGAAGCGAATAGCTCCAATAGTAATAGATATGCGCAAGGGACGTGAACAAATACATAGACTGAGTCTGTACGGATCATATAATATTTTTCTATTCCGCAGTGGGGGAACACAATAGAGATTATTAGGAGGATATCGGTGATGATAGTAGATACACTGGAACATTTGCTGGAGAATGAGGCGGCTTACGGGGAGAAGATTCAGAGAGGACTGCAGTTCCTGCGCGATACTGATTTTGCCGGACAGGCGGCTGGACGCCATGATGTGAACGATGACATGTTCTATTTCATTAATGAATATGAAACAAAGGATGCTGGGGAATGCTTCTGGGAAGCACACCGGTTGAACCTGGACCTGCATTATATTCTGGAAGGTACCGAAAAAATCGGCTATGCCGCTATTGAACAGCTGGCAGTTAGAGATGACTACAGTGCAGACAAGGATGCCATTTTCTTCACAGGAGAAGTGAAATCCACAGTAACTGCAGGACCGGGAGCGCTCGTGGTCTGTTATCCGCAGGACGGTCATATGACGGGGATTGAAGCGGGAAGACGGGAAGCGGTACGGAAGGTAGTATTGAAGATTAAGCTGTGATTCATCGGATAGGTTCAGCTTCACATTTTCATGTATGCAGACACATCCAAGGAGCCGTGAGGCTCCTTTTTTCATGCCGCCATAGCGGTTACGGAGTATAATGAATTACATCTGAAATCGGACAAGGAGCCGCACTCATGAGTATATATCTGGAACTTCCGGACGTGGATAAGCATTTTCCCTTTCGCAGCCTGATTTGTGGAGGGGATGAGCTCTGTTATCCGCATTGGCATAAGGAAATCGAGATCATCTATGTGACTAAAGGAAGACTAAATCTGGGAATTAATGATACCCCCATTCGTATGGAACAAGGCGAAGTTCAGTTCATTAACGGCGGGGATGTGCATTATTTTCTCGCTTCGCCTGAAAGTGAACGGGTGGTGATCCAGTTCGACCTGAATTTGTTTCAGGAGGTTGCGGCACTTGGGGGCAGCGGCTATTCCCTGCGGGATCTGTTTACGGAGATGGAGTACTCAAGCCAGTCATGGCCGGAGGAGGCCACCGCCCGGATGATCTCCCTGATCGAGAGCATCTACGAGGAGGATACCCAGCGGCGTGAAGGGTATGCCTATTTAATCAAAGCGAGGATGTTTGAGCTGCTGACCGTTATTTTGCGCGAGGTGCCGAGGAGCGGGTTGAAGCGGCAGCCCAAGTTCACAGAAGATACGCTGACCCAGTCAAGGGAGACGCTAGAGCGTCTGGAACGGGTTTTTTCCTATGTGGAGCAGCATTATCAGAAAGCGATTTCCCTGAATGAGGTGGCCCGCTACATGGGCTTCAGCCCGTATTATTTCACGAAGCTGTTCAAGCGGAATACGGGGATGACCTTTGTAGCCTTCCTGAATGAATACCGGCTCAACAAGGCGAAGTGGATTCTGCTGAACGAGGACTTGCCCATGTCTGCTGTGGCTGAAGCCGCCGGGTTTGGGAGCGTGAAGACCTTTCACCATTTTTTCAAGGATGCTACCGGGATTTCTCCGCTGAAATACCATAAGACAATATTCAGGAATAATACAGCAAGAATGCAGGAAGAAAGCACCGGGGCGGATTTGTATGATAGAGATATCAAAACCAGTGGAGGTTAAGCTAGTATGACGTTGAAAATAGGAATAATTGGCTGCGGCGGAATTGCGAACGGCAAGCATATGCCAGCACTTCAAAAAGTGGAGGGAGCCGAGATGGTTGCCTTCTGCGATATCGTGCCTGAACGTGCCGAGAAGGCAAAAGCAGAGTTCGGTAATGAAAGCGCTACGGTCTACACCGATTATCGAGAGCTGCTCAAGGATACAAGTATAGATGTGATTCATGTGTGCACACCAAACATTTCCCATGCGGAAATTTCCATCACTGCCATGGAAGCCGGTAAGCATGTGATGTGTGAGAAGCCTATGGCTAAGACCACGGCGGAAGCGCAGGCGATGATTGATGCTTCTAAGCGGACTGGCCGCAAGCTGACGATCGGATACCAGAACCGCTTCAGAGCGGATTCAACTTACCTGCATACTGTATGTGAGAATAACGGACTTGGAGAAATCTATTATGCCAAAGCCAAGGCGATCCGCCGCCGCGCTGTGCCGACCTGGGGTGTCTTCCTGGATGAGGAAGCCCAAGGCGGAGGACCACTGATTGACATCGGGACTCATGCCCTGGATCTTACTCTTTGGATGATGGATAATTACAAGCCGAAATACGCTGTGGGCAATGCTTATCACAAGCTGTCCGGCCGCAAGAATGCCGCGAATGCCTGGGGGTCGTGGGACCCGGAGAAGTTCACTGTTGAAGACTCTGCCATCGGGTTCATTACCATGGAGAACGGGGCAACCATTGTCCTTGAAGCCAGTTGGGCGCTGAATATCCTGGATGTCGGTGAAGCCAAAACCGTACTCTGTGGTACAGAAGGCGGAGCGGATATGGAGAAGGGCCTGCGCATTAACGGGGAAGAATACGGCAAAACGTATGAGAAGCTGATTGGCCTGGATGCTGCCGGAGTGGATTTCTACGACGGTGCAGGAGATGATCCTGCGGTGGCTGAAGCCAAGCAGTGGATCGACAGCATTGTGAATGATACAGAGCCAGTCGTGAAGCCGGAGCAGGCGCTGGTGGTTACCCGTATTTTGGAGGCCATCTACAAATCGTCGGAGACGGGTATGCCTGTATTTTTTGACTAAACCGATTCAACTTGAAAAATTTAGACAGATCTACTTGTTTGAAATAATGAGGGAAAAGTCTAATAACGCCAACATAAAGGGAAAAACACCCTCTAATTGAGAAAAGGGTGGATAGTTTAGGCAAATAACGGGATATCCTCCCTCTAGATTTGGCTTATCTCTTCCGCCGTACCTGTGTGGGTGATTATACAGGGAGTAATTCCCGCTAATTGAGAAATAATGGGGCATTGCTAAGAAATAGCGGGTCTTTTCCCCCTTAATTCCATCAAAATCCCAAAATAGTTCAACGACATGAAATCCCAGGAGTGTGTTCATAGTGACCAGAGTAACTGTATGGAATGAATATCGTCATGAACGCGAGGAGGAGCGGATCCGCGAGGTTTACCCGCAGGGGATTCATGCCCAGTTGGCTTCCTTCCTCAGCGAGGCCGGACTGGATACAGCGACGGCAACGCTGGATGAACCGGAGCACGGATTGACGGAGGAAGTACTGAATAATACCGACGTGCTGGTATGGTGGGGGCATGTGGCCCATCAGGAAGTGAGCGACGAGGTTGTGAACCGTGTTCATCAGCGTGTGCTTCAGGGAATGGGGCTGGTGGTGCTGCATTCAGGGCATATGTCCAAAATCTTCATGAAGCTGATGGGCACAAGCTGTGATCTGAAATGGCGCGAAGCCGGGGAAAAAGAACGCCTGTGGGTCATGGAGCCAGGCCATCCGATCGCCGAAGGGATTGGCGAATATATCGACCTGGAGCAGGAAGAGATGTACGGAGCGCATTTCGATGTGCCGGCACCGGAATCGCTGATTTTTGTCGGCTGGTTCGAAGGCGGGAATGTGTTCCCGAGCGGTTCGACCTACCGGCGCGGCAGCGGGAAGATTTTTTATTTTCAGCCCGGACATGAATCGTATCCGACCTATTACAACAAAGAGATTCAGCGGGTCATAATCAACGGCGTCAACTGGTGTGCGCCAGCTAAGCGGGATTATCCGGTATACGGACATTCCGAGGCGCTCGAGCCGATTAGAGAAAAGGTGGGAGTCTAGATGAAATTAGGAGTATTTGATCCCGTATTCGGAAGTCTAAGCCTGGATGAAATGCTGGATAAAATCGCTGCCGCCGGCCTGAACGCCGTCGAGATCGGTTCCGGGGGCAATCCCGGCAATCCGCATTGTCCTACGGATGAGCTGCTGGCGAGCGAAGCGGCCCGTGAGGCCTATCTGGACAAGTTCACGAAACGCGGCATTATGATAAGCGCCTTCAGCTGCCATAACAACCCGATTTCACCGGATAAAGAGGAAGCCCGCGAAGGGGATGAAATCCTGCGCAAGTCGATCAAGCTCGCCTCGCTGATGGGCGTTGCTGTGGTCAACACCTTCTCGGGAACCGCCGGGGACAGCGATGAGGCCAAAGCGCCGAACTGGCCGGTCACCCCTTGGCCAACAGTGTACAGTGATATTCTGACCTGGCAGTGGGAGCACAAGCTGATCCCTTATTGGAAGGAGATCGCCCAGCTTGCGGAAGAGCATGGCGTAAAGATTGGCATCGAGCTGCATGGGGGCTTCCTGTGCCATACTCCGTACACGATCCTCAAGCTGAGAGAAGCTACGGGTCCGGCGATTGGTGCAAATCTGGACCCAAGCCATTTGTGGTGGCAGGGGATTGAGCCTGTGGGTGCGATCAAAATTCTTGGTAAGGCCGGAGCGATTCACCATTTTCATGCCAAGGACACCTATCTGGATCAGGACAACATCAATATGTACGGTCTTACAGATATGCAGCCATATGGCGATGTGCAGACCCGGGCATGGACCTTCCGTTCCGTCGGCTGCGGTCACAGCCTGTCCGAATGGTCGGATATCATGAGTGCACTGCGTACCTACGGTTATGATTATGTGGTAAGCATTGAGCACGAAGATCCGCTGATGTCTGTGGATGAGGGTTTCTACCGCGCAGTGACCAATCTGCAATCAATCCTGATCCGCGAACAGCCGCTTGATATGTGGTGGGCGTAGGGGAACAACCGTTGTATACGTAAATGTTCAAAAGCCATCACTGGCCTGCTTATTTCGCAGGCTGGTGATGGCTTTTTTGCTATGCTTAGAACCTATTCCATGGATGGAGTTATCCCAGGGAATAGGGTGGCCTGGAAACAACGGCAGAAATGCCGTTGCTGAGCTCGCGCGCGGGCGTTTGACGTTGTTTACGGCCTGGCACCCGACCCCTCTGCCGAAAAGCGCTGCTCCCCGGAGCTGGTCCGGTTGCTCCCTAGCTTAGCTGTGCTTGTAATAAATCACCGTGGCGGACATTTCCCCGTCGCCGTTGATGACATAATTCGGGATTTTGCCTGCTTCCACGAATCCGCGTGACTGGTACAGCAGGTTGGAAGGATCACCCTCGCGCGTATCCAGCACCAATAGGGTCCGGCCATTCGCTGCGGCTGCCTGCTCTGCGGTAGCCATCAGCAGGCGGGCAATGCCTTTGCGGCGATGCTCCGGATGAACCATCAGCTTGGCGATCTCCGCCCGGTGCGGGGCGTTGGGCTTCAATACGAAGTGAAGCTGCACCGTGCCTACTACCGTTTCTCCCTCGAGTGCCACCCAGAGCAGGACACCAGGAGCCAGTACCCCTTGCCAGAAGCCAGCGGCCTCATCCGTTGCCATCGGAGGCAGAAAACCAATAGAGGCACCGTCTTCAACGACATTTATAATCAGTTTATTTAGTTGTTGCAGGATCTCCGGTTGCAATTCCTCAAGCTGTGTGACCGTTATTTCCTGGCTCATTCCTCGTTCATTCCTTCCGCTTAGAATTATCATATGAAATTCATTATATAGAGTCTTGGAGAGACCTGGAAGAGAAAACTGCTCGTTCAAATTTTCTTTGCCGCTTTCAGAATAGATTCAGTTAGGGTTGTTATGATGCTCTCAGCTTGCCTGTTTTTCGGATCGGCAGAGTAGGTCTGAACAAAGCGGCTCCCATACATAAATAAGGGAAAATATTGACGTATTATCGTTGTTATAAGAAGTTATTTGGTTCTTTAGTACCTGATTTGAAGGTCGGCAAATGTCGATAAGAGAATGAAATCATAATTTGGCTAGGAGGAAAGAGATTTGAAAAAGAAAAGGGTTAATTATTTTTTTCTTATGATTTTATCGATGGTTTTGGTGTTCGGGAACGGAGGCCTGGCACTGGCGGGTACTGCGGTTACGGTCTCCAAAATCGTACTGAGCGCAAATGAACTCTCACTTGCCATGGAAGACACGCAAGCTTTGACAGCTACGGCGGTCTACTCAGACAGCACATCAGGAGATGTCACTGTAGGCAGTGACTGGTCCAGTGACAAACCGGCTGTCGCAAGTGTCTACAACGGAATCGTCACCGCAAAAGCGGAAGGGACGGCAACCATTGTGGCCGTGTATACATACAGTGACGGGACGAGATTCTCCCAGGCGGCCACCGTTACGGTAACGAAGAAGGTCAAAGCTCTGACGCAGAATGTGCAAAGCCTGGATATCCGCAAGGGAGAGACCGACAGGGTTATTCTGACGGCTACCTTTTCCGACAATACCACTGATGCCACTGTGGCGGATAAGGCCGTCTGGAGCACCAGCAATGCAGCAGTTGCCACCGTTGTCAACGGTAACGTAAAGGGGATCTCCTCCGGTACGGCTACTATTACAGGTGTCTATGGCAAAAAAACCATCACTGTTACAGTGAACGTAGAGGTCGCCAAGCGGATTAGCGTGGATCAGCCGGAGCTTGCGCTTTTGCTGAATGACAGCTCATCTGTTGTTCTAACTGCCACGTTTGCGGACGGTACGCAGGAGAATGTAACTCCCCTTGCTACCTGGTCCTCCAGTGATGAAGAAGTTGCGGACGTGCTCAAAGGCGTCATTACAGGGTACAAGCAGGGAACTGCGGTTATCACGGCCAAATATGGCACCAAAACAACAACCGTTCAAGTGACGGTAGATCAGACGAGTAAGCTAATGGTTGACGATCAGAGCGTGTTTTTGAATCTGGAAGAAGATCAGCAGCTGAAGCTGACAGCGGTATATCCTGACGGAACCACCAAGGATGTGACGAACTCAGCCATCTGGAGTTCCAGCGATTCCAGCATCGCTTATGTATATAAAGGCAAAGTGTACGGCTATACCGCCGGAACAGCTACCATCACTGGAACCTACGGTGATAAATCGGTAGTGGTGGATGTAGATGTTGCTGTAGCGCGGTATCTCGATATAAGTGAGGAGCAGCTTAGCCTCAAGACAAGCTCCACCCATACGCTGACACTTACAGCAACCTATGCCGATGGCAGTACGGAAGACGTAACCTCAGAGGCTGCCTGGAGCTCAAGCGAAGAACTCGTTGCCTATGTCAAAAAGGGAGTCATCACCACTTACAAGCTCGCGGGAACGGCTACCATCAGTGCGGCTTACGGCACGCTAGAGACTTCAATTGATGTTGAAGTTGGGGCTGTCAACAAGCTCGTTGCCAGTGAAGAGAGCGTGTTTTTGCAATCGGGAGGGACGAAGCAGCTGAAGCTGACGGCTGTTGCCGGAGACGGTTCTTCCTCTGATGTGACAAGCAGCGCGGTGTGGACCACAAGCGATAAGAGTGTGGCTCTGGTCAGCAAAGGTCTGATCACAGGGTATTCCGTAGGTACGGCCACGATCACGGGTACTTATAACGGTGTGGCAGCAACGGTTACCGTAGATATCGGCACGGCTAGACATCTTGCCCTTAGTGAGACCAGCGTGAATCTTGCGGTGAATGCCACCAAGGCACTGGTGCTGACGGCTACTTTTGCTGATGCAACTACGGCGGATGTGACAAGCAAGGCTGTCTGGAGTTCCAGTGATGATGCGGTGGCTTTTGTGGCTAAGGGAGTGATTACAACATACGCGGAAGGAACGGTGACAATTACTGCAACCTACGCATCCAAGACGGTAACCATGACGACAGTTGTAGGCAAAAGCAACAAGCTCAGCGTCGACGATGACACTGTATTCCTAAGACTGAACAAGACGCAGCAGCTGGTGTTGACCGCGCTGGATGCGAGCGGGGTCCCTGGTGTGGTCACGAATGACGCGGTATGGAGCACAGCAGACGAGAATATCGCTACAGTTACCAAAGGTCTGATTACCGGCTATAAGTCGGGATCGACTACAGTAACTGCAGTGTACGGCGGCAAAACCGTCACTATTACCGTGAAGGTCGAGACCGCCTCCCGGCTGAATCTCACCATCAGCAAGCTGAATCTCGGCGTGGATCAGACCAAGGACGTAACGGTTATGGCGAATTACGAAGACGGCACGTCTCAGGATGTGACGGATGATGCAGTCTGGAGCTCGGATCATGCCGATGTGGCAGATGTAAGCCATGGAACCATCACCGCATACGCCACAGGCAGCGCAGTGATTACCGCTTCCTACGGCGGCAAGACTGCAGCCATTAAAGTAACAGCGGGGACCCCGAACAAGCTGACACTGCAAGCCAAAACGGCAGAGTTTGAGGAAGAGGAGACTTATCAGGCGATAGCTACCGGACAATATAGTGATGGCAGCGACAAGATCCTGACGGATGAAGTCGAATGGAGCACCAGCGATGCAAAAATTGCTGACGTTGACAACGGTCTGATTACCGGAGTAGGCACGGGTACAGCGGTAATTACGGCCAAACTAGGTACAGTATCCGCAACCATTACCGTCAAGGTTGGACTGGTGGATGAGCTTGCGGCAGATGTGAGCCTGATTACGATGGCAGCGGCAGACAAAGAGCAGATCACGCTGACGGCTACTGACTCGAAGGGTGTAGAGACGAATGTGACCGCAGATGCGGATTGGACCACATCCAAGGCGACGATTGCCACGGTGAAGAAAGGGCTGGTAACGGGCGTTCTGAAAGGGAAGGCAACCATCACTGCCTCCTATGGCGGTCAAAAGACGACGATCAGCGTTGAAGTGGATCAAGTGTCGGAGATTAATGCGTCTGTGACCAACCTGACGATGAAATCCGGAGATACCTCGAAAGTAGCCGTAACAATCACGTACAGCGACGGCAAAACGAAGGATGTTACAGACAAGGCAGAATGGAAAAGCGGGAGCTACAAAATCGCCACGGTTGCCGGAGGCACAGTCAAAGCAGTGGCTTACGGCAAGTCTTATGTGACGGCCAAATATGGCGGCAAAACCGTCAAGGTTCCTGTCACCGTAGATGTGCTGAAATACCTGGAGATCAGCCAGATGAATCTGACGCTGACGGCGGGTCAATCCGTACAGCTGACCGCTACCGCTACTTTTGAAGACGGCAGTGAAGCCGATGTGTCCAGGAGCGCGGTGTGGGCCTCGACCAAGGAACTGGTAGCCACCGGTAAAAACGGCCTGATCAAGGCAAACAGCAAAGGTTCGGCCTATATTACAGTGAAATACGGCGGTAAAGCCGTCAAGGTTAAGGTTACTGTGAAATAGCGGTAATAATAAATGATCACCAATAAATAGTCATAAACAGCTGTGTGCAGTCGTTGTTATGGTTATGCATAGATTGCCGCTGCTTGCGCCACATTTTCCAAAACTGGAGAGTGTGGCGTATTTTTTTATGATAATTTTGTTATTAACATATTGATAATATCAAAATCCTGTGCTAAGATGTTGTTAATAACAAATTGTTAATAACAGATGACAAAAGGAGGAAATAATCATGTTTGGATTCAGATTCGTAAAATTCCAGCCCAGCGACTATGTACTTAAGGTGAAGAACGGCAAGGTTGTGCGTGAGGGAGTGGGTCTTTCTTTTCATTATTATGCGCCTACGACTTCGGTTGTTGTGGTGCCGGTATCCTCCATTGATGTTCCGTTCATGTTCGAAGAGATTACGAATGATTACCAGACAGTGACCGTACAGGGACAACTGACCTACCGGATTGCCGACTACCGCAAAACTACACAGATTCTCAATTACACTTATAATTTGCGCAAAAATACGTATCTCTCCGATGACCCCGGCAAGCTGGCACAGCGCGTAATCAATATCGCCAAGGTGCTGACCAAGAAGCAGCTGGAGCAGCTGCCGCTGCGTGAAGCGATTAAGGCGAGCGAACGTCTGGCGAAGAGCATTACCCAGGAAATAGTACAGAACGCGGAGATCGAGAAGCTGGGCATTGAGCTGATGGGCCTGTCGATTCTGGCGATCGTCCCGAATAAGGAGACGCTGCGCGCCCTGGAGGCACAGGCCAGAGAAGAGATTCTTCGGGTGGCGGACAACGCGTTATATGAGCGCCGTAATGCTTCCATTGAACAGGAGCGCCGCATGAAGGAGAATGAGCTGAATACGGAAATTGCTGTCGAGACGAAGAAAAAGCAGATCCGCGAAACCCAGCTGGACGCCGAACGGTCGGTGAAGCAGAAGCAGAATGAGATGAAGGAGGAACAGCTCAGCTTCGACACCGCACTTGAAGAGAAGAAGCAGGAGCTGATCGGGCTGACTGTAGCCAACCAGCGGGCCGAAGCAGATGCCAAAGCCTATGAGCTGTCGGCCGTGATGAATTCGCTGCAGGGCGTAGCGCCTGGTGTGCTGCAGGCCCTGACCAATGTAGGCATGAAGCCGGATAAGCTGATTGCGATTGCCTTCCAGGAGCTGGCGGAGAATGCAGGCAAGATCGGACAGCTGAACATTTCGCCGGATCTGCTTCAGGGACTGATGGGCGGTTCGGCAGGAAACGGCGGGAATGCTGCGAGAGGAGGCGGGGGGCGATGAGCGGGAGCCGGAGCACAGAGAACAAAATCATCCTGATCAAGCGCAAGTCCCGCCTTGAAGAGCTGGTAGTCCGTTATAATACGATTCAGCAGGCGCAGTTCAATATCGAACGGCTCGGAGCGGATTTCAGCGATTATCTCAGCGAGGACTTTCATTACCGGAAGGCCGTGGAGACTGCAGTCATCGAGCTGGGTGCGGTGGGCCGGGTGCAGCTGCTGGAACGCCAGCATGTGCCGAATTTCATCTTCGGGGAGCAGGACACTGTAGTGGTGCTGGGACAGGACGGACTTGTAGCCAATACGCTAAAATACTTGCAGGAGCAGCCGCTGATCGGGGTCAATCCCGATCCGCAGCGCTGGGACGGTGTGCTGCTGCCGTTCACCGTCCAAGATCTCCGGCGGCTGGTGCCGGAGGTGTTCCGGGGACAGCGCCAGGTGCGGGAGGTTACGCTTGCCAAAGCGCAGCTCAATGACGGGCAGAGCCTTTATGGCGTCAATGATCTGTTCATTGGCCGCAAGACCCATGTGTCCGCCCGCTATCAGGTGGAGCTGAACGGTGTCACCGAGCAGCAATCCTCCAGCGGCATCATTGTCTCCACTGGTATGGGCTCCACCGGCTGGCTCAAAAGCGTGCTCGCCGGAGCGGCGGGGATTGTTCGCAGCGCGGCGCAGCTGCAGGGGGTCGCTGGCGAAAGGGCATCCGCCGGGGTGGAGCCAGACACTGCCGGGATGGAGCAGCGTCTCCCGTGGGATCACCCGAACCTGTACTTTTCGGTTCGGGAGCCTTTCCCCAGCCGGAATACTTCGGCCGGGCTGGTGTTCGGGCAGATTGGCAGCAAGGCCCCGCTGAAGATCACCTCACAGATGCCGGAGGATGGAGTCATCTTCAGTGACGGGGTCGAAAGCGACTTCCTGGAGTTCAACTCCGGCGTTGAAGCGACGATCACACTCGCCGAGAAACGGGGACGGCTCGTGGTATGAAGCCCACTTGCAGCTGCAATGGATTCTTGTCTTCCCGGCTCCTGACAACTTCAAAACGGGTTCCCCGTCAGCCGGAATAGGCTGCTGAGGAACCCGTTTGAAGTTGAAGTGTTATTTAATTACTGAAAGTTGCGGCCTTGATTCATGGATGAACCAAAGGATGGGCTTGAAGACATAGGCGAATGCATTTGCTGCGAATTGAAGGAAGGCATCATTGGGATATGCTGCATCTGTGCTGGTTGGGTCATGGAAGAATGGAAAGCCGGGTTGAAAGAGGGGTTGAAGCCTTGAGCCCCTGTGCCAAATCCCTGAATGCCAGTGCTGAAACTGGACGTTTGAGCGTTTTGCTCCATCTGTCTACACAGTTGGGATGCATGCTGCAGCTGCTGCATAGCTGTCTGATGACCCTGCAGAGCCTGCTGAATCATTTGACTGGCTTTACGTTCACGGTCTGCCAATTCTTCAAGCTTGGCAGCATTTTGCTGTTCCTGCTGAAGCAGCTGTTGGTAGTTTTGGGTGGCTTGTTGTGTTTGAGAGATCAGCTGCTGAATGATTTGCTCACATTGGTTGATCTGGCTGGACATGTTGGAATTCAAAATATTTTGCCTCCTTGGCATGTTCGGTTTTGGATTGCACCCTTATTATCTCTGAGGAAAGTAATGAATATTCATTTGCTTGATTTGCCTGATCTGGCGGCTCCAATTGTACAATTACTCTTTCACTGCCGGTGGGACGGGGTTCAATAGAAAGGTACGAGCTGCACTGCAACTTTTGCTGCAACCTTCCGTCTATCTAGAAAAGAGTTTCCATAATCACCCATAACCTGGAGGAGGGGCTGCATGAATCTGCATGATTTAGTTGCCAGACCAAGGACTTACCATAAATTTCCTCTCTATTTTTTACTGAAGCGGATACTGTTCTTACAAGGACGGCGAAGCCGTTTCCACCTAACACGGAGTATTACGGTGCCGATTGTGTTTGTGCTCCTGTTAACGTTAGGTTTCCAGGGAGTGTCTACGGCATCGGCAGCGTCGTCTTCTGATCTGATTATTGTGAACAAAAAGACGAATACGCTGGGCTACTTCAGTGGCGGCAAGCTGGTCCGGACCTTTCCGGTTGCCACAGGCAAGACCAAGAGCCTCACGCCGGAAGGCAGCTTCAGAATTGTCGTCAAGATCAAGAACAGGCCCTATTACAAAGATCATATTCCCGGAGGAGATCCGGCGAATCCGCTCGGGGACCGCTGGCTGGGACTTGAAGTAAACGGCACAAAGGGCACAACGTACGCCATTCACGGCAATAATAACGAATCTTCTATCGGTAAATATGTTAGTGGCGGCTGCATCCGGATGCATAATGAAGACATCCACTGGCTGTATCCGCAGATTGCCAAGAACACAAAAGTAGTGATTACCTCTTCAGCACTCAGTCTGGTTAGCATTGCAGTCCAAAATGGTTATTTGCTCGGGGTTACTGCGTTTACTGGCACCTTCATCATTGATGACCAACGCCTGAAACTTAAGGATGACTTCATTCTGGAGAATTCACGGGTGTATGTCCCATTAAGGGAAACGGTAGCTTTGCTAGGAGGGACGCTGATGCAGGATGCTGGAACCGGAGCATTGGTGATCACCATAGGTGACCGTTCGGTGACACATATCCCATTGACTGCTCAAGCGGTTGTACAGGGCCAAACCCTCCCAATGATCGCCTCCAAAAATGTGAACAACCGTCTCTATCTTCCGCTTGGAAGCCTTACAGAGCTGTTTGGTCTTCCGTTCAAATGGAGTAAGCAGGAGGCAACGGTCACCTTTTAGGAAGGATCGGTACTAGAGAATCCCCGGATCGCAGCGGGCAGACGCCTGCTGTTTTTTTTGTTACCATTTAATGGTACGGCAGTTATACTAGAGCTTAGAGAGGTAGAGGCTGAAATCCGCTGGATTAGGTTGATTGGAAGGTGATTGAGATTCGAATTCGGATTATTGGCGGCTGTGGAAGCGGTAAATCCTATACGGCCAGGGAATTATCCAAGCGTTATGGCCTCCCTTACTTTGAAACAGATAACTTTGTATGGGACAGAACGGTTCCGAACTTGCGGAATACACCGGAGGTTAGAGATTCGTTATTAGCTGAAACTGCTGCTCTTAACGCATGGATCATCGAAGGGGTTCATTATAAATGGGGGAGCGAGAGCTTCCGGCAGGCAGATTACATTATTGTGATCCAGCCTAACCGGCTAGTCCAGGACTTGCGGGTGGTACAGAGATTTATCAGAACAAGGCTCGGCCTGGAGCGGGGAAATTACAACCAGACATTAAAGAATCTGTATAAGATGCTGTTTGAATGGAATAGGAATTATGGGCGGGTGGATATGCCCAGAATTATGGAACTGACCGAGGATTATGCCTACAAGCGGATGATCGTCCAAAATAATCAGGAGATTCTGCGCTGGAGCAGTACGCATATCCATTTGGGTCAAGCCGCAGAACGAGTTCTTACTCACGGGAAGAGGTGATGCATGATGAGCAAGCTGGTAACCTTTGTGATCGAGATATTACGTATGTGTCTTATGCTGGTACTGACGCTAGGAATACTGGGTGGCTTGGAATACGTACTATTTAAGCTGCTGTACGGTTGGACGATATACCCCGGGAGCGCTGCGATCGGAAATTTCATTTTATTTTTTGTGCTGTACCGCAATTATTGGCAGTTCAAAGGCTGGTTGAAATCTGACAAGAATCAGAAGCTGGGCCGGAATTTGACGGTTAGCTTGACGAGCTTCTCCCTGCTGTTGATTCTGCTACCATTTGCTGTCCCGCTGCTAAGCAATTACTAATGGGTAAACTTTGAATATAGAGGTTCTTGACCTTGCTTATGCTCTTGGAGATGCATATGCTATAAGTGATATTCCATTTCGGACAATTACGGAGGTTCACCGAAGCGATGAATAACTAACACGTTTCCTTCTCATAAGACCATTAACTAGGGATGTGCTTATGCACAAGCCACGGGACACCCTTTGATATATAAGCTGAAGCCGTACCGTCTCTATGTTAGGACGGCGCAGATGTTTCTGCTTGGGGTGTACGGTTAGGGGATACGTGTGTCGATCGGGGACCTTACGATGCTTGCTATGATGGACTTAGCTAAATGGATGACTCACCTAACGATTGAAGAGGGTGCCTAGTCTATTGGCTGTTCCATGGCATCCTCCCTCCTTCATACATGCTCTGCCGCAGGCCGCTGGCTGCGGTTTTTTTGTATTTTCATCGAAGCGGAGGAATGGATATGACCATAATCAAGGTTAAAAATATACGCAAAGAATGGAACGGTACTTCCCTGTTCACGAATGTTTCTTTTGAAATTGCCGAGGGAGAACGCGTGCTGCTCTTTGGACGCAATGGAATCGGCAAGACGACACTGCTGCAGGGGATACTCGGACGTTATGCCTTCGAGGAAGGCAGCGTCTTTCACGGTCTGCCGCCGGAGGAACGGGGCGTACTGGACCAACAGCTGGAGATCCGGTCTGATATCAGTGCGCTGGAATATGTGCTGTCCGGCTCCCCTGAGGTAGATGACCTTAAGCGCAGACTAGAGCGGCTGGGGCATATGCTCCATGCGACAGGCGGTAACGATGAAGCGCTGGTAGCTGAATACGGGGAAGTATATGAACGCTACCTCCAATTGGATGGATATGGCTGGGAGGCCAAAGCGGAGCAATGCCTTAGCCAGCTAATGCTGAATCCGGAGGTATGGAAGCTGCCTTACCGCCAGCTAAGCGGGGGTCAGAAGACCAGAGTTCAGCTAGCTGCGCTGCTGGCCCGTCAACCGAAGCTGCTCATACTGGATGAGCCGACGAACCATCTGGATGAGGAAACAATGATCTGGCTGGAAGAATGGGTGCGGAATTATCCGGGGACGGTATTTTACGTTTCCCATGACCGGAGATTCATTGACCGGACGGCTACGGCAGTGCTGGAGCTGACCCCACAGGGCTGCCGGCGATATCCGGGAGCCTATACACAGTACCGGGAGCAGAAGGAGATAGAGTCGCGGACGCTTATGGTGCAGTACAGAAAGCAGGAGGTGGAGAAGGAAAAGCTGCTGGAGAGCATCCGCCGTTACGCGCGGTGGTTCCAGCAGGCCCACCTTGCTGCCGGTCAGAACGATTTCCGGCGCGCCCAAGCCAAAAAGAATGTCTCCCGCCTCCATGCCAAGGAGTCGAGTCTGAAGCGACTGGAACAGAACAGGGTGGAACTCCCGCAGGCTGCATCCCAGCTGAAGATGAAGCTGGAAGGGGAGGTTTTCCGGGGAGATTCGCTGCTTGAGATGAACGGTGTCCGTTATGCATATGGGGAAACCCCTGCACTGATGGAGAACTTCAATCTGACTTTGCGGCGCGGGGACCGTCTTGCTGTGCTTGGACCCAACGGTGCCGGCAAGTCCACGCTGCTGAAGCTGATCGCAGGTCTGCTGGAGCCTGACGGTGGAGAAGTACGCATGCATCCCCGCACGCGGGTGGGTTATTTTGCCCAGGAGCTGGATGATCTGCCTCTGTCATCAACCATCCTGGATAGCTTGCTGGAGCTTCCCGGTATGACGCAGACGGAGGCGCGGACGATTCTGGGCTGTTTCTTGTTCCCGCGGGAGGATGTGTATAAGCAGATCGGAGATTTAAGCCTTGGTGAGAAATGCCGTGTGGTCTTTCTGCGCCTGTATTTTGGCCGTGCCAATCTGCTCGTGCTGGATGAGCCGACTAACTATTTGGATATCGATACCCGGGAGCGAGTGGAAGAAGCGCTGGCTTCTTATCCCGGCGGGCTCGTTATCGTCTCGCATGACCGGTATTTGCATGCTAAAGTGGCCAACCGGATGCTTGTACTGGAGCGTGGAGGAGAACCCCGGTTGTTCACGGGTACCTATGAGGAATATGCGGCCAAGGATCGGAGCCGGGTGCTTACTCCGGAAGAGCAATCACGGGAAGGAGAACTGCAGCTGCTAAAGCTGCGGCTGAACCAACTGATGCACAGCGAAGCCAAAGGGACGGTGGAAGAAGACCGTGAGCTGATGGCCGAAATCGTGCAGCTGCAGCGAACGATCCGTGAGCGGGAATAGCTAACCTTTTACAACTGGCGGTACCGAAATAACGAAAAAACCAAAAAATTACAGATGAGGTGAAGGATCATGGCCCATTTTGGCGAAATGTATAATTCATACAGTTAAAATATGAGGGAGGCACTCTCAAATGCGCATTAAGGGAATCAGAACCATGGTACTGTTGCTACTCCTGTTCAGTATGGCCGTACCGGTACAATCCACTTCGGCGGCATCCAAAAACATCAAGGTGAAGGTAACCCTGGTCAGTGCAAAACTGACCGATAACAATCATGTGGGTAATGAGTGGTATACCGAGGCATCTATTAACGATAAAGAGATCCGAGAGGGCTCGTCCGTGGTTCTGGACCTGAAGTCTACAGAAAGTGTTCAACTGAAGGCATATGCGGAAGAGCAGGACAAAATTCCGGACTCCGCCACGGCGACCGCTTCTGTCAAAGCTTCGGCTATAACCAAAACAATCAGCAAAGCCATCAAGGTGACCGTCGTTGAAAACCGGGGACGCTATTCCGGCAACACAGCCACGTGGACGTTCACGTTTACAGTGCAGAAGCAATAGACTAGAAGAACACCATGGGAGGAACGATGAATAAAAAAGTATGGCTAAGAATTGGACTGACCCTAATTGTACTTGTACTGCTCTATCTTTGGATGCGGCCGCAGCATGCGGAGCGGGAATACGGGAGTATTATCTACACGAATGAATCCGGAATCATAAAAAGCACAACTCTCCACTTTAAAGGCCAGGTTGTCCGGGGTGTCTTGCTGTTCTCCAAAAGTACGTTTAACGGAACACTCACTGTAGATCAGGACCTGATCTATAAAATAAAACTGAAGGATAGTGGAGGCTATTATCTTGGGGTTATGACGGCATTGGATGCTGATCACTCTACACGTATAACCGGGGTGATATCTGCATCGAAGAAGCTGGACCGGTTCTGGATTACGCTGACCGATCTGGATAAGCGTTATAACCTTAAGAACGGAGAGGGGAATATTGCAGGTCCGGCGAGCACGCTGGAAGAAGCGAAGCAGGTAGGGAAGGATATTTTGGCTGCGTACAGTTCTTAACTCTGGAGGCGAAGATGGAGCGAAGTGTTGAAAATCAGTTGGTTGCGAGTGAATTTGTAGGGTTTTGGAAAAGAGTACTGATCAGCATAGTGGATGTTCTGGTGCTGCTTCTTCCAGCCTACTTAATCAACAAGTTTTTCGTCTGGGCGACAGAGCATTATCATTCGGCGATACCGTTATTTATCCAGTTTGTGCTGCTTGGCGCATTTAATATTTTTATGGTAGTCAAGTATGGCGGGACACCCGGAAAGCTGCTTCTGAAGGTCAGAATTATTAATGCGAACGGACAGCTGCCCTCTGTGAAGCAGGCATTGATCCGGTATAGTATATATATACTGAACTCATTGCTGGCAGTTATTATGAGCTTGAGTGCGTATGACAACCTGTCGTTTTTCAATTATGGAGGGGAATGGCTCCCGCTTGTGATTGGTATGAATGCATTTTTGGGTTTTGTGATTATCATAGACTGTCTATGCGTCGCATTCTTGAAGAGTAACCGGGCCGTACATGATCTGATGGCGGGAACGTATGTGGTTGATAAGGAAGCGATGGATAGTTTGAAGTGAAGCAGACTAGTCAACGGACGGCAACACCAGTGGTAATAAGCGTGAAGCCTATAGTCCCAACAGGCAATACGCTTTGCAGAAGTCCAATCTGATCTAGATAAAATCACCTTGCGCGTCCCCGTCTGCTGAGCAGACGGGGACGCTTTTTTCGCTGATCCGGCTAATATCTCTGCTGCAACTTTTACTTATTGTCACCCGTCTGGATTAACAGAATGCTCTAGAGAACAGACGACCCAAGGAGATGAAACAAATCATGACAACTTCATTCAAATCGACAGCCGGAATTCTAATACTTGCTGCTATGCTGGGGCTTAGCGCTTGCAGCTCTTCCAATAATAACGCGGGGAACGACTCCCAGGAAGCGGCTCCTACAGCGGAAGCTGCGGCAACCTTACAACCGGAAGCAAGCAGCCCGTCTGCGCCTTCCCCTTCCACAGAACCGCCTGCAGCACCGTCCGCCGCTTCGCCAAGTGCTGCAGGCGGAGGCGCCGCCGCGACCTCCGTACCACAAACTTCCGTAACACAGGACAGTAACAAGCTGCTCGCAGAGCTTTTACAGCTGGCACAGCAAGGCAAAGTGCCGGGTGTGGAATATGCCGCACACACCGCATTAATTGACGAGGTGGAAGCAGCCTGGGGTGAGCCGGATACGAAGGAGTCGGCGGGCAAAGGCATCTATGCAACGTACAGTAAGAAGCACGTGGTATTCGGCTTTAACAAGGGCAGCAAGATCTTTGATGTCCGCTCCAGTGCTGCCGATCTGCAGAAGCTGACGCTGAAGCAGATTGAAGCGGTGCTCGGCACACCGGATCGCACCACGGTCAACGGCAGTGATAAAATCTACATTTATCAGGCAGGCAAGCGCTATGATCTCAAGTTCATCATTCCAGAAGCTTCGGGTAAGGTGGATCATATCTCTGTATTTTCCGAACAGGATTCGATTAACAATATGGCCGGATAAGCTATAATACTTCCATGGACTTATCCTTGGAAAAGAGGTTCGGCTATGCATCTTGAATTAGACGGGAGCGAGTTCACGGTTACAGCAGGCGGGATAACGATCACACTGCTGCCCAAGGAATTCGCTCTTCTGCAATTTCTGTACCGCAACCGGGAGCGTACGTTCAGCCGGGAGCAGTTGCTGGATCATGTATGGCCGCTGGAGTATCCGGTAGAACGCACAGTGGATGACCATATCTATCGCCTGCGCAAAAAGCTGGCCGTCCTGAACGGCGTGGGTATTCGCACCGTCCGTGGCTTTGGGTACAGTCTGACCCTGCCGGGATCTCCTGCCGGTGTAATGATCCATCCAACAACGAAGGATTCGGAACTGCGCGATACCATGCGCGATGTGTTCTCCAAATTTCATGTATATGGTCAAGGTAAATCCATGCTCACTTTGGCGCGTCAGAAGGACATTCTGGGCTACGAGTTGGACCCGGAATATTGGATGGTCATTCATTTTGTACAGGGAGATCTGGATTGGCTGCTGTATACGGATGAGGTTCCGCTCAGGAATCGGCTTTTTTATCTGTGTGTATTCTACTTTCTCTCCGGTGATCCCAAGGAGAGGCTGGCTTACTGCGAGCAGGTGATTGAGCATAAGCTTCTGCATCCATCCCACCAAATAGAATTGGAGATTCTTACGATTCTGGATTTATACACCTTTGCGGGACAACCGGAGAGAGCACTGGAAAGGTTGAAGCGATCACATCAGGTGATTGCGGAGCTCCATTATGAGAACTTCATCCCCGTCATCAAGATTACGGAATGGTTAGTGAACTTGGTGGCAGGGACCGGGGACGATGAGCTTATTAAGATGGAAGAAGATATTGGATGGATTCTGCAGGAAAAGCCTTTTCTGCGGGAGATCGGAAGCTATAAAGTGGTAAAGGGACTCTGGTATGTCCGCCAGAAGCGGTGGCGTGAGGCAGAAAAGCTGCTGGATGAGGGATTGCAGGTACAGGAGCTGACAGGGTTCCTTCCCTTGCGGCTATATGCGTTGTATCAGATTGTGCATTTCTGCCGGATGTTTCCGCCTGAGCAAGCGTTGCAGTATAAATATGAAAATATCTTTGCGCTGGAGCTGGAGCAATCCGGGGTGAAGCGGCTGGAGCAGCCTTTGGAGGAACTAATGCAGCAGTTGCTGGAATCCCTCTGATCATTCTCTGACATTTCCCTGTTACCGTTAGATCATTGAACGAAACTGTTCCATGAATCTACATGTAACCTGGAGGAATGACTGATGGAAGCTTCCATGAAGCAGGGACACAGCCTGCTGCACAACAAAGTATACATGCGCGTGTACAGCGCCTTCGCCACAGCAACATTTGGTGACTGGTTCGATACACTGGCTATTCAGGTGCTCGTCGGCTACCGTTGGCAGGTCACTCCGCTGATGCTCGCGCTGATTCCAGTCGCCATGGCGCTCCCGAACCTTTTACTCGGATCTGTAGCCGGGGCCGCAGCCGACAGGCACGACAAGTTGAAGCTGATGCGCCTATGCGATCTGTTAACTGCGATTCTGACCGTACTGGTGCTGTTCGCACCCAACATGCTGTGGCTTCTGCCGCTGCTTGCGCTGCGTTCGGCGATCTCCACGCTGAATGTTCCGGCCCAGCAGAGCATGACCCGAAGTATTGTCAAGGAAGATCAACTGCTTCAAGCCACCTCGCTGAACGGTATCGTGAACCAGGGCTCCAAGATCGCCGGTCCTCTGCTGGGCGGCGTAGCTCTAACCCTCCTTAGCCCGCAGTGGTGTATCTTACTGAACGCTGCATTTCGTGTGGGCTCTTACCTGCTGCTGCTCTCCGTCAAAAACATCCATACGGAAGGTGAACTCCCCGCGGCACAGACTCAGGAGGAACGGGTGCCTATACGCATGATGTGGACAGAGGGCTGGAGCTTCATGCTGCGCAGCCGCCTGCTGCTGCATACGATGTTATTTGGACTTGTGGGATCCCTGGCGATCCAGATCATTGATTTTCAGTTCACCAGCCTGTTCCGGGTAATCTCACCGGTGAATGAATCGTTGCTGGGCTGGATGGTTGCAGCCTCCGGGGCGGGTGCGGTATGTATCATTATTCTGCTCAATAAGCTGAATCCGGGAACGGGCTATGGCCTCAGACTGGGGATGGGCTATGTGCTGATCGGTGGCTCAGTGGGGGGGCTTGGTCTGCTTCAGTCCGGCGCTTCTGTAGTGTGGGTGCTGCTGCTCGGATTCATCCTGGGTATCGGGAATGGGACCTTTTTCGTGACCTTCAATTATTGCCTGCAAAAAGAGACCCCGCCCCACATGACCGGCAGGATCTTTGGTATCTTAAGCACCGTACTTGGTTTCGTGATGATTTCCGCCCCGGTGCTGGGAGGACTGCTGGTCCAGATTACCGGGCCTGGCCGCATCTTCGTGAGTTTTGGCATCATTCAAGTCCTTCTTGGGCTGGGTGGTATCCTCTTTGGCCGATTACTCTGGCCGACAACTCTGGCCTCAGGACAAGCTTGAAGAGGCTTTTTTCTTTTATGGAGGAAATGGGAACGTATGGGCGAATGTGTAAAAAGGTAGAAGCGCAGCATATCCCATTTCTCCCCCATAAATTTATGAAGCAGGCAGGTGTCCCATGAGAAAAAGCATTCTGCTGGTCCAGCCGGAGAACCAGAAAATTAATCAATTCCGGAGAAAGCAGTTCAATAACTTCGTACAGATTACAATGCCTTATTTGGCCGGATTCATAGATGAAACAAAATACGAAATCACACTTGTGGATGAATATCAGCAGCAAGTTCCCTACGGGGAGAGGTTTGATCTGGTAGCGATCACGGTAAATACACCAAACAGCGGGCATTGCTACAGGATGGCGGAGAGATTCCAGGATGGAGGCGCGAAGGTAGTGATGGGGGGCCCCCATGCCACACTGCTGCCAGAGGAGGTATCGGAGCATTGTGATATCCTTGTCATTGGAGAGGCAGAGGCCACTTGGCCCCTGCTGCTGGAGGACTTTTACCAGGGGAATTATCGGATCGTGTACCGTTCGGTGGATATTCCGGAGCTGACGAATCTGCCATTGCCCCGGTGGGATTTGTTACATAGAAACTCACTGATGAAAGGGGCCGTATTCTCCACCCGCGGGTGTCCCTACAACTGCTCTTACTGCAACTTGAAGCAAATCTACCATAACCGTTTCCGTACCCGTCCGGTCAGTGAAGTGATTCATGAAATTTCCCTGATGAAGTCACGTTTTTTTGTGTTCTGGGATGACAACTTTTTCGCAGATAAAGCCCATGCCATGGAAGTGATGGAGCAGCTAAGACCATTGCGTAAAAAATGGGCGGCACAGGTAACTCTGGCGGATTGCAGTAACGATGAGCTGCTGGCCAAAGCCAGTGCCGCAGGCTGTCTATACCTGTTCGTGGGCCTGGAATCCTTCTCGACAGCCGCGCTGCGCGGTGTCAATAAAGGGATGAACCGGGTGGGGGCCTACCAGGAGATTATCGCCAAGCTGCACAGGCATAACATTATGATTCAGGCCGGCATTGTGTTCGGGTTCGATGAGGACACGACAGATTCCTTCCGGCAGACGCTGGATGGCTGCGAGGCACTTGGGATTGATGGTGTGACGGTCAGCCTGCTGACACCGCTGCCCCAGACACCGGTATATGCCCAAATGAAGCGGGAGCAGCGTCTACTGAATGAGAATTGGAGTCTATATAACGGCAAGACTGATGTGGTCTTTCGTCCTCTGGGCATGACTTCTGAGCAATTGTATGAGGGATATCTCGATTTCCGGCGTCGCTTCTATTCACTGCCATCATTCATCCGCCGGATGCGGGTATCGAGAACACATCCCGTTTATAATTTTGTCATGAATCTTGGCTACCGTCTGGCGATCAAGCGCGGCTGATAAGAAGCTGATTGGATGGTCTGGTGGTAACGTGAAGCGGCAGGGGATTCAGTAGCCCAGGCTACAGCTGATAAAATCGCGCCGTGTTGGCGGTCAGCATCGCCTTCGCCTGAACGGCAGAATATCCATGTAGCGCTGCCCAGGCATCCGCAACATGATGAACCATCGCCGGATGGGTAGATTGTCCGGCAAAAGGGCCTTCGAATGCCCATGGCCCGTCGGTCTCAGCCATGACCAGCCCCGGCGGATAACGGCGGGCGAGCTCCTGAATCTCCGTTTCATATACAATATCCGGTGTGAAGGAGATATGATAGCCGCGTTCAACCATCCGACGCACCGCCTCCTCCGGGCCTTTGAACCAATGAAAATGAGCTCTGGTGATGCCATGCTTCTCCAGCAGGTCGCAGACAGTTAAGGCATCCTCATATACAGCATGCAGCACCACTGGCTTGTCCAGCCGGGCAGCCAGAGCAAGCAGCTCATCCAGAACCCGAAGATAGGGCTCCATTTCGAATGTTTCACCACGCTCAAGCGCCTCGGCTCTTGAATAGTAGGGAAGCCCGATCTCGCCTACAGCCACCATTTCTTCTGCGTGCTGACCAATCCATTTCATCAGCGCGGCAAGCTCTTTTTCCGCCGGAACCGGCTGCTCGGGATGAAAGCCATAAGCCGGTTTCACCCGGCCGGGATAACGCAGCGCAATGTCCTGTGTGCGGATGCAGGAGTCCAGATTCATCGAGACCGCAACCAGCGAATGGAGGTCATGCCCTGCAAGTCCGCGCAGCATAGGTTCCAGCTCTGAATCTGTATATTGCTCCAGATGAATATGAGCATCAATCATGGTCGGACTGCTCCTTTATCACGTATTGCTTAGTGGTATCGTAAGGTTCAAACTTGATCGAGTCCAGCATTAATCCTCCATTGCCTGCTTTGTAGTCCAGCATCAATGTCCCCATACTTTCCTCAATTCCAGCATTTACGCTGGTCTCTGCCTTCAGCTTGTCATCTACCACCTGATAATGAGTAACTGCCCCGATGCCTGCCTGTGTGCCAAAATGCTCCAGACCGCCATCCCCGGCGCGGCCGGGAAGCCTTAAGGTAACCTTCGATGGAGCAGAGCCAGCCAGCTCCAGGTGAACCACAACATCGCCGTTGTCGAGCGAGATCTTGGAGGAGAGCCCTGCAGAGGCTGCTTTTTCCGCTGCTGGTAGTGCAAGCTCCTTCCAATCTTCCGGTTTGACCACATGAACCTCCTCCGTAGAAATTCCAGTGCCTGTTCCAAGGTTGAATACCACTGTAGCTTCCGGCTTGCCGTCGCTATCCACATCGGCATAGTAAAGCTCCGGAGAATATGACAATTGTCTGGGGGCTTCCCACTCGAAGCTGTGCTTCCTGCCGTTCACTTCGAGGATGAATCCTTTATAGGTACTGCCATCCTTCCGGGCCGCATACAGCTTGACCTTGCCGGAGCTTCCAACTGCCACTGCCAGAGGCTCAGCGGGAACCCGCACGGATGTACTGACATCTCCAGAGGTTATGATTACTGTGTCACCAGAGGCTGCGAGCTCGGCACCAGTTAACAGGGATATCATATCGGCAGAAAAATACACGTGCCCATCCCTTAGAATGACAGGCCCCTCCAGCCTCTCTTCATAACCTCCGTCCGTCTGCGTATATCGAACCTGCATGGCTGAACTGCCAGGTGAAAGAACCGTATTGGAGCTGTTATCGGTAAGCGTGAGCTTTTTGTGGATATTATCC
Source organism: Paenibacillus sp. LS-5 (assembly GCF_056121505.1). NCBI lineage: Bacteria > Bacillati > Bacillota > Bacilli > Caryophanales > Paenibacillaceae > Paenibacillus > Paenibacillus sp. LS-5. The sequence goes on along the minus strand of NZ_JBWAVA010000005.1, from coordinate 235,598 downwards.
CATTTTAATTCAACCGGATAATATTCCAGGAGCGCTCTTGCCGGCACATAGAGGAGCTCTCCGGAATGAAAAGGATGAAGCATGGGCAGAACAGGCTGGCCATCCACGGACAGCGTAAGTGGTGCAGCGGCGGATATTGAATCTATAGTTGGAGCTGCCGCACATCCGGCAATGAGCAGAGTGAGTGCAGAAGCAGTCAGTATTTTTTTCACAGAATAACCTCCAGAGACTAAAAGTTCCAATCTGTTCAATTATACTGTAAATCATCCGCCCGGAGGACACGATCTGTTAACAATAAGAAGTCAGGGCTGTTACGTTTGGGCAGAGTAGGAAGTCCCGGCTACAGTTCAGGCGGAAAGCTGCGGCAGATTTCAATGAATTGCTTTAGAGCAGAGATGAAGTTAGCGCCGCCAGTAGGGATGATCGGGTGGAGGTGCAGAGTATGCATCAATTTATAGACCTGTTGGCTGCCGAACCCATTAAGACATACAGGAGAACGAAAAGAGGTTCCATTTATGGATGTTCCTGTTTTTTGTTCAAATATATTTATAAAGTGCATAAATGGTGGTATAGATCCTTCACTAAAGTGAGAAAAGTACACTGGGCTTATACTTGCCTTTGTTTTATGCTCTAAACGATTTATGAATGCGCTTTCCATCTGATAAGAGGAGGGATTGTATGTTGAGTATAGGGCGAAAAACTGGCAAGGAATTTAATTGGAAGCAATGGATAATTGGGGGTTGCATGGTTGTGTTATTGTACTTGCTGACAGGACAGCCGGGGTCTGTTGCTGCAGCAGCAGTTACAATCAATAACGGACCCGTGTGGTATGACACGACTGGAGGCACGATTCAAGCCCACGGCGGTTCGGTAATCCAAGTAGGCGCTACTTATTACTGGATTGGTGAGGATAAGCTGCATAATTCAGCTTCATTTCGCAATGTAGTCTGCTATTCTTCAACCGATCTGAAGAACTGGAAGTGGGTAAGCTATCCGTTGAAGCCAACCTCCAGCACAGAGCTGGCTAGCAGCAAGGTTGAACGTCCCAAGGTCATCTATAATGAAGCTACACACAAATACGTGATGTGGATGCATTATGAGAACGGTACCGATTACTCGCTTGGCCGTGTTGCTGTTGCCACCAGTGATACGGTATGGGGGAACTACACTTACTTGGGCAGCTTCAGGCCCCTGGGATATGAGTCCAGAGATATGACGGTATTCAAGGATGATGACGGGAGCGCCTATCTGATCAGCGCATCTAATTCTGGCGGCGGGGCTAACGATTCACTGGCCTCCTTCAAGCTGACGGACGACTATCTTAATGTGTCGGACTTTCTCGGCTGGATTGCACCAAGCGGACACCGGGAAGCACCGGCAGTCGCCAAGCAGGGCGGCAAGTATTTCCTCATTACCTCGGGAGCCTCCGGCTGGTATCCTAACCAGGCCAAATATATGACAGCCAGCTCCATGAGCGGACCCTGGTCAGCGTTGCAGAACCTCGGCAACACCTCGGCCTTTTACTCACAGTCCAATTATATATTGCCGGTTCAAGGAACCTCAGCGACAACGTATATCTATATGGGGAACCGCTGGAAATCCAGCCAGCTTGGAGATTCCAGATACATTTGGCTGCCGCTAACTTTGGATGGAACGACCGGAACGGCATCGCTCGAATGGCAGAGCAGTTGGGGAATAGATGCTGTAACGGGGGCCGTTACTCTTCCGTCATGGACGAATCTAGCTGCTGGTAAAAGCACCACTGCCAGTTCATCGGCCACCGGCTTTGATGCTTCCAGAGTGGCTGACGGCAATTATGCAACAGAATGGAAGGCAAGCGGTGTAACCTGGCCGTCCTGGTGGCAGGTCGATCTGGGTTCGGTCAAAACTGTCCAGGAGGTGGATATTTCCTGGTTCCTGTACAACGGTTCGGAAGCTTATCATCAGTACACCATTCAATACAGCACGAACGGAAGCAACTGGACGACGATAGACCGCACCAGCAATACAACGTATGGCTTTACAACGGATGCAGTCAATTTCAGCGCAAGATATGTGCGGATTAATCTGGTGAAAGCCGTACTATGGAATAATCCGAATAATTGGTATACCCCAACGTTATACGAAGTGAAGCTGATGGGGAATTAGCTGCCCTGTCGTATGACATATATCCCGGTACGGAACAGTTGCGGTCCCGTATAATGAATCCTAATATTTGTCACTCTGGACAAAAAGGGGATTTGATTCACATGACGAGGACCCAAGGAATTATTGTAGCATCCGGAGGAGCCCTGGTATGGGGCCTCTCCGGTACAGTAGTCCAGTATTTATTCCAGCAGAAAGGGCTCCCTCCAAGCCTCCCAAAATAAATCGAACGATCTGAGCGATTTATTCCAATACATAGTGTAAGCCTGAAGGAGGGAAAGGCAGATGGAAGATCAAACCGAATACTCGCAGCTCATTGCGCGCACGCTGGCCGGCAGCCGTGAAGCTTATGGGGAATTGTATGAAGCGACTGTTCGTGAAGTCTACCGGATCGTGCGTTTCCTCATTTCCGAGCCTTCCGATGCGGATGATGTGGTGCAGGATATCTATCTCGAGCTGCACCGCTCGCTGAAGCAGTATGATGGGGCACGGGCGTTTAGGCCTTGGCTGATAGGACTGGTGATGCGGCAGGTTCAAGCTTACCGGAGAAAAGGCTGGAGACAGCTCCGGATCACCAGGAAAGCGGAGCACACTAGCCAAGTCCTGGATGCTGATTTTACTGGTGAAGTCATAGACAGGCTGTCCAGCCGGATGCTGATGGATAAGGTCAACAGTCTCCCATACAAGCTGAGGCAGGTCATTGTTCTGCACTACTTGCAGGAATATTCCCAGGAAGAGGCCGCCGTCATTCTCGGTATTCCGCTGGGAACTGTCAAATCCCGTATTCATGCTGCACTGCAGAAGCTGCGCCGGAAACAAAAGGCTGACACCATTAGGATAGGGAAGGTGGAGGATATGCATGAGTCTTGAAGAGAACCTGCGGCGGACGCTGCAAGCAGAAACCGAAGGCTGGAGCGCTCCACCGGAACTGAAGGGGAAGATCCTGAACGGGATTTCACCCGGACAAGGGGGAAGACGCATGAAAAAATGGCTAATAGCTACGATAATAGCGGCATCACTGATTATTCCGACCGGAGTCTATGCTGGATACAGTTATTTGGCTGATTCTATGTACGGCTCGCAGGACCATTTTATTCAAATGGGGGGCACCCTGGAGCAGTATGACCGGATTGAAGCCAAGCTTCAGCAGGCGAAGCAGAACCTCAGTGAAGAAGACTTTAGAGCAATGACTTCATTACTGCATGAGATCGGCGGCCTCAATCTGCAAATAGCTGATGCTGCCGGGAAGCTTCATCCCGAAAAGCTGAGCGCTGCGGATCAGGACCGGTTTAACAAGCTGGTGGCAGAACTTGAACCCTATTACAGCAAATTGGAGAACACCGGAGCACCCCGACAATCAGTAGAACAGCTGGATTTCGGTACATTCTTGGAACAGCAGCTTGCCAAGGCGAAGCAGACCTTCAGCGGTGAGGAGCTTGCCGAGTTCCAGCAATTAATCGCCGAATGGAAGGCTCTGGATGCCAAAGTAACGGACCCGGATGGCAGCACTCATCCGGAACGGTTCACTAAGGATGAACTAAGCAGCCAAGCACGGTTGATCGAAGAGCTGAACCCATATCTTAAGAAGCTGGGCATCAGGCTGGGGCAAAGCTCACAGTAGGGAATAGGCTGCACTAATGAACCGTCCTGCTTCAAATCCATAGCACAGCAAAAACCGCCGGAAAGTATAACCTTGCATTCCGGTGGTTTTTCATTCACTGCTGCAATTTCCCTTATATCCTATAATTTCACATAAACCTCTAAAATACCTTAAGGAGGTTTTGTATATGAAGAAGCTCGAAGTCCTTCAGAAGCGTATCGAAACGGAGCGCAGGAAGCTGAATGAGATCGAAACCGTCTATGGGCTGCTGGATCCGAAAGTGATCAGACAATCCATGAAGCTGGATGAATTGATTAATAAATATACAAAGGAAGAATCGTTACGCGAGAATTCCTTCGAAAGCTAAGGCCAACAGCTTTTCTATATACTCCCCATTTAGTGTATCTCCTGTGATCAACAGGCGGTAGAATATCGGACCATACATAAGATCAATACTGCAATTCACATCTATATCCTTTCTAAGTTCACCTCTGGCTATTCCACGCTCCAGCAGGTCTCTGGCTTCCTGGCGGCGTGGTGCAAAGAATCTCGTCCGGTACGCCTCAGCCAGGCCCGCATCCGATTGTCCTTCCCCTATGAGCTCGGTAATGACTTTGCCTTCACGGCTGCACAGAAAAACAGCCAGATTCGTCGCATGAATTCTAATATCCTCTTGTATGGAACCCGTGTCCGGCACGGGCAGCCTGGCAGAAGCGGCAGACAGATACCCGTCAATAACCACGGCTGCTTTATTCGGCCACCATTTATAGATCGTCGCTTTGCTGACTTTTGCCCGCTCCGCAATTTTCTCAACAGTTACCGCGCCAAATCCCGTCTCCAGCAGCAGATCATAGGATGCGGCAAGAATGGAAGCTTCAGCTTCGTTGTTGCGCGGACGTCCTCTTTTTTTATCCATAATCCAATCCTCCTATTTCAATATACCCTGAGCCTTACTCCGGTTCACTTGAGAAACTATACGTTCATTATACAAAAACATCCATGCAGTAATCCAGCCTGACGGGGGGTAAATCGTATGGAAATACTTTATAGGTTAAATTTAAATTGTCTATTTACAAAACTGTACGTTCAGTATATTATAAAATCATAATTAATGAACGATTCGTTCAGTATTTAAATGAAGGGTGGTATTCACATGAACCAGGTAAAGCAGGCAAATCGAGGGATGAGTGCGACACATGCACAAGAAGGACAGGAAAGGAATGCGGTCCCAGGCTGGATTACTTTTCTATTAGCGGCAGCCTGTGGCCTGATTGTAGCCAATCTGTATTATGCTCAAACGCTGGTTGGACCGATCAGCGAAGCTACCCATCTCTCTTCAGGAGCAGCGGGCCTTATTGTGACACTGACCCAGATCGGCTATGTGATTGGCCTGCTGTTCGTTGTGCCCCTTAGTGATATTATTGAAAATCGCCGCCTCACAGCGATCTCACTGTCTGTTGTGGTGGTTGCTCTCGTAGCAGCTACCTTCGCTCCGAATGCACCGTTGTTTCTGGGTGCCTCTCTATTGATTGGACTTGGTTCAGTAGCTGCGCAAATTCTGGTACCGTATGCTTCCTATCTGGCGAGTGATGAACATCGCGGCCGGGTAGTGGGAAATGTGATGAGCGGGCTGCTGCTGGGAATTATGTTTGCCCGTCCGCTGGCCAGCTTCATCTCCGGCCTCTGGGGCTGGCATGCGATCTTTGCTATATCTGCTGTAGTGATCGCTCTACTAACGATTCTGTTATCTCGTGTTCTTCCAGAGCGCCAGCCTGTGCCTGCAATGAACTACGGCGGACTGATCCGTTCCCTCGGGACCCTGCTAAAAAGCACTCCAGTCTTGCGGCGCCGCGCTATGTATCAGGCCAGTCTTTTCGGAGCCTTCAGTCTCTTCTGGACAACTGTTTCACTGCGTCTGGCCGATACCTATCATCTGTCCCAGCAGGGGATTGCTCTCTTTGCTCTAGCCGGTGTAGCCGGAGCGGTAGCCGCTCCTATTGCCGGGAGATGGGCTGATCGGGGGTGGACCCGGCCGCTCACAGGTCTTGCGTTTGGACTGGCGGCCGCAGCCTTTTTACTCGCTTATCTATTTCAGAGTGATTCCAAAGTGACGCTGGGACTGCTGGTGGCTGGGGCGATTATATTGGATATGGGAGTATCGGGAAATCTAGTGCTTGGGCAGCGTGCAATATATTCTCTTGGCAGTGAAGCCAGAGGACGCTTGAACGGACTATTTATGGCAATTTTCTTCATTGGCGGAGCTATTGGCTCCTCTCTCGGAAGCTGGTCCTATGCCTATGGCGGCTGGGGGCTTACCACTTTGATCGGACTGATGCTTCCGGTACTGGCTTTCTTGTACTATTTAACTGAGAAAAAACAAGCGTAAGTCATCAAAGATAAAGCCTATTTTGTTATAAAACTGCTCTCCAAGCTGAATCACATCAGCGCCTGGGAGCAGTCTTTTTTATGGAGAGGACCAGCAAAGTAATTACAACAATCCAGACTAGAACTTTTGAACTACTCACTCGAAACTTATTCATTAACAGGATGGCTTATCCGATATATAAAATACACAGATAAAAATCTACAAAAAATCTAAATTTTAAACAAATTTCGACAAAAAGGGGCAGGTTTTTTTGAAAAAAAAGAAATTTCGAGGGTTATTATGGGTGTTGACTAGTCTTTTAGTACTATCTGCACTAACGGGCTGCACGGGTTCTGCAAAAGACACCGAAGTGAAAACAGCAGACCAGAAAGTGACTTTGAAATTCATATGGTGGGGGAAGCAGCAGCGCAAAGAAGATACCCTCAAGGTCATTGATCTGTACATGAAGAGTCATCCAAATGTCAAAATCATTACAGAGGATTATTCGGTCAATGATGAGGTAGCTACTCAATTAGCTATGGAAACAGCTGACCAGAACACGGCAGATATCATTCAGGGAGATTATGAATTTATTTTCAACTATATTAACCGGGGTTTGATAGAGCCGCTTAATCCTTACATCAAGCAGAAAGTTCTGTCCACATCGGATATTTTACCGGACACACTGGCTCCAGGGATGAAGGATAAACAACTGTATGCCATTAATATAGGAATGAATTCAGAAGCAGTGCTGTACGACCCCGAGTTCTTCCAGGAAGCCGGGATTACAGTCCCAACGAAGGACTACACGATTGATGATCTTCATGCAACGCTTGTGCAGCTGAAAGAAGAAATCACGACACCCGACTTCTATCCTTTAGGCAACATGTTTAATGTCAATTTCTATCTGAGAAGCCGCGGGGTTAAGATGTATAATGCTGACGGAAGCGGGCTTGGATATGATGACGATAAGATACTGGCTGATTATTTTGCCCTCTATAAAAAATGGGTGGACGAAGGCTTGCTGAGCAAGGATTCATTGAAGGATTGGCCGATTGATGAGAATCATCCTTTAATTACCGGCAAGTCGGCATTTTACTTTGCGTTCAGCAACAATACCAGTGCACTTAGCAAAATTGCCGGACATGCAATCCACCTGTTGCCTTTTCCGCAAATATCCAAGGAGGCAGAAGGCAGATTCATCAAACCTTCCATGTTCTTAATGGCCTCTTCCTATTCGAAATATCCGGAGGAAGCCGTCAAATTCATTGATTTCTTTGTGAATAATGTAGAGGCCAATAATATTCTTAAGGGGGAACGCGGAGTCCCGGTATCTAAAGCGATCTCTGCAGGTCTATCCGCCAAAGCAGATGAAGTGGGCAAACAGCAGTACGAACTGCTTGATTATCTGAAGACCCATTCCACGCCGATCGATCCTCCTTCACCCGGAAATGCTGGGGTTTTGAAAAATGCGATTCAGTTAATATTGAGTCACGTTATTGAAGGCACCACCACTCCCGAAGACGGGGCTAAGCAATATCGGATACAGGCTAACAGCACCCTGCAGGGAACCAAGGAGGAGTCAGAGAAATGAGCAGACTACTAGGCACATTTACGATAAGAAAAAAGCTCTACAGCGGCTTTGGATTGGTCCTAATTCTCTTGCTCGTTGTATCTGTCAGCAGTTATGCCTACCTCTCGAAGGTGAACAGATCCTATACTCATCTGCTTACGAATAAATCCCAATCCGTTCAGCTGCTCAAAGATTTAAGGATTGATGTAGAGTCGGAGAAATCCAGTCTGAACAGCTATCTGGTCAACGGGGACGAGAATAACATCACTGTGTTTAACGAGGCTCGTACAAGCTTTGTTACCATTCTGGAAAAGTTGAAGCTGTTAATCAACGATCGCGAAGACAAGCAAATTCTTGCCGGTCTTGATCTCTTGCAGGAACGCTATAGTATTACCGCAATGAAGGTCATAGACAGTAAGAAGCAGAATGATCCGGAGACGTATTTGAAAATACTTGAATCACAGGGTCCTGTACTGAATAAATTCAGCAGCACTGCAGAACGGCTGGTTCAGCTTCAGGTGGATGATCTTACCGTCGAAGCTAATAATACGTTTGATGAAGTATCCCGGATTAAGCTGCTGGTGCTTGCCCTGACGGGTGCAGCCCTGGTGCTGGGGGCGATTGCCTCTATTCTGATCAGCAGAATGATATCGAATCCAATCCTCAAACTTCAGAAGATGGCGGTCCAGATTGCGGATGGCGATTTGCGGAATACATCGGTTGATATCAAAAATAAAGATGAGATTGGTCAATTGTCAGTGGCCTTCAACAATATGGCTAATCATCTGCGTGTGCTGATTCAGGAAGTCGGTTCGAATGCAGAACAGGTGGCGGCTTCTTCCGAGGAGCTGACTGCCAGTGCCGAGCAGACCGGTCAGGCGACAGAGCATGTAGCGATGATTACGGAGCGGGTGGCTGAAGGTACTCAGACACAGGTGAATAGTATTGAAGCCAGCGTTGCGCTCGTTCAGAAGATGGATGGAGAGGCTGCACAAATCGCCGAGCGCTCCGTCCATGTCAAAGAATCGGTGGATATGGCTTCCAGCTTGGTATCGGAAGGGATTCAGGCGGTTGAAACAGCCATCCGGCAAATGTCAGCTGTATCGGCGAACGTGGGTGATGTCTCGAAGGTGGTAAGTGCTTTGGGCGAAAGCTCCAAAGAAATCGGAGATATCATTGCGATTATTACGGATATTGCCAACCAGACCAATCTGTTGTCCCTGAACGCAGCAATTGAAGCGGCGAGAGCAGGTGAGCATGGACGGGGTTTTGCTGTGGTGGCCAGTGAAGTGCGCAAGCTTGCTGAGAAGACGGCTGAATCCGGGAAGCGGGTATCGGATGTTATTCGTTCGATTCAATTGGAGACCAGCCAGACCATTGAAATGGTCGTACAGGGAGAGAAGGAAGTTGAGCTGGGGATACATGCTGTCCGTACCGCAGGGCAATCCTTTACGGAAATTGAAGCTTCCATACAAGAGATCAACGAACAGATCAAGAGTGTATCGGATTCTTCCCAAGGGATGTCTCACGAAACACACGAATTGGTCATTGCCTTTGAGCAGATTAACCAGATGACCGCATTATCATCAGAGGGGGCGCACGACGTCTCGGCTTCTGCTCAGGAACAATTAGCCAGCGTGGAAGAGATAGCGGCTGCTTCCAGACTCCTCTCCGAGCTGGCCCAAGAACTGCAGGATAGTATAGCCAAATTTTCGGTATAAAAGATTATTGTACTTGTAAGAGATGACTTCTGGATTTGTCCAGGAGTCATCTCTTTTTTACTGGTGTACCCGGATAAGCACGACTTCTCCAGCCGGCAAGTCCACACACAAAAGACCCGCAGGGCAGATCACTTTGTCAGAGTGTCATTCTTGCGGGTCACTTTTTATTATTTAGAGAGGGTCTGGTTGTTCGGGGTTACTCTACCCGGAATTTAGAAGCTGCTTCTGCCAGGTTTTTCGTAAGCTGATCAATCGTTCCTACCATCTCTGCCAACTGTTCAACGGTAGAGGACTGCTCCATCATAGTAGCTGTAACTTCTTCCACCGATGCGGATACTTCTTCTCCGGTAGCGGAGAGGCTTTGGGCCGAATCGAGAACGTCATCCTTGTCTTTCTGCATATGGGCCATTTCATCGGCCATGTTTTTAATTTGAACCGTGATATCTGTGATTTTGTCCAAAATGGTCTGGAAAGCTTGTTGAGTCTGTCCTACGAGTTCATCCTGTTCGGCGGAAATCGTATTGATCTGGATCACACTATCATTATTTTCTTCCACAAAGGCAAGGTTTTGTTGGATAATCTCGTAGATTTCGTTCGATTGCTTCGAGCTTTGCTCAGCGAGCTTGCGGATCTCGGATGCCACTACTGCAAAGCCTCTTCCATGCTCTCCGGCTCTTGCCGCTTCAATCGAGGCATTAAGCGCGAGCAGATTGGTCTGAGTCGCAATCTGATTGATGGCTCCTGTAATATTGCTGATGCTGTTAGAGCTGTCCTGAAGTTTGACAGTGATAGCGGAGATTTTCTGGACTTCCTGTTCATTCTTGTCGCTGATCTGGATCAGACCCTCGACGACCTGATTGCTGATCTGGAAGACTTCGACGATTTCTTCTGCTCGCTGTCTGACCGATTGCGCGTTGTCGTTCATTGCAGCAACTTTCTTGCTGAATTCAGAGAACTTATCAACGATATGCTCCGTGTCATTGGACTGCAGCTCCATCGCCTGGGCTATTCCCGTTGAGGTGACGGAGGTTTCATTAATGGAACGGGCGGTCTGCTTGGAGGTCTTCTCAAGCTCATTGGTGCTTGTATTGAGCACTGTAATCGATTGGTTCATATTGGTGATGAGTTCTTTATTTTGCCGGACCATAACATTGAAGCTGTCTGCCAAGTCCTTGAACTCACTTTTATACTTGCCATCTGCCGTCACGGTCAAATCGCCATCCGCCAAAGTTTTGAACAGCGAGGTCAACTTGCCAACAGGTCTCGTGATGGAGCGGGATAACAGTAATCCGAACCCAATCGCAACCAGCAGGGCGATTACGGTTACAATGAATATTTTCATCAGCATATCCTGAATGGGACGTTTGATGTCCTCATAAGAGTCGATCACTGAAACGGACAGATCGGCCTTTGGGATTTTATTGAACCGCAAATACTGGTTGCCATATTCGACCGACCGGGTATCCAGCTCCTTGGTTGCGCGAATATCCAGTAATATTTTGATCCCCGGATTGTTACCGACGCTTTTCCCTATCCTTTTAGGATCGGTCGAGTTGTACAATACAATTCCGCTTCGGCTTATAACCTCTATTTGGCCTTGTCCGTTAATCTTAATATTGCCCAGCTTTTCGAGGAAGAAGCTGCTGTCTACAGTCATTGCCAGAACGCCTAGCGTCTTACCGTCATCTGTTTTGATCGGCTGGGCGAAGACCAACAATAATTTGTTGCTGCTTTTGGATTGAATCGCATCGCTGATAAATGCTTCTCCTTTAATCGTTTTGGAGAAATATTCACGGTCCGATCTGGATTGTCCTATATTCTCGGTTTTTGTTCCTGCCACGATAGTCCCCTGGGAGTCGAGTACGAGCAAGGAGTCACTGCCATTTGCTCCTTTCAGCGTGTCTTGCAGAATCGAATTTGCCTTATTGAAGTAGGGATTCTCTGAAGAAAAAAAGGCTTGATCGGACAAGGTTCCTTGGCTTCTAAGCTCTAGTAGCTGCTTGAAGGTATTATGCACAGAAATTACATAAGAGGTCTGCTCCTGCAGCTGCATCGCAGTCCACAGTCCTTCACCTATGCGGTCGCCATTGGCATTAATTTCATCCCTGCTTTTCCGGAGCAGCAGATCCGATGAGAATAGATATACCGTTACTGAAGTCGCCAAGAGAACGACAGCAACCAGCAAGCTTAATAATACGGGAAGTTTAACTTTTAGAGACATATTGCCTATTTTATTGGATGCTTTGTTTTTGAATATTTTGTTTTTGAATCCTTTGTCGCTGTTCCCCATCTGTTCATTCTCCTCTGTGTTTGATGTAACTTGTAAATGGCTTCGTTACATTATCGGTTCAAAATTTGTTTTAATTTAATGATAATATTTTACATATTCCCTTTCTGATTTTCTGGATATACCGCTTGTCGCTACAATCTAGTTGTAACAAGTATTTATGTAAAAAAAATGATATAAAAATTAAAATATCTGATGTTCTCTGAACCGATCTGGATGGAAGCCATATCTATGGAATTCAAGGTAATATCTAATATAACGTTATTTTTTACTGTGCTATAATGATCAAAAATATTTCCACAGGAGCTGTTGTAGTCATGAAAAACCAAAGTGAAACAGATATCGAACCTTTACTGGAATCTTTGAAAATATCATTGCCGCTGGTGCAGCAGCTATTTCCACTTGATGTAATGTTCGCATTGGCCGATTTGGATAAGTTCATCTATTATCTTCCGGGGACGGAACTGGATATCCGCATCCAAGAGGGCACTCCGGTTCCGCCAAGCGGGGGAATACGGATGGCGCTGGAGACAGGGGAAGCAGTCAGCGCAAACATACCGAAGGAAGTCTACGGATGGCCCTTCAAATCCTCCTCTATGCCGATCAGGGACAGGGACGGGGCAGTTGTTGGAGTGTTCACGATAGGAATCAGCCTTGGCAATCAGGAAACCTTGAGCTCTGCGGCGAACTCACTGGCGGTGACCTCAGAAGAGATCAGTTCCACTTCGGAGGAGATTGCCGGAACCGCCACAGATTTGGCGAGCACAGTAAGCGATTTGAAGGTGCTGGGCCAGAGGGTTGTAGAGGAGCTTCAGAAGACAGACGAGATTCTGGATTTCATCCAGAAGGTAGCAGACAACTCCAACCTGCTGGGCCTTAATGCTTCTATTGAAGCGGCACATGCAGCCGAGCATGGGCGGGGATTCGGCATTGTCGCGCAGGAGATCCGGAAGATGTCCGTATCCAGCGCATCGTCCGCGAAGGACATCGCCGGTATCCTGCAGATGATCAAGAAGAATATTAACCAGATGGATGCCACGCTGATGGATTGTCTGGCGCAAAGTGAGCGTCAGGCTGCAGCGACAGAGGAAATTACCGCCTCCATGCAGCAGCTGGCTGCATCAGCCGTAGAGATTGAGAAGATCGCCCGGCTAATCTGAGGAGAAGAGTATCATGAAGCCCGCGCCTAGCGCGGGTTTTTTAGATTGAAGTCCGGTTGTCCGCGATTATCCCTCATGCTTGTCATGCCTGTCAGCATATTGTAGGCAAGTCCCTCATAGACATGTACTAATCAATGCTTTTCAAAACAGGTTAAGGGGATGATGTCATGCGCCGGATAACATGGGTACTCGCTATCATTATGAGCGTGACCCTGGTGCTTGCGGGGTGCGGGAAGAAGGATGCCGCTTCCGTGGTCAAGGATTTGAACAGTGTGTCTGATAAATTGGAGAGCAAGCAGGGGGCTTACCAGGGTTCAGGCACGATGACGCTGTACACCGGCGAGCAGCCACAGGAGTATAAAGTGGAGGTCTGGTATAAGAATCCTTCTTACTATCGGATCAGCCTGTCGAACGTCCAGAAGGATGTTACGCAAATCGTGCTGCGCAATGATGAGGGCGTATTCGTACTGACACCAAGTCTTGGAAAAAGCTTCCGCTTCCAGAGTGACTGGCCGGACAACCAAGGTCAGGTCTACCTGTACCAGACACTGGTCCGGGGAATTGTCTCTGATAACAACCGCCAGTTTGTGGAGGATGGAGACAATTATGTGTTCGAGGTAGCGGCCAATTATCAGAGCAGCGCACTGGTCCGCCAGAAGATTTGGCTAGCCAAGAAAACCTATGAGCCGAAGCAGGTTCAGGTCTCTGATTCCGAAGCCAAGGTTGTCGTGAACGTGAAATTCGACAGCTTCAAGTTTGATCCGGAATTCACGAAGGATTCTTTTGATATGCAAAAGAATATGGCCACCGGCACGCCATCGGAGAGCACAGTGGCGGAAGTTGACGAGAACGGCAATCCGTTGGCTGTACCGGAGAATAGTGATCCATCAGGGCAGCCGGTTACCGCCGAACTCGGAGATTTCGGTATCATTGAACCGGGATATATTCCTGCAGGTGTCCAGCTTAAGGACTCCAATAAATTGGAGGACAGCAAAGATCATTCAGTACTAATCCGTTATGACGGAACCTACCAGTATACGATTATGGAATCGCGTCCGCTGGACCGTGCCGTCTCGCTGGCTCCGGGCAGTGTGATTGATCTGGGCTTCACAGCAGGTCTCCTCAGCGGTGATGAACAGCAGACACTTACCTGGATGAGCGATGGTATCGAGTACCGGATTACCAGTGCAAATCTTCCGGTTAGCGAAATGATGCAGATTGCCGCTTCTATGGAGGAACAAACGGGTAAGTAAATAGGAGTAGGCGGATACTGCGTATTGTGGGAGTCTTTCCTCTACATGCAGTGTCCGCTTTTTTTTATTATTTCTCGCTGAAACGGTTACCGTTCTTAGAAGGACGTCGCGACCGTTTCCAGAGGTCTGATTAGACGAGGACAGTCCGGCAAGGTTCTGCACTAAGATAGTTCCTGTTACATTGACAGCCGCCTTCCATTAGCATTACCATTGAAGTAAGACATACATTAATGAGATGCTGCAGAGATGTTTTACTACAATGTTAGAAGGTGACCTTGAAGTGCAAGCAAGCTATCGACCTACAGTAGCTGAGATTAATCTCGATGATCTGCGTGCCAATTATGAGGCTTTCCGTAAGGTTCTTCCAGCGGAGACCAAATTCATGGGATGCGTCAAAGGTAATGCGTACGGCCATGGAGCGGTGGAAGTGGCGCGGGAGCTGGAGCGACTCGGAGCGGACTATGTAAGTGTAGCTTTTCTGGATGAGGCATTGGAGCTGCGTGAAGCGGGAATACTAATTCCTATTCTCGTACTCGGCTACACCTCACCGGAAGGAATAGCCGTTGCCTGGAAGAACCATGTAACCGTAACACTATTCACACCGGAGGTGCTGGAGGCAATAAGACAGCTTCCTGCTATACCGGAGCACCGGCTGAAGGTGCACATCAAGATTGACAGCGGGATGGGAAGGCTGGGACTTTTACCGGCTGACGCGCCCGATTTCATCGCTGAAGTGCATGCTGTAGCGCAGGCGGAGCTGGAGGGAATGTTCACACATTTTGCCAAAGCAGATGAAGAAGACAAAAGCTATACACTGTTGCAGCACCGACGGTTCATGAGCGTGGCCGAAACGCTTCGGGACAGAAACATTCACATCCCGATCATACATACGGGCAATAGCGCTACGGCCATTGATACACCTCTTTTATCCAGAAACATGGTGCGTGTAGGCATAAGCTTGTACGGTTTCTACCCCTCTACAGAGGTGAACCGCGAGCTGGTGGCTTTACACCCGGTAATGACGCTGAAGACGCAGGCGGTGTATGTCAAAACCCTGCCGCCCGATTGGGGCATCAGCTACGGCACCCGATACTTCACAGACAGCGAAGAGATCATTGCAACGCTTCCTGTGGGGTATGCTGACGGATATTCCCGCATGCTAACAGGCAAAGCGGAGGTGCTAATACGCGGACGCCGCGTTCCTGTCGTCGGTACCATCTGCATGGACCAGTGTATGGTAACGCTCAAATCTTTCGCTGAAGAAGCGAAACAAATCAAAGCTGGCGAAGAGGTTGTTCTCATCGGCCGCCAGGGCGCCGTGTCGATCACGGCAGATGAACTGGCACTCCATCTTGGAACGATTCACTACGAGGTAATCTGTATGCTGGCCCACCGGGTGCCGCGTGTGTTCATACGCGAAGGCGCTGCTCCTAACCTGGTAAACCCCTTGCATCATTCTTAATGGCCTTACCGTGTTACTCATACTGGAACTGATATAGAAGGAGTAGGTCGTGTTGACTAGTGTGACTTATGGTCTATACGAACCGCCATTTGTAGTTTATAATGGAATGCAGCATACTTGATATACTGGCGGCATATATTCCTTGTATAAAATTCCTTGTATATTGTAACACTGGAACACAAGGGCAGAAGGTTTGTGGGGGTGGAAGAGAAGGTGGCCAATTTGCAGAACACCAAAAGAATCATGATCAGCTTGCCCGATCATCTCTTGCAGGAAGTGGATGGGATCGTCCAATTGGAGAACTCCAACCGGAGTGAATTGATCAGGCAGGCCATGAAGCTGTATCTAAGCGAACGGAGGAAACGGACCATACGCGATTCGATGCAGCGTGGCTATATGGAAATGGCTAAAATCAATTTGACCATGGCATGCGAGGCGTTTCTCGCGGAGGAAGATGCAGACAGTACTCTAGGCCGCTTAGTAAGCGGGGTGTAGATATTGATCGTTAAACGCGGCGACGTTTTTTTTGCCGACCTTTCGCCGGTGGTGGGTTCAGAACAAGGCGGAGTAAGGCCGGTACTGGTCATTCAGAACGACATCGGCAATCGCTTCAGTCCGACAGTCATTGTGGCAGCCATCACTGCCCAGATTCAGAAGGCTAAACTGCCGACTCATGTGGAAATAGATGCGGCTGCTCACGGTTTTGACAGGGATTCTGTCATTTTGCTGGAGCAGGTCCGGACCATTGACAAACAACGCTTGACCGATAAGATCACCCACCTGGATGACGAAACTATGAAATTGGTGGATGATTCGCTGCAAATCAGCCTGGGACTGATTGATTTTTAATCAGGCAGACTATAGATGACCGTTAATGCAGTAAGAGGCACACTCGGGATAACCGGGTGTGCCTCTTTGACTCTATAGGCCTCCAGGCACTTAAGGAGCAGCCATTTTTCACCTTTGAGGCAGCTCTGTGATATAATTAGACCGTACGGTCGGTCTAGAAGGAGGTAATCAGGATTAAAGGACGTTCTGACGGAGAAGAGACGAAGAAACGCATTGTGCAGAAGGCTTCACAGCTGTTTGCGCAAAAAGGGTACGGAGCTGTAACCATGAACGAGGTGTGCTCAGCGGCCCAAGTCAGCAAAGGGAGCCTGTATCATCATTTTCCCAGCAAGGATGAGCTTTTCCTGTACGTTGTGGAAGAGGATACGGAGCAATGGCTGCTCCAGTGGACACAGAAGAAGAGCCACATAAGTAGTGTCGAGGAGCGGTTCTACGCACTTGGCGAGCATTATGCGAATGATTTCCAGAATCCGCTGATCCGGGCGCTTGAGGAATATGCCAGATCTCATTCCCTCTCGGAAGAGGTGCAAGAGCGTCTTGCACGGCTCTATGAATCCGCCTCGGAGGCCTGCCGCAGTCTTCTGCAAGAAGGGATGGACTCCGGGTACCTGGTGAAAGGCAATCTGAACCATTATGTAATTGTAGTGAGCGGCTTGCTGGAAGGGGTCGGCAGAGTCAGTGAGATCATGGCCTCTGCTAAGGCGCCAGAGGATATCATGCAGTATTACCGGGAAGCTATCAGACTGCTTCTGCAAGGTATGCGTGCACGCTAAGATATGGGCACTACGCGGTATTCACCCGTTGGGTGATTTTCTTATGATTTACTTACGGGAACACCAGAGATATCACGAATGGGTTCGGAAATACGGAGGATACGCAAATGACATTATTACTTAGAAACCGGGGCGCGATGCTGCTCCTGATGTTGAATATATTTCTGGCCTTTACAGGGATCGGATTAGTTGTTCCCATTATGCCGACTTACATGAATGAGCTGCATATTGGAGGCAGTGTAGTTGGCTTGCTGGTGGCTGCCTTTTCTCTAACCCAGCTGATACTCTCGCCTTGGGCCGGCGGGCTCTCCGACAGAGTGGGGCGCAAAAAAATTATAGTCTGCGGCTTGGTTGTGTTCGCGCTGTCGGAGCTGCTGTTTGGTCTTGCCGAGTCCAGCTGGCTGCTGTTTGTGTCCAGAATGCTGGGAGGCGCCGGAGCAGCCCTGATCATGCCTGCAGTTATGGCCTATGTGGCGGATACGACCTCCATGGAGGAACGGGCTAAAGGCATGGGGCTGATTAATGCCGCTATTACCACTGGTTTTATTATCGGACCGGGTCTGGGTGGGTACCTGGCTGAGCTTGGCCTTCGTGTCCCTTTCTTCGCCGCTGCTGCGGCAGCGGCCTTCGTGGCAGTAGTGACCTTCTTTGTACTGCCGGAGTCCCGTTCAACCGAGCAGCTTGCCGCAGCCGGGTCCATGGAGGGGAGTAAAGACCGCCTTGTTTCCCAACTGGTGCGTTCCTACCGGGAACCCTATTTTTTCGGTTTGCTGATTGTTTTCGTGCTTTCCTTCGGACTTGCTAATTATGAGACGGTATTCGGATTGTTTGTGGACCGCAAGTTCGGGTTCACGCCGAAGGATATCGCTTTTGTCCTCACCTTTGGTTCGATTTCGGGAGCTGTTATTCAGGTTACGGCCTTCAGTTGGATTTTGAAGCGTTTTGGTGAAAACAAGGTCATTTCGGCCTCTCTGCTGGCCTCAGGGCTGTTCATCTTTCTGACCTTGTTTGTTCAGGGCTACTGGGCGATCGTCACTGTAACCTTCATTGTGTTTCTGGCCATGGATATTTTGCGTCCTGCTGTCGGCACACAGCTCTCCAAAATGGCTGTGGAATCACAGCAGGGCTTCGTGATGGGCATGAATTCTGCCTATACCAGTCTCGGCAATATTGCCGGACCGATTGTAGCAGGCGTCCTGTTTGACCTGGATATTAACTTTCCCTACGCGGTGGCTGCGCTTGTACTCGTACTCTGCTTTTTAATGTCGCTTACTTCAAGAAAACGGATGAGCCGCCCGGGTCTCCAAGGAAAATAACGGGCATGGGCTTCTCCTGCATTTTGGCGCGGGGCTAATCTGTGATACTATTTCAGGGAGATCATATGAACACAGATCGTGTACGGAAAGAGGGATTTCATTGACAGTGGATACAAATCAAGGGGGTCCGGCGGCTGAAGAAGCGCTGGCCCGCCAGGAGCAGGAAACGATCACGCAGGCGATTGCCAAAGAGCTTGGCATCAGTGTGAAGCAGGTGCGAACAACGGTGGGGCTGCTGGATGAAGGGAATACGATCCCTTTTATCGCCCGGTATCGTAAGGAAATGACCGGCGAGCTGGACGAGAACGTGCTGCGTGATATTGAAGAACGGCTGAGTTATCTGCGCAATCTGGGGGATCGTAAGAAGGATGTCCTCCGCGCCATTGAGGAGCAGGGCAAGCTGACGAAGGAGCTACAGGAACAGATTCTCAAGGCAGTGAAGCTGCAGGAAGTGGAGGATCTGTACCGCCCGTTCCGCCAGAAACGCAAGACGCGAGCCAGTGTCGCGAAGGAAAAAGGACTGGAACCGCTGGCTGACTGGATTATGGAGCAGCGCCGCCAGGGTAACCCCTTAGAGGAAGCTGCGAAATATATAGATGTGGACAAAGGTGTGGAAAGTGCCGAGCTGGCGCTCCAGGGCGCGATGGATATCATAGCGGAGAACATTGCCGATGATCCCGCAATCCGTTCCTGGGTCCGCCAGTATACAGCCAGTCAAGGCATGCTGGTCTCGGAAGCAAAGGATGCAGAGCAGGAGAGCGTCTACGAGAATTACTATAATTACCGTGAACCGGTACATAAAATGCCGCCACACCGCATTCTCGCTATCAACCGCGGCGAGCGGGAGAATGTGCTGAAAGTCGGTATAGAGGTGACTGCCGACAAGATTCATGCTTTTATCCAGCGGAAGCTGATTAAGGGGCCGTCACCGGTCAAAGACCTGCTGGAAGCAGTGACCGAGGATGCCTACAAGCGGCTGCTCGCACCTTCCGTGGAGCGCGAGGTGCGCGGGGAGATGACGGAAAAGGGGGAGACGCAAGCGATTTCCATCTTCTCCGGAAATCTGCGCAGCCTTCTGCTGCAGCCGCCGGTGAAGGGTCGAAACGTTCTCGGCGTCGACCCGGCCTACCGTACCGGCTGCAAGCTGGCCGTGGTGGATGACACCGGCAAGCTGCTGGAGGTGGCAGTCACTTATCCGACGCCGCCGAACAACAAGAAGAAAGAGGCGGCGGCGAAGTTCAAAGAGCTGATTGCCAAATATGGCATACAGCTCATAGTGATCGGCAACGGCACCGGCTCGCGGGAGACGGAGCAGTTCACCGCCGAGGTCATCGCAGAGATCGGCGATCCGGAGCTGGCGTACCTCATTGTCAATGAGGCCGGAGCCAGTGTGTATTCCGCCTCCAAGCTGGCGCAGGAGGAGTTCCCGGATCTGGATGTGGCGGAGCGCAGCGCCGCCTCCATCGCCCGCCGCGTGCAGGACCCGCTCGCGGAGCTGGTGAAGATCGATCCGAAGGCGATTGGTGTGGGGCAGTATCAGCATGACGTCTCCCAGAAGCATCTGGAGGAGAGTCTTAAGGGAGTGGTGGAATCGGCAGTTAACCATGTCGGTGTTGACGTGAATACCGCTTCCGCTTCCCTGCTGTCTTATGTCGCAGGGATCAATGCGACGATTGCCAAGAATATTGTGAAATTCCGTGAGGAGAACGGTAAGTTCACCACACGCAAGCAGCTGCAGAAGGTGCCGCGCCTTGGTGCCAAGTCCTATGAGCAGTGCATCGGATTCCTGCGCATTCCCGGCGGTGACAATACGCTGGACCGGACGCCCATTCACCCGGAATCCTATCCGGTGGTGGACCGTCTGTTCCGCGAGCTGGGGCTCGAAGTCTCCTCGCTTGGCAGCAAGGAGGTCGCTTCCCAGCTTGAATCGCAGGATGCCGCCGAGCTGGCCGTGAAGCTTGAAGTCGGCGTGCCTACGCTGCGCGACATCCTGGAGAGCCTGCAGCGTCCGGGCCGCGATCCGCGTGAGGAGCTGCCGCTGCCGATCTTCCGCACGGATGTGCTGAAGATCGAGGATCTGGTTCCCGGCATGGAGATGCAGGGAACCGTACGTAACGTAATCGATTTCGGCGCCTTTGTCGATATTGGCATTAAGAACGACGGGCTGGTGCATATTTCCCAGCTGAGCGGGAGCTTTGTGAAGCATCCAATGGATGTGGTCTCCATTGGAGACAACGTTACCGTATGGGTAATGGGTGTCGACCTGAAAAAAGGCCGTGTCAGCCTGACCATGCGTCCGCCGCGTGACAATACCGGAGGCGCGAAGTAAACGGTACAGCCAGCCATCGGCTTCGGAATTCGAAGCCGATGGCTTTTTTACTCTCAAATCCACACGGAGGCGTCCCTGCAGGAACTACTATAATAATGCAAGCTTCACTAGAGAAAACCTGCCAGCTCTTGGTACTGAATAGGTATATTCATTTTTTAGCTGTCTGTACTTTTTTTACCATGCTATAATTTGGAATAATCTAGAAGAAGGCAGGGGACATTATTGAATGAATATGTGATTCGGAACTTTAACCAGGATGACATGCCGGCGCTGGGAGAATTATACCAGGCGGTAACCTCAGGGGGTCCTGTGATGTTCTGGTGGGTAGGGGAAGAAGAGAACTATCCGAATGTGTTTTGTGCTTTTGAAGGACAACAGATGGTTGCCAAAGGGCAGATTGCGGTATTTAATATTATCGCACCCGAATGTGTGCCGGAGAGCAAGCACAAGATCTTCATTAATTTGCGGGTTTGGCCGGGCAGGGAAGACGATGTGGAGCTGCTGAATAGCGTGCATGAGTGTTTGCTGGCCCGGGCCTATGAGCTCAAGGCGACGTTGCCGGGCAGCCATGGAACCATACTATGTGTTGGAAACTACGTGGTGGAAGAGAGCTACAACCGTTATTTTCAGCAGCAGCAGGAGTATCAGTATTTACACAGCTTATATACCCTGAAGCGTCACTTGACTGAGCCTGTTGTGGAGCTGCCGCTCCCTGATGGACTGGAGTTCATGCATTGGCGTATGGAAACCCCCGAGGAGCAGACACAGTATATGCAGCTGGAAGCTGAGGTGTGGCCGGATGCTCCGATTGGAGCAAATCGTCTTGCCGAGCATCGCGGGCATCCGCTATGGACCGCCATCACCGTGCGTGAAGCAGGAACGATAGTTGGCAGTGTGATGGCCTGGCAGGAAGACGAGGGTGGCATTGTTGAAGATGTGTTTGTCCGGGAAGCCTGGAGAAGACGGGGGATTGCCCGATTTTTGCTCAGTGAAGCCTTGAAATATTTGAAAGGTCATGGGCTTGAAACCGCATCGTTGGTAACCGGAACCGATAACCGCTCCGCCCAGGCTCTGTATCATTCTGCCGGTTTCCGTACAGAGAGCGAAGAAACCAGATATTACATAGAGCTGTAGAGCTATAGAGCTGTAGACTTCTGCTTGGAAAGCCGCATTTAGCGCGTTATGTCTACTATTGATCACAACCTTCTGGACCTCACAGATATTGCCTGTGAGATCTAGAAGGTTTTCTTTTGGTTCGCTGTACAATATTCGTCCGATCATCCATATGGGCCCCCTGATGATTCAGAAGACAACTCTATAACCAGTGACAATCAGCTTGTCGGTACCTCTTTTATCGAAAAGGCTGTCCTCCCTCGCGGAACGGGTAATAATACTTAATATATCTTTCGTGCTGAACCTTTCAGCGAGTTGTGCATCTGCACTTGCAACTTTTTCCATTTAAATACGTCTTTATAAACAGAACCATAGCAGCATGAGGAGGGAATTCATGAAGAAGAATACTGTGCGAATATTCGGACGCTCTGCGCTAGCCGCTGTTCTATTAGTCTTATCAGCGTGTAATGCAGCACCTGAAGCCGGTCCGGATGCTACACTGGCACCTGAGCAGGCCCAGGTGTCCCCGTCGGCGGATGCATCACCGTCCCCAACGCAGGCCGCAACGCCTTCCGCATCCCCGTCCGCATCCCCGTCCGCATCCCCACTCTCTTCGGAACCGGCAGAAAGTCAGCAGCCGCAGGCTTCGGATGCCCCCGAGGAAGGAATGCCGCCTACCGCCGAGGAAGCGGCTGTAACGGTGGTAAGAGCCCTGAAGGCAGGAAATATGGAGACTATAGCATCCTGGGCTCACCCGGACAAAGGCGTCCGGTTCTCACCTTACGCTTATGTTGATACAGCAACCGACCTGGTATTTACCCGGGATCAGCTGAAGGGTCTGATGAAAGACCCCAAGCCTTATGTATGGCGTGAATACGCCGGAACAGGGGAAATAATAAAGCTAACCTTTGCGGAGTACTTCAAGCGCTTTGTATATGATGCGGACTTCTTGAATAAGGCCGAAACCGCGCTCAACAAAGGATTGGGACAAGGGACGACGCTGAATAATATTAATGAGGTCTATCCCAAGGATCGTTACGACTTCGTGGAATATCATATTGCGGGTATTGATCCCGCACATGAAGGAATGGACTGGCGCAGCCTGCGCCTGGTATTCGAGAAGATGGGGCAGGATCACGCGCTGGTTGGTATCGTTCATGATCAATGGACACCTTGACGGGAAGAGGGACGCAGGTAGTCAGGCTTGTACTGTAAAAGAGATACACCGCTGAAAATAGCGGATGTATTGTAAATAGACGCATGCCAATCAACCCGTGGCTGCGTCTTTTTTTATACTGTCAGAAGAAAACAGGAAACGTTCTTGAAAGGTTGCGCAAGCAACCGTTTAATACGTTAACGGGCAGGATAGCGCAACTTTGTAGCCTCTAACTCGTATACATGGATGCATGGTGAAATATCCATTTTATGGGGGCGTTAGTGTTGAACACATTTAATAAAGTCATTGTGCAATTTTTACTAGCTATCTCAGTAGTCGTAATAATCGTGGGTTATATACAATTAAATAACTCTGTTGTATGGGGTACTGAAAAAGTGAGTGAATATATGATTGAGAAAATGCAGGGCAGTATGGATACAGAACAGTACAATATCATGTTGCAAGGGTTTATAGAACAAATTAAGTGGAGTGGAAGCATTCTATTAGGACTTGGTGGGATTCTATTTATAACCTGCATGGCTTTAGTTCTGAATAAGCGTTCAGGATTGAACTAACGGGGAAACTATAGCTCAACAACACATGAGGCAGCCGACAAGTAAATTGGCTGCCTTCTCTGCGCTAAAGGGCAGATTTGCACAACAATTACCGCAGTTTAATTTAACTTCAAAACAAAAAGGAGAGAATAAACCTATGAATACTACACCTGGCAAATTAACAGGTCGAATCGCAATAGTAACAGGTGCAAGTCGAAGCATAGGGATTGGTGCGGCAGTGTGCAAAGAATTGGCCTATCTAGGTGCTGATGTATTTTTTACACACTGGGTTAGTTACGACCAACAGATGTCATGGGGTAGTAATAGCGAGGAGCAAGAGCAACTATGTGAGGAAATACGTTCCATGGGCGTTCGTTGCGAACACCTAAGGATAGATCTATCTGTACCTGAAAGTTTTGTGGATTTATTAAATAACGTTGAGCAGAAGCTAGGAGCACCTTCCATTCTTGTCAATAATGCTTGTTATTCGGTTAACGATGACTTAACCACGATTACCCCAGAGTCTTTGGATGCACACTATGCAATTAATGTTAGGGCGGTAACTATGCTTAGTGTGGAATTCGCTAGACGATTTACACAATCGCCAGGTGGCCGAATTATTAATATGACCTCGGGTCAATCACTAGGTCCCATGGCTGGTGAAATATCTTATGCTACGACGAAAGGGGCAATTGATGCTTTCACACGCACTTTTGCAGCAGAGGTGGGACCCAAAGGCATCACCGTAAATGCGATAAATCCTGGCCCCACAGACACCGGCTGGATGACTCCTGACCTACGACAGCAGCTATCTAAGCAATTTGTAACAGGAAGAGTAGGATTGCCTAAGGATGCAGCTCGTCTGGTCGCATTCTTAGCCACCGATGATGGGGAGTGGATTACTGGCCAAGTATTACATTCTACGGGAGGGTTCAACTAACGGGGAACGTTAGCTGAATAATGACACGATGGCAGCCGATCATGACGATCGGCTGCTTTTGTTGAACTAAAGGGCAGTTTAGTATAGCGAAATACACACGTAAATTTTTTATCAAAAATAGAAGTTGACTTTGACACAGTGTCAATCTTTTAAGATAAGGGGGAAAGGAGATGAGATATTCGAATGAAAGAAAATGATTGGAACATAACGAATGTTGACCACCCGCCAGTAAGCGTTATCGGCTTAGGTATGATGGGTTCGGCTCTTGCCCAAGCGTTCCTGAAGCAAGGACGTCAGACGACCGTCTGGAATCGTACAGTAGGCAAAGCTGAAGCGCTTATGAAACAGGGGGCGAAGGTCGCGAGCACAGTGAGTGAAGCCTTTGCAGCGAGTCCGATGGTGGTGATCTGCGTGCTGGATTATGTTGCTGTACAAGAGATTCTTAAGGAGGCGGGCAAGATGTTGGCCGGCCGGGCAATCGTAAACCTCACCAACGGCACCCCGGCGGGGGCCCGTCAGACAGCCGCTTGGGTAGCGGCCCGGGGGGCTGAGTATCTGGACGGCGGAATCATGGCTGTTCCACAAATGATCGGCACATCTGGTGCACTTGTGCTGTACAGCGGCTCTGAAAAGGTATTTCAAACCTTCCAACCGACGCTGAAGGAGCTCGGGACTTTGAATTATCTTGGCGAAGACCCCGGTTTAGCACCTCTATATGATTTGGCGCTGTTAAGCGCCATGTATGGGATGTTTGGTGGTTTCTTCCATGCTGCGGCCATGATCCGTTCGGCACAGATCAAAGCGGAAGCGTTCACGGGGTTTGTGGTCCCTTGGCTCCAAGCCATGTCGGCCTCGCTGCCCCTGATGGCACAGGCGATTGATACAGAAAATCATCAAACGGACGTATCAAGCCTGACTATCAACCAGATGGCTTTTGCAAATTTCGTCGACGTCTGCCGAGAGCTGGGAATCAGCAACGAGCTTATGACGCCAATTCAAGGGCTGATCAATCGCGGTGTTGCGGAAGGCCATGGTACCGATGGTCTTTCAAGGTTAGTGGAGCTTATCCGGAATCCGGGTTCGGTTTGAACGATTGCCCACAATACAATATTTATGAATTTAACGCTTACTTATTTGATCGGCGGAACCGATCGCCGTGCTTAGCATCGTTTTCTGGAGTCTCATTTGTTCAATACGTTGTTCCAGTTTTCGTTGTACAGTAGTCATCGTTTGAATTTGATGGACGATCTCTGAGTGTTTATCCTCATAGACTGCGAGCATTTCCTCGCAGAACTCATCGCTGTCGTAAACAGCGTAATTATCATGGCACTCCAAAATTTCAAGTATTTCCTTCGTTGACATACCGAGTTCTAAATAAATTTGTATGGTTTTGATTCGCTTGACGTCAGCCTCGTCGAATTCTCGATAATCATTATCTAAACGCCTTGCAGTCAGTAGCTTTTTCTTCTCGTAATATCTGATCGATCTAGGGCTAACCCCCGTCGCTTTGGATAGCTGGCTTATTTTCATGAGATCGCCCCTTTCTATTGAATTGCTACAAATCCAATTATATATTATCATCACGGATCCGATGTATCTAGGACTCTGGGGACCTCGCATGGACAACGTTTTCAAACCGATGGTAGTCACCGTTTACAGTTCCGAAGTTAACGGGAGGAATACACTTCTCCACACCCAAAAGTCCGCATTCCTTGAGGGAATGCGGACTTTTTTTAGGCATGCTCAGCGTGTAATATCTGAGCCAGAGGGAGAAGGATTGGCTGTCAGTGACTGGGCTGTTGCGGTATAGCCTTCCGGCAGATACGTTACGGCAGTGCCCTTGGAGATAACCATTGGGTACATTTTGCCTGGTGCCGGTTTGGTTACGCTGAAATAGATGACCGCTGTTTTGTTCTGGCCGAATTCAATCCGGTTAATGGTCAGCCCATACCCCGGGTTCGGCAGATTGCTCACGGTTACCGTGGCTTTGTTGACGCCATCGCCGGCTTTTTCCAGGCTTACCGATCCTTCATACATCTGGGAAGGAGCCGTGGTGCTGTCATCCGGAGTGATCACCGTCCGGGCAAACTCCGCAGCGTCATAGATCCAGACAGCGGCTTCAGAACGGGTCACGGCATCATTGGGACGGAAGGTATTGTTCTTCTCCAGGGTCACCAGATGGGTATTCACCAGAATCTGCAGGCTGTTCATTTCTGCATTGGACAGCTTGCCACCATCCGAGATATTGGAATACATCAGGGTGACCGGGAAATCTCCTTTGCTCTGCAAGGCCTGAGTCAGCAGATGGGCGAACTGGATGCGTGTCATCGCAGCATTCGGATCAACCGACGGGTCCAGGGTCAGGCCGTTTTGCTTCGCAATCAGGAACGCTGAAGCATACCAGGCCTTATCTTTTACTTTGTCAAAGTAGGTACTAGCTGTAGCAGTGCTGCTGCCGGTCGATGGCTGCGGGGACAACTGCAGGCCGTTTACGATAAACTGGATACCTTGGGCAAAGGTAACCTTCGATTTGGGCGCAAATCTGTCCGTTGTCACTCCATTCACAACTCCTTTGTGATGCAGTGCGTTGATTTTGGACTCAGCAGGATCTCCATGTAAATCGGAAAAAGCAAAAGCGGATACTCCAAAAGATAGGCTTGCTGCCAGAATGCCGCACGCTATAGTCATTTTTTTCGCGCTCATCTGGAAAAGTTGTTTGTTCATTGTGCATCACCTCTTATCCTCTTAGATGGCAGAAACATGAGAAATGTTGCAGATTCACTCCAAAAAAATGAAATTCATTCTCCTAAGCTGAAGTAGGGCAGACTTCACTTCGTTCTCATCATCGCTTTTACAGATAGGATCTCCAAGTATTGCGTCTCCAATGATTGCTAGCATGCTTCAGTAAGTAATACCCTATGCCTCTGGTATGAACCAATCTGTTGGGTCGAAGTGGGACGGCTGGTTCAGGATTGAACAAAAGCGCCACTTCGCTGTACACTTAAGAATGATAGCGCTATTACAATAATTTCAGCTCTTGACAGGAGAACATAGATGATTCAGCAGCAGGGAATGGAACGGATCAATGTGGGGATTTTTGCCCATGTCGATGCGGGGAAGACAACTACTACGGAGCATATTCTTTTTGAGAGCGGCCGTATTAAAGCTGTGGGTAGTGTGGATAGCGGAACGGCGTTGACCGATTCCATGGATGTGGAGCGCCAGCGGGGGATTTCTGTGCGTGCAGCCTTGGCATCGTTCGAATGGCGGGGTGTGCAGATGAATCTGGTCGATACCCCGGGGCATGTAGATTTCCTGTCCGAGGTGGAGCGGAGCTTACGGGTGATGGATTGTGCCGTACTTATTCTGTCGGCGGTCGAAGGCGTACAGGCCCAGAGCGAGATGATCTGGAATGCGCTGCGCAAGCTGGGGATTCCGACGCTGATTTTTATGAACAAAATGGACCGGGTCAGCGCAGACCCTGAAGCTGTGCTGGCCCAGGCGCGAACGTATCTTTCCGGTGATATCCTACCGGTCCAGCAGGCTTTCGGTCAAGAACAGGAATATGCCGGTGCTGTGGATTTATGGGCAGAAGAGGCTGGCCCTGCGGCACGGACGGAACTGCTCGAAGCGCTGGCTGAACGGGACGAGGAGCTGCTGGAGGTATATATGTCAGGTGCTCCGCTTGATATGACAGCCTGGAAGAAACAGCTGATCGCCAAGACAACCTCCGGTAAGCTGTTCCCGCTCGTCTACGGTGTAGCTGCCAAAGGTCTTGGCATCACGCAGCTGCTTGATGCGATGACCGATTATTTTCCCCGTGCCGGAGGAAATCCGGAATTGCCGGTGTCCGGCATTGTGTACAACATTCAGCGTGACAAAAGCATGGGCCGTATGGCGTTTGTCCGTCTCTATCAAGGTACAATCCGCAACCGGGATACGGTGATGAATTATTCGCAGGATGTTCAGGGCAAGGTGACACAGATCCGCAAAGTGGAAGGAGGGCGCACGGAGGATGTTGGCGCACTGGAGGCCGGGGATATCGCCGTAGTCTATGGGTTGTCCGGGGTCAGAATCGGTGATGTGCTCGGACTTCCGGATGCGATTCCGCAGGAAGCCAAGCTGGCTGTCCCGCTGCTTACGGTGCGTGTGCATTGGGAGGCAGATGTAGAGGAGCATAAGGTCATCGGAGCCTTCCAGGAACTGGCTGACGAAGATCCGCTGCTCGATACCCAGTGGCTGCAGGAGGAGCGGGAGCTGCATATTAAGGTTATGGGACCGATCCAGCTGGAGATTCTGGATAGTGTACTGGACAGTCGTTACGGCCTGAAGGTCACCTTCGGCCAGCCGTCCGTCATCTACAAGGAGACGCCTGCCCGTGTGGGCGAAGGCTATGTCGCTTACCTGATGCCGAAGCCGTGCTGGGCCATTTTGCGGTTCCTTATTGAGCCAGGTCCGCCGGGAAGCGGCCTCCAATATGAATCGCTGGTCCGCAGCTCCGATCTGCTGCCGCAGTACCAGAACGAAACAGCCCGCCGTGTCCCGGAAGCACTGATGCAGGGGTTATACGGCTGGGAGGTTACCGACCTTAAAGTAACGCTGACTGAAGGGCAGCATCATGTGTGGCATACGCATCCGCTGGATTTTGCGGTGGCTACGCCTATGGCTATCATGGACGGGCTGAACCGGGTTGGCACCAAGCTGCTGGAACCGATTCTCCAGGTCCGCATCGTCGTCCCCGAAGAGAATGGCGGCCGTGTCATGAATGACCTTGTGCAGATGCGCGGCACATTCGAACCGCCAGTCCTCCAGGGCGAGCGGATGATCATCGAAGGACGACTCCCGCTGGCAACCTCGCTCGATTATCCGGTGAGTCTCAGCTCTTACACGAAGGGGCGCAGCACATTCACTTCTTTTTTTGCCGGCTACGAGGAATGCCCTCCAGACGTCAGAGCCGAGCGCACCCGCCGGGGCGTGAATCCGCTTGACCAGGCCAGATATATTCTAAGCGTGCGCAAGGCGCTGCAGGGGTAGACGCGAACGCTGGAATGTTATCCGGAATTCGCCGATATAATGAGGTACCTTAACAAGCGGAGGAGTGCAGATGATCATATGGGCAACGCTTTTTGCAATCATAGCTGCTGTGATTTTACCCGTCTTTCTAGGTTCTTATGGTATTTTGCTGCTGTTCGCAGTCGTGTTTGGCATGGTGATGAGCATCTATGTCAGGACCAAAGAGATTCACTCAGATGTGCAGCGGATCAAAGAAAAGCTGGGGATCACGGACGAAGGGGATACGGGTCTGAGCAACGAGGAAATAGAGGCGGAGCTGGAGCGTGAGTATTTAAATCAAGGGAAACCGCTAGATTAGTAGGTAGTGCTGGCAGAATAGATCTTGTTATGGAGGCTGTAAAGTGACGACAACCATTTATTTGATCCGCCATGCGGAATCATTATATACAGAAGGCCAAGAGCGGGAAAGAGGATTGTCCGAACAAGGAAAGGCCGATGCGGAACGCGTCAGATCTATTTTGCAAAAGGAATCAATAGATCTGTTTGTCTCCAGTCCATATGAACGGGCCATTCAGACGATCCAGCCATTGGCTGATGAGAAGCAGAAGGAGATCGTTCGGATTGAAGGGCTACGGGAACGGACGATTGGGAATATAGCAGGTGTGAGCTTTGTGGAGGCCAAACGGAGCGTGTATCAGGATTTTACAGCTGCTTTTGAAGGTGGTGAGTCCAGTGCCGAAGCGCAGGCCAGGGCTGCTGGAGAGCTTAAGCTTTTATTGGAAAAGTATGAAGGAAGCACACTTGCTGTCGGCACACATGGTGACATTATGACCCTGATGTTGAATGATTTTGACACGCGGTACGGATATGAATTTTGGCAATCCACGACGATGCCAGATATTTACCGGCTGGAGTTAGAGGACGGGGAGCTTGTCCGGGTAACGAGGATGTGGGAGGACTAGTCCTTGTAATGAGCCGGGATCCATCATAACCTCCAAAAACGTTCAGTAAGCGGACACCAGGCTCTATGCAGCGAAAATACCAGGCCAAAAGGGATGCCCCCCGGTTTATCCACCGTGTACATAGCCGCTGATTCCCCCGACAAAGAATCTGGGCTGCGCAGCCTAGAACGTTCAGTTCCTAACGTCATTCAGTCCTGGTGTCGCCTCCGGCGTCCGCCTTCTTACGTGCCCGGAAACGACGGACCTTCATCAGATTACCGCACATTTTATCGTCGCAATAGCGCTTCGAGCGGTTACGGGTATCATCATAATAGACCCATAGGCAATCAGGATTCTCGCATACGCGGATGCGTGAGTGTTCCTTCTCCATAAGCACAGCGGCAAAAGATGACGCAATCTCGGCCATCACCTGTGCCCAATCCGCACGCTGTGGCACAAGAGAGAGGTGCGCCAGGCCAGCATCATTCCAGACGATCTGCCGAATGGCCGGCCCTTTGTTCATATATCCATTTAGCTGTTCCAGCAAAGCACGGTCTACTGTATCTTCATAGACTACCTTCTGCACCCCTGCCCACAGGAGGCTCCTTAGCTGCTGCAATTGATCCAGCTCTGCAGGCTTAAGCGGCAGTTCTGCCTGAAGGGAATGACGCTTAAGCCATGAAGCCAGCCATTCCTCATCCATCAGCCTATCCTTGTCGCCGCCACGGTTGCTTGTCCGCCAATCCCGCCAATAGCTGTTAATGAAATCGTCCCACAGCACCTCTGATCCATCCTTCCAGACCATCCATTTTTCATTGATTGTAACAGTTAAAATATAAATTTGCTAGTTACTTGATCCGTGGCTGAGAATATGCTACATTTTCAATGTAACCATTATACGTGTATTTAAGTCGTTACCTTTTGGGCGGAGATGTTCAGGAAAGCCAAGCTCTACACAGACTATATGGATGTTATAGGAGGTAAAACATGCAGAATAAGATTAGTGATGTTTTGCTGGAAAATTGGGATTATGTGATGGATATCGAGGATTGGGCGCCGCCGCTTAGCGCAGCACTGGAAGGTGTGACCAGCGAGCAGGCCATCTGGAAGCCGCAAGGAGTTGCAGGTAACTCCATCTGGGAGACGGTCAACCATCTAACCTATTACAAGGAGCGTCTTCTGAATAAGCTAAAAGGGTTGCCGAACCCGTCTGACGCCGGGAGCAATGATGACACTTTTACAGTTGCAGACAGCGGGGAAGAAGCTTGGGGGCAGGCGGTAGCCAAGCTGAAGAAGATTCACGCTTCGCTGCGGGAAGTGATTGAGGCGCTGGAGGAAGGCGCATATGAATGGGGAGGTTCCGGGCATGCTCCAGGTGAAGAAGTGATGAGTCTGATTCTTCATGATTCCTATCACACCGGCCAGATTGTGCTGGTCCGTAAGTTGCAGGGCTCCTGGCCGTCGAACCGTAGTTTCAACTAAACATACAAGGTGCCACATGAAGCCGCAACTCCGGTTCTCCGTGATTATGGAGAGAACCCGGGGCTGCGGCTGTTTGTTTCAAGCAGGAAAGAGGTGGGGTAATGGATGCTATCAACAAGAGATTCGAAAGGAGAGATTGATGATGGAACCGAATACTAGAGATAGAAGTGTTGAAGTGGAACGCACTGAGGTGCATAAAAAATCGGATTCCAGCCTTGTCGCTTCGACCTTTATCAAATATGCCGCTTATATTATTATCATCTTTGGAATATTGTTCTTCCTGGTTAAATATGTATTCCCGATGTTCTAGAAGATTTCAGATAAGCCATTCCTAAGTCAAAACCCATCCCGTAACTTCTGGGGATGGGTTTTGTTTGAATCATCCATGTACCTATAACTCACGCTGAATAGAATCACGGGATTCGGCGGAATTGCGGTAAAAAAACCAGCATTCGTTCAGCAGTTTAATCTGACGCCGGTCTTTTTTATAATAGGCCTTCATGAGCTGATGGCAGAGCCACTGCGGCATGAGTACCCCTCCTCTGCATGCTAACGTAAGATAGCATATGGGAGAAGCCGCCCAAAGGTGCGGCCGCGGACCGGATTTCCCGGGTTCCTAGTGTACGCCTTCTTCTTCCTCTTCGTACCACTGCTCAAGCTGGGCTTGAAGCGCGCGGATTTCAGTCAATAATGAGATCAGCGGATAATTGCTCTCCTGAATGGATGAAAAAGCGCGCTCCAGCCGGTTGATATAGGCCAGTCCGGATTCCGGTGAGTGCTCCTCGCGCAGTAGCTCCAGGGAATCGCATTCTGCTATAGCAAGCGGCAGATCCGGGATATCATCCGCGGTTAGCTTATCTATTTCTTTATTGAGGCGAAGATTGAGGGCGCTCAGCTGATACGCATATTCCTCCGGCATTTCTACGAATAGCAACTCCTGATGCTGCTGCAAAATTACATACCGCATTTTCGGCATAAGTCATTCTCCCTCCGAACTTGTCTTCCTTCTTGACAGTGTAGCCTATGGGCAAGTTACAATTCAAGTAGAGATCAGAATTTCTTGTGGAGAGGACTTGTGAGAGAGACAATGACTAGAATGAACAATGAAGAACTGCAACAGTGGATCGAGCAGGTATCGCAAGACAGCTTTGGTGTCCCTTTCCGGCACAAGGCCAGCTTTAACAGCCGGCTGAGCACAACGGGAGGAAGGTATTTTACGAAGAGTCACAATATCGAGATTAACCCGATGCAGCTGGAGATATTCGGCAGGGAAGAGACCGAGCGCATCATCAAACACGAGTTGTGCCATTATCATTTGCACTTGGCGAAGCGGGGATATATGCACCGGGATGCGGATTTCAAAAAACTGCTCGCAGTGGTCGGCGGCAGCCGGTTTTGCCAGACCCTGCCCGGAGCGAAGGCTCGTAAGCCGTTGCCTTACCGGTATAAGCTTGTCTGCACTGCCTGTTCTACAGAGTATCCGCGCAAACGCAAGGCCGATCCGAAGCGCTACCGCTGCGGCATTTGTGCCGGCAAGCTTAAGCTGATTGCACTGGAAGAAGGCCAAGGGAAAGCTAAATAGGAGTATCAAATATCGGGATCGGTCTTGATGATCAGGCCGAGAAGCCCTACGAAGGAAGCTGCCTGTTCTGCGGAAATAATACAGCCTGCGAGATCTTCAATATCGACATTCAGACCGGAGAAGCTGCAGTCGCTGAGATCGATATCTTTTAACCTGCAGCCAGCGAAGGTAGCCTGATCGATTTCGCATTCCAGGAATTCGACTTGGTTCAGACTGGCCTGATAATAATCACTGCTGACCAGCCGGCAGTTCGCAAAAGCCGTTCCTTTCAACTTACCGAACCGGAAGCTGGCAAAATCCCCGATACAATCCACCATGCGTACATTCTGAAATCGTCCCCTGCTGAAATCCGTTCCGGTCAGTTTACAGTTCCGGAATTCTGTCCGGTGCACAAAAGCGTCGCTGAAGTTTACATTAGACAAATCGCAATTTTCAAATATCACATCCGTCAGTTCAATGGCATGCAGTGTGGACTCAGTAATGGTTACATTTCGAAAAACTACTTTATCGAACGAGACCCTGGACGCTTCCTGATATTCAATCAGACAGTCGCTGATAAGGCACTGGCTGATTTCTTCCTTCGTTAGCAGAGTATCAATTTGCTGTAAGAGCAGAGAATCCGCATCGGTTATTTTGGGTGAATCAATCTTGTTTTTCATCTATGGCCTCCAGGTAACTATTAATTGATGCTTCTACTTCAGCTTGCCCATTCCCAGATTTACCCGATAGTTGCCGAACTCCAGCAGCTGGTCCAGAAAGGTTGCCAGTTCCTCCTGATCTTTGGCGTATACGCGCATCCAGTAACACCCTTCACCGCTGACCCGGTGCAGCTCAGCCACACTCTCATGGCCCAAGGCAAATTGTTGAAAAAGCGGATGTGATTTGTTCGTACTCAGGAACACAGTGATCAAAGCGTGAATGCTCTTTCCAAGCTTCTGTGGATTCCATCGCACGGTATAGCCCTCTATAATGTCCAGCTCCCGCATTCTGCGGATTCGCGCGCCTACCGCCTGGCCTGTCATGTGTATTTTCTCCCCAATTTCCTTCTGGGTTAACCGAGAATCTTCTATTATATATTGTAGAATTCTGTAATCTGTTTCATCTATTGTGTAGTCGTCCATTTGTACGATAATTCCTTTCCGGGTGAAAGCAGAACTGCCCAATCTCTTTCGCCGCACAATGTATTCTGACCGAAGAGGCGTCTATACTTAGATTGTAGCAGAAGACAGGATGGATGAAAGAGGTGTTTTTTTGATGAAAGTTCAGCTTATCCGCAACGCAGCCCTCTGGTTGGAATACGCCGGTACTTCGTTTCTGGTGGATCCCATGTTTAGTGAACAAGAGGCGAATCCGCCTATTCCGAATACTGCCAACGCACGTAATAACCCTTTGGTACCTTTGCCGGGGCCGGTTCAGCAGTGGCTTTCGCCTGATGCTGTGCTAGTCACACATTTGCACCGGGATCATTGGGATACAGCCGCAGTGTCTCTATTGCCGCATGAGCTTCCAGTTCTATGTCAGGATGGGGATGGAGAGACGCTCAGGGGGCAGGGTTTTGAGCATGTATCCGTGATTGGGGACAATGAGATTTCAAACTTCCAGAACACAACCCTGAAGCGGACAGGCGGCCGGCATGGCACTGGAGAAATCGGAGAGCTTATGGGGAAGGTGTCCGGTTTTGTGTTTCGCGCCGAAGGCGAACCTGTCTTGTATATAGCAGGCGACACGATTTGGTGCGATGAAGTGAAGCAGGCCCTGGATGAGCACAGACCCGAAGTTATCATCGTAAATAGCGGAGGAGCGCAGTTTCTGAACGGAGGGCATATTACGATGAATGAGCAAGATATTGTGGATCTGTGCAACTATGTGCCTGAGGCAGCTGTGATTGCTGTGCATATGGAGGCCATCAACCATTGTAGGGTTACCCGTGAACATCTTAGAGCTAGGCTGGAGCAGGAGGGACTGCTGGACCGGGTCAAGATTCCGGGAGATGGAGAGTGGTGCTGATCCAGCACGTGAAAACGATATCAAAGTTATGCGATAAGCTTGACTAGACCACAAAATCATGATAAATTATTTCTTGTTCATGTGAATGTTCCCTGATAGCTCAGTTGGTAGAGCACTCGACTGTTAATCGAGTTGTCACAGGTTCGAGTCCTGTTCGGGGAGCCATTTTCTTGGAGAGATACCCAAGTGGCTATAAGGGGACCCTCTGCTAAGGGGTTAGACTGCGTAAGCGGTGCGAGGGTTCGAATCCCTCTCTCTCCGTTCTGAATACACTTCCCTGCTCGGGATGAGAACCCTCAGTGGTTCGTTGGAGCATAAGCTTCGTAAGGAATACATCGCAATCTTTCGCGAAGCGAGAGTATCCCTCTCTCTCCGTTCTGAATACACTTGCATAACTTTATAAACTATATCATGTAAGAGAGCTTCCTGATGGAAGCTCTTTTTTGTTTTTCACATTCATACAAAATGCTTCGAAACCCTTTCTCCTCCGATGAAGAATCTGTTGATGCAACTCATTACTCCTTTAGTTAATTGAAGGATTGATGCTGTAAAGAGACAAAAGTTATATTATTTTCGGAAAATCAAAGTATTGTTATGAAAAAGGAATAAGCTACCAAAAGCTGCTTGCTTCAAAAACCTCTGATTTTCTTCACTTTCCTTCGAAATATTCCATTGCGGCACTCAATGTAACCTATATCTAACTAAATATGTTAAGTTAATTTACATATAAATCTGAATTTTCTATTACATTACATTTTTATTAGTGACGGGGGTATAACCCTGTGTTAATATAAATAACATCAAAGAGGTCGAAAAGAAAAAACCGTGTGAGCTTGGAGAAAGGGATTAAGATTATACGCGGAAAAGGGGATGGCGATGGAGTATTTCATTCAGCAATTAATTAACGGGATTTCAGTAGGTAGTATCTACGCTCTGATCGCCCTTGGTTACACCATGGTATACGGTATTATCAAGCTGATCAATTTTGCTCACGGGGATGTCTTTATGGTGGGGTCGTTTATCGGACTGTACAGTGCTAAATATTTGGCGGATGCAGGTTTTCCTCCGATTGTCGTTCTGCTCCTGTCGCTGGTCATTTCGATGACGATTAGTGCGCTGCTTGGCATAACGATTGAACGCCTAGCCTACAAACCGCTGCGCAAATCCACACGCATTGCTGCGCTGATTACTGCCATAGGGGTATCGTTTCTTCTCGAATATACCGGAGTGCTCATTCTCGGGCCTCAGGCCCAAGGCTTCCCGGATATCATGGATAAGAAACAGTACACGCTGTTCGGATCTTCGATTCAAGTGGAATCCAATCAAGTGATGATTCTGCTAACAACGATAATTCTTATGCTTATCCTGCAGTATATTGTCCGTTATACCAAAACCGGCAAAGCCATGCGTGCGGTATCGTTCGATGTGGAGGCGGCGCGATTGATGGGGATCAACGTAGACCGTACCATTTCGGCAACCTTTGCCATCGGATCGGCGCTTGCAGCTGCAGCTGGCGTGATTTTCGGTATGACTTATAATTCCGTCGATCCACTGATGGGTGTGATGCCAGGGCTTAAG
This sequence comes from Paenibacillus sp. LS-5, assembly GCF_056121505.1. NCBI lineage: Bacteria > Bacillati > Bacillota > Bacilli > Caryophanales > Paenibacillaceae > Paenibacillus > Paenibacillus sp. LS-5. Next base: position 198,399 of record NZ_JBWAVA010000005.1, on the reverse strand, counting down.
GCCTTTGTTGCTGCAGTACTTGGAGGAATCGGAAGTATTCCTGGAGCGCTGGTTGGCGGATTGCTGCTCGGAACGGTGGAGACGGAGATTTCCTCACTCGGATTCTCCTCCTGGCGTGATGGTGTGGCCTTTGCCGTATTGATTCTGATCCTGATTTTTAAACCATCTGGGCTGTTTGGAAAGAATGTCCGGGAGAAAGTGTAGGAGGGAATCAGCGTGAAAAAGCTAAATAAAAATTTCTGGGTGGGAATTATTGTTGCCCTGGCCTTCTACGGAATTGTTCAAGTTCTTTTAACAACGGGAGTATTCGGTGATGTAACGAGATCCATGCTGCTTTTGATCGGTGTGAACATTATGCTGGCGGTCTCCCTCAATCTGATTACCGGGATTACCGGACAATTTTCCATTGGGCATGCCGGGTTTATGTCGGTAGGGGCTTATACGTCTGCAATTCTGACGCTTGACTATAATGTTCCCTTTGTTCCGGCGATCATTGCCGGTGGTCTGCTTGCTGCGGTGTTCGGTGTGTTGATCGGCATGCCGACGCTGCGCCTGAATGGTGACTATCTGGCGATTGCCACCCTTGGGTTCGGTGAAATTATCCGGATCATTATGCTGAATACAGAGTATGTCGGCGGTGCATCAGGACTGAGCGGTATTCCAGCCAAAACCACATGGACCATGCTGTTCCTGTTCACTTTGGTCACCGTAGTTGTAATCAACAACTTCATCCGATCTACGCACGGCCGGGCTTGTATCGCCATCCGTGAGAATGAAATTGCTGCTGAGGCGATGGGGATCAATACGACCCGTTACAAGATTATCGCTTTTACCATTGGTGCTTTGTTCGCCGGTATGGCGGGCGGGTTGTCAGCCCATACGTTCTATGTTATCACTCCAGGCAGTTTCAACTTCCTGAAGTCGTTCGAAATCATCGTTATGGTCGTTCTCGGGGGACTTGGCAGCACAGCCGGTTCGATCGTTGGAGCGGTCTTTGTTACACTGCTCTACACTTACTTGCGTGAATTCCCGGAGTGGCGGATGATTATCTATTCTATTGTTTTGATCCTGATGATGATCTTCCGTCCTAGCGGCCTGCTTGGCAAAACCAGATTCTCTCTGGGCAATTTCGGCAAAAAGGAGGCCAAGGCAAATGACGCAATCAGCGAAAGTAGTGCTCCTTGATGTTCAAGAGGCCAGCCGGTCTTTTGGCGGACTTAAAGCCCTTAGTGAAGTTTCCCTCCATATTGACAAAGGCGAGCTTATCGGACTGATCGGCCCGAATGGTGCAGGTAAAACAACATTGTTCAACCTGCTGACCGGAGTATACCCTCCCTCCACTGGCAGCATCATCCTTAACAACGAATCCATCGGCGGCATGAAGCCCTATAAGATTAATCATAAAGGGGCAGCCCGCACGTTTCAGAACATCCGGTTGTTCACATCCATGACCGTGCTGGAAAATGTGAAAATAGCCTTTCACCAGCATGCTAGACACTCGTTATTCTCCTCGATGCTCCGGCTGCCGAAGCATTTCAAGGGTGAGGATGAAATTACACAGAAAGCCATGGATATTCTGAAGATATTCAATCTGGCCGAGCAAAGTGGCGAGGTTGCCAGCAATCTCAGTTACGGGAACCAGCGGCGTCTTGAAATTGCACGTGCTCTGGCTGCCGGGCCAAAGTTGTTACTGCTGGACGAACCGGCTGCTGGTATGAACCCGAATGAGACCCGTGATCTGATGAACCTCATTGCCTGGATCCGCAAGGAATTTGATCTTACGATTCTCCTGATTGAACATGATATGTCTCTTGTTATGGGCGTCTGCGACCGGATTTATGTGCTTGACCGCGGTATCCTGATTGCAAATGGCACACCTGCGGAGATTCGGAGCAATCCGAAGGTCATCGAAGCGTATTTGGGACAGGAGGCGTAAGGGTATGCTCAAAGTACAGGGGATCAATGTTTATTACGGAGCCATTCATGCTCTGAAAGATCTAAGCATTGAAGTGAAACAAGGAGAGATTGTCACCCTAATCGGTGCCAATGGTGCCGGCAAGTCGACGCTGCTCAAGACGCTTTCAGGCCTGCTTAAGCCTAAGACAGGCGCTATTGAATTTCTGGATAAATCCATTACGAACCAGAGTGTTCAGGCGATTGTGAAGCAAGGGCTTATTCATTGTCCCGAAGGACGGCGTGTATTCGCCAATATGTCGGTAGAGGAGAATCTGGAGCTTGGCGCATACCTGCAGAGTCCCACGAGCCTGGCGGCTGACTTCGAGAGAGTCTACAACACCTTCCCGAGACTTCTGGAGCGCAAGAAGCAGCAGGCCGGAACCTTATCCGGTGGGGAGCAGCAGATGCTTGCTATGGGCCGCGCCTTAATGGGACACCCCAAGCTGCTATTGCTGGATGAACCGTCCATGGGGCTTGCACCGCTTCTGGTTCAGGATATTTTCAAAATTGTCAAAGAAGTCAACGATGCCGGCACAACGGTACTGCTCGTGGAGCAGAATGCTCATCAGGCCCTCAAAATTGCCCATCGCGCTTATGTGCTGGAGACGGGCAGAGTGGTGCTGGAAGGAGACGCCAAGGAATTGGCGGATTCCGAAGAGATTAAGATGGCCTATCTCGGACACTAAGTCTGTCAGGCCTTACAATGCGGCATCACGGAAATATCATATAAAAATTCAATTAATCGGGAGGCTGGGAGAAACTATGAAGAAAATTGGGGCCATTATTTTGTCGGCAGTACTGACAGCAGTATTAGCATCGGGCTGTGGTAACAACAACACAGAGAACAGCGGCAACTCTGCAAACAGCGGCAACTCTGCAAACAGCGGCAACGCTGGCGGGGACACCATCAAAATCGGTGCTGACCTTGAACTCACAGGCGGCCAGGCTTCTTTCGGCGACTCCGCATCAAAAGGCGCGAAGCTGGCTGTACAGCAGATTAACGACGCGGGCGGGATCCTGGGCAAGAAGCTGGAACTGATAGTAGCTGATAATGCCTCGAAGTCCGAGGAAGCCACGCAGGTTGCGCAAAAACTGATTTCTAACGATAAAGTTGTAACCATTATTGGTGCCTCCACATCGACTAACACACTGGGTATCGTTCCGGTGGTAACCGAAAAAGAAATTCCACTCGTAGCAGTGGGCGCCACCAATCCGAAGGTTACTGTGGATGAACGTACCACCAAAGTGAACGAATGGGTATTCCGCGCTGCATTTATCGATCCTTTCCAAGGCCAGGTTATGGCTAATTTCGCCCTGGATTCCCTGAAAGCCAAGACTGCAGTAATCTACACCGATACTTCGAGTGACTATTCCAAAGGTCTGCAGAAGTTCTTCGAAGAAACCTTCAAAGCCAAAGGCGGCGAAGTGCTGAGCCAAGAGTCTTATCAACAGAAGGATTCGGACTTCAAAGCCGTGCTGACCCGTATCAAAGCCGCTAACCCGGATGTGATCTATCTGCCAGGCTACTATGAAGAAGTCGGTAAAATTCTGAAGCAGGCACGTGAGATGGGGATCACTGCTCCATTCCTGGGCGGAGATGGCTGGGATTCTCCACAGCTGGCTGAAATCGCCGGTGCAGAGGCTCTGAATGACACTTACATGTCCAATCACTACTCGCCGGAAGATACAGCTACTGAAGTTACCAGCTTCGTGGATGCTTACAAAGCGGCTAATGGCGGAGCAGTGCCAGACGGTATGGCGGCTCTGGGTTATGACGCGTTGAAGCTGGTTGCCGATGCCATCACCCGTGCCGGAGAAGCAGACCCTGCCAAGATCAAAGATGCTTTGGCGGCAACCAAAGACCTGCAGCTGGCGACCGGCAAAATTACGCTCAACGAAACGCATGATCCTGTAAAAGCAGCAGTTGTACTGAAATTCGTTGACGGCAAGCAAACGTTCGAAACGAAGGTTAATCCTTAAGCTTAGCTTGCGCATATGATAAAATAAACAGTATCTCTTGAAAAGAAAGGCTCCATTTGGGCCTTTCTTTTCGCATCCTATACAGTGTAGGTTTATACCTCATCACATCCAAGGAGGCGATAAAATGATTGTCGGCGTACCCAAAGAAATCAAGAACAATGAGAATCGTGTTGCAATTACTCCAGCCGGAGTGGAAGCGCTCCGCAGAGCAGGCCATGAGGTGTTCGTTGAACAGTGGGCGGGTTCGGGCAGTGGTTTTGATGATAGTGAGTATCTGAATAAGGGTGCAAGAATCGTGGAGTCCGCGGCTGAAGTGTGGAGCAAGGCAGATATGATTATAAAAGTGAAAGAGCCGCTACCGGAAGAGTACGCTTATTTCCGCAAGGGTTTGATCCTGTTCACCTATCTGCATCTGGCTCCCGAAGCCGGATTGACCGCAACCCTAGTGGAGAGTGGCGTAACAGCGGTCGGGTATGAGACGATTCAGCTGGAGGATGGCTCCTTACCGCTGCTCATTCCTATGAGTGAAGTAGCAGGAAGGATGGCGGTTCAGATTGGAGCAGGGCTACTAGAGAAACCGCATGGCGGCAAAGGTGTGCTGCTTGGTGGAGTTCCCGGTGTTATGCCGGGCGAAGTGGTGATTGTCGGTGGGGGCATCGTCGGTACGAATGCAGCCAAGGTTGCACTTGGGTTGGGAGCAAGAGTTACCGTACTAGATGTGAATGCGAACCGGCTCCGGGCTCTTGATGATATTTTTGGCGGGCGTCTGGTTACTATCATGTCGGATTCTTATCATATTGAACAAGCTGTCCGCAAAGCGGATCTGCTGATTGGCGCAGTACTGATTCCGGGTGCCCGGGCACCCAAGCTGGTAAAAGAGTATATGGTGCAGCAAATGGCGGAAGGTTCAGTCATTGTGGATGTGGCGGTCGATCAGGGCGGTTCGATAGAGACGATTGACCGGATCACAACTCATGAGCATCCGACCTATGTGAAGCACGGGGTTGTCCATTATGCTGTGGCTAATATGCCGGGGGCTGTGGCCCGGACCTCGACACTGGCGCTTACCAATGTGACCATTCCCTATGCCTTACAGATTGCTAATCTGGGCATTCATGTTGCTGCGTTGAACAATGCTGCCTTAGCCAGAGGGATTAACGTGGCCGCCGGGTATGTAACGAATCAGGCCGTAGCACAAAGTCTAGGCTATGAAGCCGCTAATGGCATAGAGGTGCTGGCTACTGCCGGAGGACGAATCTAAGTGCAGATGCTCGGACAGATATCTTTGGGATGGGAGCTGAAAAATAGCGGGGAGGACGAGTTGAAGACTGAGGAGCCTCCCGCTATTTGATGTGAAAAAAACTTCTTGTCAAAATCCGTTCTGTTTGATATACTCATTTTTGTTGTGACAAACACATAAGTTATCAATCATGGCTCGTTGGTCAAGGGGTTAAGACACCTCCCTTTCACGGAGGTAACATGGGTTCGAATCCCATACGAGTCACCATATGCGGTAGTGGTGGAATGGCAGACACGCTATCTTGAGGGGGTAGTGGGTGTATACCCGTGGAGGTTCGAGTCCTCTCTACCGCATACAGTCACAATAGACCGCTCCTGAATCAGGTATTAAATCTGATGAGGAGCGGTTTTTTTGTATAGGAACAGGTTAGTCACACGGAAGGAAACAGCTAAGATGGAGGCAAGCCCAAAAGCTCCGAAATCTGACGCCGGTAGCGTTCAGCTCTACGGGAGCCGTGGATCAGGTTGGACAGGCGATAAGGCGGAATGTCATAGATCTCGCAGAACTTTTTCTGGTCCAGGTGCAGCTCTGTCAGGCGCTGTTTGATTGCCCAGCCGTATGGGGTTATGGGACGTTTACTGTTCAAAAGGATCTCACCTCTTATCGACTATCCAGCCGTATGATATAATGGGAGAAGAAATAATAATAGTTAATTATATACTTTTTTACGTCATTTTACAATATTAATTACGCAAATAAGTGTGTCCAAATATAGTGGAAGGCGGTTGGCATATGCAGTCCATCTACGACCGAATTGAATACTTGATTAAGCAGAAGGGGATCACCAAGAAATCATTCTGTGAACAGTTGAATATTAGTACTGGGAATATGGGAGATTGGAAAAGAGGGAAGTCAACACCCGGGACGCATAAGCTCATCGAGATTGGGGCTTTTTTTCATGTGAGCCTGGATTGGCTGATCTTAGGCAATAAACCACCAGAAATGGTGCGTGAAGGTTCGGAGGAGTATTTTTTTGGACAAATGCGGCAACTGAATTGCCAAAGTAATGATCTGTTGCCTGAAGAGCAGAATTTCATTAAGGAATATATCGCCTTCACCCAATACCGCAAGCAAAAGGAAATGGGAGGAAATTCCTAATAACGGCATCTTTACTTTTCGTAAAAATCGATTTATAATATTGAATGTTGGCCTCAAACAATGCTTTACCGTTTTATTCACCGCGCGGTAGTGGTGGAATGGCAGACACGCTATCTTGAGGGGGTAGTGGGTGTATACCCGTGGAGGTTCGAGTCCTCTCTACCGCATAACATTGCATAACGCAGCAAAGCCCTTCGTGAGAAGGGCTTTTTTGTATTCTATTGGGCATTACACTACTAGCTGTTACTTAAAGAAAAGTACATAGTCCGCATAAAAAAGAGACTTTTTCTCACAGGCATTCCGTCCTGAATGAAGAGTCTCTTTCGTTTATGAGGTGATTAATTTCCAAGCAGCTTGGCGATATCCGCTTCAATCTGATCTGGCGTAGTCTGCGGTGCGAACCGCTTGAGTACCCGGCCCTCTTGGTCAACCAGGAACTTGGTGAAATTCCATTTGATGCTCTTCGAGCCCAGTATGCCTGGTGCTTCCTTGGTGAGGTATTTGAACAACGGATGAGCTTTGTCGCCTTTCACGTCAATCTTTTCATACATTGGGAAGGTTACACCATAATTGATCTCGCAGAACTCTGCGATATCTTCACTTCCGCCCGGCTCCTGCTCGTTGAACTGATTGCTCGGGAAGCCAAGCACTTCAAACCCGCGGTCTTTGAATTTATCGTACATTTCCTGGAGACCTTTATACTGGGGAGTAAGTCCGCACTTACTGGCTGTATTGACGACGAGGAGCACTTTGCCTTTGTACTTGGATAGGGATTCTTCCTGGCCTCGCAGGGTGTTCGCTTCAAACTCATAAATACTCATGGATAATTCCTCCCGAAAATGATTTATCACAATTCAATTGTACACTATTTATCGAAAGAAGCAAGCCGAATGGAGGTGACAATAATATATATTCGTTTCAAATGGCGTCTGTTGTTTAAGTTATCAGTATGCATACGTAAAAAATCGGCTTGAAAAGGAGCGATTGGACGATGACAGCATTAAAAATGAAGGCTTTATACACTGCTTCAGCTACAGTACGGGGCGGACGTGAGGGTTCAGTAGAATCCTCGGATGGTGCACTCAAGCATGATCTGAAAATGCCGAAGGAACTGGGTGGACCAGGGGGCATGGGTACCAATCCGGAGCAGTTGTTCGCTGCTGGCTATGGTGCGTGTTATGAAAGTGCGCTGGCGAATATTGCCCGTAAAGAGGGTGTGAAGCTTCAGGATGTAGTTGTGACTTCCAATGTGCTGATCGGCAAGGATGAGAGCGATGGAGGCTTCAAACTGGCGGTAAGATTGGATGTGAGTCTGCCCGGCATTGAACGTGAAAAGGCCGAAGAACTGGCCGAGAAGGCGCATGCATTCTGCCCTTACTCCAAGGCAACCCGCGGCAATATTGAGGTTGAACTTAACGTGTTGTAACCATTGTAAGAGTCGGAATTGTAACATTAACTGCATACCGTGTGTATCTAATATGAACCGGACAGGGATGTCCGGTTTTTTGACGCTGACTCTATATCTAATGGGATATCCAAGTGGTTATCTGGAAATAATGTCTAAATGGAGTCGGGATGAATCAGACAAACGTATAAATGCCAGTCCAGAGAGTCAGCTTTGGTTGACATCAACCCTAAAATTCTTTAATATGTCTAAGTATCTGTTAATGTCGCGTGTACTATTTAACTACCAAAAATTTAAATAATGGGTGATGAAGATGTCTTACAGACCGAATATTACGAATGTGACCAAAGCCAGCAGCAACGATAAGGAAGGATTGTACGAGTTCATTATCAAGCTTGCTGATGGAACGGAGTGCCGCGCGTTCTACAATCGGTTTCCGGAATGGAAAATGACGAACATCAGCCGCCTGCTTAAGACACCATGTCCGGTATGCCGCAAAGACTTCATCTGTAAATGCATGGAGGCTTTCACAGCTGATTTCGAAGGGCAAATGATCGGGGACGAATGGATCGACAAGGCAATCGCAGAATAACTTAAACGGACGGATCATGACGGCGCGGGAGCTTATCCCGCGTTTTTGTTTTTTTCAGGATATCGCATAGTGTATACTTTCCTGAGAGAAGGGGGGAGCAACATGGAGAAAGAGCAAGCTGCAGCCATGGAAGACAAGTCTATTGTGCTGATCGACGGGGTCTGCCATCTGTGTCAGGGTGTGGTCCGCTTTATTATTCCGCGCGATCCCAAAGGCAGGTTCCTGTTTGCCCCTTTGCAGAGCGAAATTTCCCGTGAGTTGATGAAAGACAGCGGTCTTGTGCCGGGGCAGTTGAACACAGTAGTCCTGCTGGAGGATGGGATCTTCTATACGGAATCGGCTGCTGTGCTGCGGATTGCCCGCAGACTGCGTTTTCCATGGCCGGCTGCTTATCTGCTCATTGCTGTCCCCCGGCCGCTGCGCAATGCCCTGTACAGATTGGTAGCCAGGAACCGTTACCGCTGGTTCGGCAGGGATGAGCAGTGCCTGGTGCCGACGCCGGAGATCCGGCAACGGTTTCTGTGAGAGGTTATGAAGAAACAAAAAACGCGGCAGATACTCCCGGCAGGAGTCTGCTGCGTTTTTTTATATCAGGAAATTTTAAATTAGTCTACTTGGTCAGCGGCTCCATCTTGAGATTGTAAGTCTCAACCAGCTTCCATTTGCCATCTGCTGATTTCTTGAGGGTTGTCACGGTTTCAGCCCGGAAGTCGGTGAACTGCGGACCCTTCAGCTTTTTGGAGGTTAGAACAGCATAGATGGCGGCCTCGTTATTATTGTAATAAATGATTTTGGAAGACTCTACAGCAGACTCCAAGTCATACGCGGCGAAAAGCTGTTTATAGGTCTGTTCGCTCTGCTCATATGCCGGAGATGATTCGTCTATTGTAGACATTATACCGCTGAGGTCTTCTTTGTTGGAGTAATCTGTATTGGCTTGCAGCACAGCTTTTATCTGATCTTCATCAGCAGCGGGGGCAGACGTTTTGGCTTCAAGGATTCCGTCAGGCAGGGAATATTGAATCGCCTTAATCTGCACATTGTTGATGAGCCAGTCGGAACTGCCGGTGTTTTTGGAGAGTGAATAAATGTACTCTGAGGTGCTGTCAGGTGTAAAGGCTCCGCTGTTTCTAACGGCTGTTTCCACTACGTCCACTGTCGCTTCCTTCGCCTGAACATCGATAATATCCATTGAGACAATCGCTGTGGTTGTATCCGTTGCTATCATCTGCTCTTTGAGTGCAGGGGCGGCTGCGGCAAGCGGCGACTTCGGATCAATCAGACTCAGGAATCCCTCAAAATCATTTTTGTTGGAATAGCTGACGTATTTATCAAAAAGCTCCGAGATTCCCTTTGTCACGGCACTGCTCTGATTGCTTTTGATTTCTACGGTATTGGCTTTGGCGTTCCAGGTGACACTGTTGCCTGTCGCTTCGCCTACGAAACGGAGAGGGATATAGGTGACGTTATTGATCATTTTGGGTGCAGTAGTAAGTTGCTTCACCGTTCCGTTCACACTTGCTTTTTTGCTGCCAAGCTGCAGAATGATCGTCAGGCCCTCTTTTGAGGCAGTAATCGTGCTTGTCTTAGCATCCCATACCAGGGTGAGTCCCAGCTTCGCAAAAATAGGGCGCATGGGAACGAGGATGGCATCATGGTCTTTGACCGGTGCACTGGTGCTTAGATTCAGCTTTTGCTGATCGATGGTTACGATAATAGGTTGGTCTGCCGCTGCTGCTGCAGATACGCTGATGGCACCGGATAAGGCCAGAACTGCAAGAAAACCGGGTACGAGCTTCATGTGTTGGTAATCCCCTTTGTTATGATTTGTGTTAGATAAATTATGAGCTTATGTATTATACATAGGGACGGGGGACTTGAGAATATCCAGTACTGGATATGGGAGTTCATGGGATTTTGGAGTAATGGAAAAAAAGCTATTGCTGTGCTCTTATATATATGCTACTATTGCTGTAAATTATAGGAATTGTAACGGAAGCACCGTTCAATGACCGTATCCCACGGTTATTGGCGGTGCTTTTTTTGCGTCTTTATACAGAAAGGAGAGTGGAAGTATGGCGGCAAGAATCGTGCTCGCAGTCCGGGAGAGCCAGTACATTGAGCCATTACTGCACTATATTCACCATAGTGAATATGGAGGGATGCTGCGGATCAGCGCTTTCAGCCGGTTTGATACGTTTATGGAATACATGAACGGAGAGGAGGTGCCGGATGCTGTGGTTGCCGATCCTTCTTTTATCGAGGCCTGGCTGGTGGAGGGGAAGAATACCGTTCCGTGGGCGGTTCTCAGCGATGTAGGGGACGTCCGCGGCAAACCTTCCGGAAATCTGGCGGGCGGACAGGTGATTGCAAAGTATCAATCGCTTCCCTCTCTGCTGGACTCTATTCTCCAGTTGTGTGATGTGAAGCGCAGCAGAATGGCATCTATCCCCAAGGAGGAGACGCTGCTGATTGGAGTTCTTTCCGCCAGTGGCAGCAGCGGCAAAACGACGCTTGCCCTCAACTTGGCCAAGCAGCTTGGAGGGCTGGGATTGTCTGTTTTTTATCTGAATCTGGAGAGTGTGGATAGCAGCGGATTGTATCTGCGTATGCCGGATGGAAATGCCCCCGGTCTGGAGCGGCTGCTCTACGAACTGAAGTCGAATGAAGGGGAAGGAGGTCAAGTAAAGGCAGAGCTGGAGCTTGAAAGGTACGTAATCCGGCACGAGAGTCTAAGGAGTGAAGCCTTCAGACCTGTGGAGAATCTTAAGGAAAAGCTGCAAATGACACGCAAGGATACGCTGGATGTGCTGGAACAGCTGTCCGGGTCAGGGCGCTATGATGTTGTCATTGTTGATACGGGAGCCCTTGAAGAGGAGCAAACCCAGGCAGTCCTCCACAGATGCGGACTTCTGCTCTGGGTAGTGACGGGATCTAAGACCAGTCAGCATAAGACTGCGGGGTGGCTGAAGCACTGCAGTAATCCACACGCTGGAATTCTGCAGGAGGTTGCTGCCAAAAGCAGGTTTGTCATGAACCTTGCAGCTGATGCGCATAACGCAGGGATTCTTCCTGAAGGGATACAGATGGATACTGTGCTTCCTTATATTCCATCCTGGAGTATGCAGCACCATGGGGAGCTGTGTCTCAATTCCCCGCAATTCATGACGGGTGTGCAGCAGCTATGCTCAGGAGTCATTGAACCGGCACTGCCTCATGTCTTTACCGGGAATGTATATGAATGAGGAAATGTTCAGGTCGCTGCGCAGTGAGATTCGTTCCGGACTGGATCTGACTTCTGCTGTAGGCAACCGTGAGCTTACCGCTTATATAGAGCGGACGGTTCTTGCGCGGGATAGCCTGCGGTATTTGACGGCACAAGAGAAACATGCCCTGGTCAAGAAGCTGTTTGATTCCTTCCGGGGGCTGGATGTACTGCAGCCGCTGGTGGATAATCCGGCTATCACCGAGATCATGATTAACAGTCATGATGAAATCTTTGTTGAGGAGGAGGGGCAGATCCGGCGCCTGCCACTGGCTTTTGAGTCCAGAAGCCGGCTCGAGGATATTATCCAGTCTGTGGTATCGGGTGTGAACCGGGTGGTTAATGATTCCTCACCAATTGTTGATGCGCGGCTGAAGGATGGTTCCCGTGTCAATATCGTTCTGCCGCCGGTAGCTCTCAAGGGACCGGCGATGACCATCCGTAAGTTTCCCGAAACTCCGATGACAATGAACGAGCTGATCCGCCGGGAAGCCATAAGCGCGGAAGCAGCGGAAATGCTGCAGATGCTTGTGGTGGCCAAATACAATATTTTTATCAGCGGCGGCACAGGGTCGGGTAAAACTACTTTTCTGAATGCTTTGTCACAATTCATTCCGCCGCAGGAACGCGTGATCACTATAGAGGATTCAGCGGAGCTGCAGATCGTGACCGTGCCGAATCTCGTCTCACTGGAGACGAGAAACGCCAATACGGAGGGACGCGGCGAGATCACCATCCGTGATCTCATTCGCTCCTCGCTGCGGATGCGGCCTAACCGTATTGTAGTCGGCGAGGTCCGGGGAGCAGAATGCCTCGATATGCTGCAGGCGATGAATACAGGCCATGATGGCTCACTCAGTACTGGGCACTCCAACAGTGCGCAAGATATGCTCAGCCGTCTGGAAACGATGGTACTTAGTGCAGCCGATTTGCCGGTGTCGGTTGTCCGGCAGCAGATTGGCTCCGCAATTGATATCTTCGTGCATCTATCGCGTCTGCGTGACCGATCACGCCGGGTGATGGAAATATGTGAGGTTACCGGGGTCCAGGAAGGCGAGGTGGTACTGCGTCCGCTATATGAATTCCGTGAAACAGGGGAGAAGAACGGGCGGGTACAAGGGGGCCTGATTCCCAGTGGGAATCCCATGCTGCATACCGCCAAGCTCAGAATGGCTGGAATCTACAAGAAGGAGAAAGCACTTTGATCTCATTGAAACAAAAACCGAATAGACAGCGTGATACCAGAGCGGAGACACAGCTTCCTGATTATACGCTGTACCTATTAACCTCATTGCAAAAAGTCACATCGATGCTGGCTGGCGGAACGCTGCTATGGGCAACCGGATATCTATTTTATCACCATGTGCTGCTGTCACTGCTGCTGGTGCCAGGTGGGGCATATGCTCCACGGCTGCTGCGTGACTATCTGCACCGGCGGCGCCGTGCTGCACTCAATCTGCAATTTAAGCAAATGCTGTTCTCGCTTTCTTCTTCCCTGTCCGCCGGCCGCTCGGTTGAGAATGCATTTCGTGAAGCAGTGCAGGACCTGCTCATGCTTGACCCGGAAGGGGGCGGCGATATGATCTTTGAGCTCAACATCATCTGTACACGCATGGAGTACGGGCAGCCGGTAGAAGAGGCGTTGAATGACTTTAGCAAACGGGCCGGCATGGAAGATGTTGAGCGGTTCGCGGATGTATTCTCTGTCTGTAAGCGTACTGGGGGTGACCTGGTAGAGATCGTGAGGCGTACTTCAACCATCATCGGCGAGAAGCTGGATATTCAGCAGGATATTGCCGTCAGTATCGCCCAGAAGAAATTTGAGGCCAAGGCCCTATTGGTTTCGCCGCTCATTATGGTGATTTTCATGAGTCTTACAGCAGGTGATTATATGGAGCCTATGTATACAGGTGCAGGGATAGCTATTTCTACGCTAGCTCTCGGGGTGCTGTTCTTATGTTATCTGTGGACATCCAGAATCATGAATATTCCCCTGTAAAGGAGGTGAAATAAATGATTTGGCTAAGCGGAGCCATCATGCTGTTATTGACACTCGGATGGGGCCTGCTCCGCCTGAAATGCGGCAACCGCTACGCGGGATTACGTGCCATTCCCATGGAAGGGCTGCGGTTGCGGCGGCTTGGTGAACCGTTCCTTTGGCTGATCGACAGATGGAAGCTTGGAAGCCATGCTCCAACTGTCATGTTCCGGATGCAACGTTCACTTCAGCGGACCTACGGAAACCGTTACAGCGCGGAGCGCACACTGCTTTTTATGGGAGAGATGATCACTTATAGTTGGCTGTTCCTGACAGCTGGATGTGCGTATACGCTATTTAGCGGGGAGACAACCGGAGTGGCACTAGGTGGGGTACTGGCGGTTATATTACCGGTTGCCCAGGTTAGTGACCTGCATAAGAAGGTTCGGCTCCGGGAACAGAATATCATGCTTGAGCTTCCGGAACTGCTGAACAGCATTGTGCTTCTGGTGGGTGCAGGAGAGACGGTGCAGCGGGCAATCATCCGTTGTGTGGAAAGCCGCAGAGGAGATATGACACACCCGCTCTATAAGGAGTTATACAAAATGACTGATGAGTGGGACAGTGGCTATTCGTTTCAGCAGGCTTTTGAGAATTTCAGTAAACGCTGTGCGGTGCAGGAAGTCTCGTTATTCACTACCACGGTACTGCTTAATTACCGCAGGGGCGGAGCGGATTTTGTCCTGTCGCTGCGTGATCTTTCGCGGATACTCTGGGAGAAACGGAAATCTATCAGCCGGACACGTGGGGAGCAGGCTTCCTCGAAACTGGTTTTTCCAATGGTGGTTATCTTTCTGATTGTTATTGTGCTGGTGGGAACACCGGCGTTCATGATGCTCAAAATGTAAAAGGAGGAAGCTGATGATGAGTTCAATGATGGTGGAGGCTGCAAAGAGCTTTTGGAAGGATGAGGAAGGGTTGGGTACATTGGAGATGATTATGATCATCGCTGTGTTGATTGCGGTAGTGCTTCTTTTTAAGGACAAAATACAGGACGTAGTTGAAGCTTTGATTAAAACAGCCGGTGAAAAGAGCCAGGAAGTTTTCGAGTGAGCACACTCCGGAAAGACGAGGGCAGCTTTACGATTGAAGCCTCTCTACTGTTGCCGATCATTATGTGCATCACTATGCTGCTGCTGTTCTTCTGCTTGTACAGCTATCAGAAGTCGATGCTGCTGCAGGTAGCTTCAGCCGCTACGGAACGTGCCGCCTACAATTGGGATAACAGCCGCAAAGAAACCAAAGGTTCTTACGCTATTGGCGAATACGACTCTCTCTATTGGCGCATTGGAGACGATGATCTGCTCTCCTCTTTGTTCGGTATCGATGCACCAAATGGTGGAGCATCGATTACGCTGCCTGCAGCCGGGGAAGAGGGTGCACTGCCTGTGGTCAAGCTAACGCATGCATCTGCTATGATTCCGGAAAATATGCCAGGAGAGATGAACTATGCTTATAGCCTTACGGGGCGTAAAGTCAGCGCAGAGCTGAAGCGGATGCTGAATTTGCCTGTGCTGGATGAGATTCTGTCAGATAAGGCAGTGCCGGTGGTGCAGGCCCGTTCCGTGGTTGCCGAACCTGTAGAGTTCATTCGGACCATTGATCTTATGCGTTACTATGGGGCCAAATTTAAGGGTAATACGGAAAACGCTAAGTCAGGGACAGGCATGGATAGGAAAAATGCTGCCGTCATGCTGAACAAGCTGCATTGAACACGAGGATCCGTATTGAAATACAGGGATCCATTATCAATGGCTGGGAGCAGCAACAGCGGCAAGGAAGGAGGAGAAGATGGATTGAAGAAGGTCGTAGGGCGTATGTTCAGGAAATCTGAAGGTTCAGTCTCTATCTTTTTAATTATGGTGCTGGCATTTGTCTTTCTGTTTACCGCGGTACTGATCGACTATGCGCGCATTGCCGCTGTAAATGTGCAGGAAGAGCGTTTGGCCAGGGCTGCGGTCCGCTCAGTCATGTCTTCTTATGATATCGAACTGAAAGATAAGTACGGATTGTTTGCCTATGGCGGCAATGATGGTGATCAGCTTTTGGCCAGTGTGCTGAATGATAATCTGTATGAGAGCGGACGGGGCGATTCTTTTAATCTGCTGCCTTTGGGTCTGGATTCCTCCTCCTTGAGCTGGAGCCGTCCGCTTGGAAGCTATGACATCTTCCGCCGTCAGATTGTGGAAGAGATGAAATACAAGGCACCGATTGATTTTGCCCTGGAGCTGGCCGGCAAGTTCAAGCCCATGTCGACGGCCATGGGCGAAGCTTCACGGACAACCAAAGTACTCGGCAAGCTGCAGCCGTTGTACGATGAGCGTGAGGAAGCATTGGATCAGATGATGAAATTGCGGAAGCAGGCAGGGGAGAGTGGACAAGCACTACAGGAGCTTATCATGAATCCGCCTGGTGGAAGTATCTTGTCTGCTCCCATAGGCAACATTGGCACTGCAGCAGATATTCCAGCTATGTACGGAGACTATGTAGATAAATATAATGCCGATTTGTATCGTGAAGAGAAGAAGCCTGCACGATACCAGGGGCTTTTGGCGTCATATCTACAGCAATCCAGTCAACTGCTTGCCCGCTTTTCCGGTACACAGGCTGCTTATCAGGAGAAACAGGTACGTTATTTAGAGGAAGCGGAAGCCGCACTGGATAATGTGAAAACTCTGAATGGTGAAATGAATAGCCTGCTTGAGCAGTCCCGGAACAGTGGGCCGGATTCTGCTCAGGACTCAGCACGTGATTGGGATATCCCGAACACTTCTGCTGAATTAAGTGCAGATCCTATTAAAAAGCTGCGGGAGCAGGAGGATTCGCTTATCCTCAAGGCAAGTGAGATCAGCACGATGGATAACAGCTTGTCGGCACAGCGGGCGGCTTCGCAGACTGTGGTAGAGAAGGCGGCCCTTATACCAGGCAGCTTGAGCTCAGCTTCTGGACTGAATGCTGATATTTCCAGTATGAACGCCAGTATTCTCAACGCTTCAGAAGCGGTAAGCAATTATATAAGCAATTATGGAAACGCGGGGACGCTCATTGCTGGTGAAAGTGCTCAAATTGAAGCCCATCGCACCTATGATGCTCAGCGCAAGCAGATAGAGCAGGAAGCGAAAGGCAAGCTTAGCGATGCGATGAAGCTGCTGGACCAGATCCGCGGGCTTGGCGCGAGTGCTGGCGAAGCTATGAAGCGGTATCAGAGCCTGCATGAGTATTACAAGGATAATATTGCTTTCAACTCGGGAGCTGACCAGGGAACAGAGACAGGAATGTCCGATCAGAATCCCTATACTGCCGGGAGCACCGCGATGGTCAAAGTGGACAGTCTCTACAGTGCAATGGGCAATATGATGGAAGGGGCCAGGGACAGACTGTTTCAGACAGAGTATTCAGCGCTGTATTTTCCTCCCTTTGATATTTCCCGGCTGGCTGGTCTGGCTTCAAGCTCTATAGATGAAAGCGCTGGTATGCTGGCGGATCAGCTTGATCCAAATGCCCAGGAGCTAGAGTATATTCTGTATGGATTTTATAATCCTGCGGGGAATATAGCGGCGGCTTACGGAGAGATTTTTGCAGTACGGCTGGCTATACGTACTATGGAAGGATTCACAGAATGCGCTGGACTTGCCAATCCCTTGCTTATATTGGCTTCAGCACTTCTGTACGGAGTTGAGCAGGCTGTACAGGATATGCTGATGTTATGCACGAATGGTGAAATTCCATTGTCCAAGTACATACCCGTCAAACTGAGCTACCGGGACTACCTGCGTTTGTTTCTGGTACTGCATGGAGGCGGTGATGTTCAATTGTCGCGTATGCTCGCCTTAATCCGGCTGAATACCGGAAGTAATCCGGATGAGAAATTCACATACACAGCAGCAAATATCAAAATGGCTATGCCGTTATGGTTTTTGCCGGGAGTGGTGAAGCTGCTGGACTATAGCGCAGGTCTTTCCGGTGAAGTGAAGGGCAAATTATATTTCCGGAATGTGCAGGCTGATTTTTCTTACTAGCGGGAGGTTGAACCAGGTGGGATATAGGAATCGGAGACAAGAAAATCCGGGAACTGAAGGCAGTATGGTAGTTGAAGCCGCAATGGTCCTGCCTATGTTTCTGCTCTTTGTTCTGTTCCTGATCTTCATCGTGCAAATGACCTTATATTCGACGGCTCTGCAGAGCACGGCTTCAGATACAGTTAAGGTAATCTCGACTCATATGTACCCTGCTGCATTGGCAGCGCAGAAATGGGGGGAGAAAGGAGATACTGTCAGCGGGTCTGATGAATCAGGAGAGGTTCCGGGTGATGCCGCATCACCGGATAAATGGAGCGTCCCACGGCTCTCACTTGAAGAATGGAGTGATAGCTATGTGGCTGATCTGCCGCAGCCCATAGCGGATTGGGTCAGCACGGCCGTGAAGCGGGGCGAGGAACCTTTGCAGGAATTGCAGGCAGAGGCATCTGAAGCAGCGCTAGATCTGGCGCTCAAACCTGTAATAAAGCCTTATCTTTCAACGGACTGGCTGGATTATGACCGCATACATGTTTCGAATGTGATTGTTCCGGACCTGAAGACGGGGGAGAAGCCATACTTTGGACTCGTTATGAGCTATGCGCTGCCGATGAAGGTTCCTTTTCTGAATCAGCGCATTGTGCTTGAGGCCAGTGCGGTGGAACGGTTGTGGATAGGGAATGTAGATGCGGTAGGGAATGAAGGCAGCGCAGAAGGTGAAGAAGAGCATAGTAACATTGTGATTCTGGAGAAACCCAATCCTGGAATAGCGAATCACCAGGGCATGATTCGGGTCAAGATTCCGCCAAATGCTTCTGCGAGCTTGTCTATCTTCTATAAAAGCGGCCAGAGTACCGCTAAATATCTGGGGTCGAAGCAGGCGGATGAGAACGGATATCTCGAGTGGGAATGGAAAATCGGGGTTAACACAACACCGGGAACCTGGCCTTTTGTTATTCAACTGGAGGATGGAACCTCTCTGGAGGCGACTTTTACTGTGGTGAAAAGAAATCAAGTGGAAGAAGGGAAAGGATAATGACGGTATGGGCATTCTGGGGCTGCCTGCCATTCCTGACAGTAGCACTCCTTATGGATATCCGTTTCATGAGAATACCGAACTGGATTACGCTTCCGCTGCTGATTGCCGGATTGATTGCACAAGGGGTGATTGCCGGACGTCACGGAATTCTAATGTCTATATGCGGTGCAGGTACAGGGTTGTTACTGCTGCTGATCATGCATCTCTTGGGGGCAGTTGGTGCCGGGGACGTAAAGCTTTTTGCAGGGATTGGTGCCTGGACTGGAATATTATTTACGCTGCAGGTCACTGTATATTCTGTTCTGTTCGGCGCAGTGATTGGTTGGATCATCGTCCTCGCCAGGCGAGAAACGGGGAGCCGTGTAAGGGGAATGATCAGCAGAAGTGCCGGGTTTCTCATGCTCCGGGATTCCCGGATATTGAAGATAGGCAGCAAGGAAGCGTTGAAATTCCCTTTTATGCTGGCGGTTATGCCAGGCTTCATCTGCGCTTATTTGTACTTATAATGAAGAGGTGAGGGGTATTGTTTGGATTAAGCCGTGATTTTGTACAGCAGGATGGCATCTCGATGCTGCTCAGCAAGCCCGGAGGTCTGAAGCCGGTTGAGCTCAACATGGTTCAGGCCCAGATGCTGATGAATTCCGGAATTCCCCAACATCTGCGGCTGCAGCTCAGGGAAATAGATTTGGAGGTAACGTTGGAATATTCGCTGTCCCGCAGGAAAATGCTCAGTCATCTACTGAAGGGTGAGAAGCTCGGCATGACTGATTTTTTTGGACTGCTGCTGCAGATTGCTTCAGGGATGGAGGAAGGGCGACTGTACATGCTGCAGGCAGAGCAGTATGCGCTGCATGAGGACTATATTTTTATCGATGGTCCGCTGCAAGGCGGCAAAGTATACCTCACTTACCTACCTATCCAATCGGCAGACGTTTCGGTAAATACAGGGAGTGCGCTAAAAACATTGATTATGGCGCTTATGGCGTCTGTTAGAGAGCTGTCTGGTGACGGGGTTCAGAGGCTGCTGCAATATTGTGGGGAAGAGGGTTTCACTCCGGGGGGACTAAAGGAGTTGCTGGCTGAGCTGTTGACAGAAGGTGAAGGGACACAATGGCATACGGATACTGCCAGACCCACATCAAATACCCGTGTGCCTGATGTGCATGTATCTGCTGCAGAACGGAGTATACAGGGAAGAAGCGGCGCGGTGTATGGCATTGCTCCCGTTGGTGCTGAGTTGCGCAGGCCGGATCTGAGCTTCGGAAATGTGGCTGCAGAATCCCCCAAGCCGGCTTCAGGGCTGAGCGGTTATCCGCGGCTTAAGCTCAAAGAGGAACAGCTGCAGTTGCAGCCGGATGATAGGGATCTTGAGAGCAATACAGCTTCTGATTCCTCTGCCTACAGAACCTATGCGATGCTGGGCGGTGTTTTGGCTGATGCGGTACTGTGGAAGTTTCTATATTTGAATCATCCCAAACCGCTTTGGATGGCCATCTGTGTACTAATGACACTCCTATTAGGTATATTCTGCTGGCTGGTGTGGAGTAGAAGACTGATTTTGGGTGGTTCGAAGGAAGAAGAAGGGGTAGAGAGCGAAATTACGGCTAAGGGCTGGAGGAATTCAAAAGAGTTGGAATGGGATTTTGGCCGAAGTACTGTAGTTCCTCCCAATGGATCCGCTGCTCCAGGGGTACCCTTGCCGGCACGGAATATGGATACGGCTACCCACACTGACCTTCAAAATACAGTGATGAAAGCCGAATTGCCGGAACGTAGTCTAATCCAACCACCTATTCCAAAGCCTGCAATGTTTGTAGAAGCTACAGCACTGCTGCAGCATGAGCATCCCTCTAAAAAGGAACAGGAGCAGGAAGGAAGGCTGCGGGGAGCGCCCTATCTTGAAAGAATTCAGGAAAATGCAGGCGGAATTCCTGAGAAAATCGAACTGAACCGTCCCAGCTTTCTTATTGGCCGGTCCCCTGATGTAGCCCAATATGTAGAGAAATCCGAGGGGGTCTCGAGAGTGCATGCAGAGATTTCCAAGAGCGCAGGAGGGTATATCCTGAAGGATCTGGATTCCAGAAACGGAACAATGTTTCAAGGAGAGGCCATGATTCCCTACAAGGAGTATCCGCTGACTGAGGGAGCAATGTTTACCATAGTTAAAGGTTGCTACACCTTCCGGTCCGCTTGAGAGGGGAGCAGACGTTTATTCCGATTTCAGATGTTCCAATGAAGATTGCAAGGCAGGGTAAGTAAAAACAAATCCGTGTTCCAAGGCTTTGGTAGGGAGTACCTTCTGCCCTTCCAGTAAGATTTCCGACAGCTCGCCGACGGCAGTCTTCAGCAGAAATGCCGGGATGGGGAACCAGTGCGGACGATGGTAAACCTTGCCGATCATTTTGCCAAAAGCCTCATTGGTAACAGGGTGCGGGGTAGTGGCATTAACAGGACCTTCAATTCCGGGAGTTTGAACGCAGAAATCGATCAACCGGACAATATCTGTGAGATCAATCCAGGATAGCCACTGCTGTCCACTGCCGATTTTACCGCCGAAGCCGAGCATGTAGGGCAGCTTCATTTTGGGGAAAGCGCCGCTTTCGTTGCCCAGCACTACTCCTGTGCGCAGCTTTACCACTCTTACGTTCTTATAAGCTTCGTCCGCAGCCGCTTCCCAAGCCTTAACAACCTCGGACGGAAAGTCCATGACATGGGCTGGTGAGTTCTCGTCATACGTATCCTGCAGTGATGTGCCATAGATAGCTACTGCTGAAGATTGGATAACCACCGCAGGCTTATTTTGCAGAGCATTCAACAGTTTGGCTACCGCTGAAACGGTTTCAAGACGTGACTGCATAATGGCCTTCTTGCCGCTTGGACTCCAGCGCTGACTGAGCGAGGAACCGGCAAGATTGACTAGAGCATCTGCACCTTCAGCTAGCTCAGGATTTGAGGTCAGATTGTTCCAGGTGAGGAAGCTAAGGCTTGGATGGGCAGCGGTTTGGGATTCAGGCTTTTTGCGGCCGACAACGATGATCT
Source organism: Paenibacillus sp. LS-5 (assembly GCF_056121505.1). NCBI lineage: Bacteria > Bacillati > Bacillota > Bacilli > Caryophanales > Paenibacillaceae > Paenibacillus > Paenibacillus sp. LS-5. The sequence goes on along the minus strand of NZ_JBWAVA010000005.1, from coordinate 176,671 downwards.
GATGCCCGGCCTGCAGCCAGTATTCAGTAAGCTCGCGTCCGATAAATCCGCTGCCGCCGCAGATTACGTATTTCATACAATCGCTCCTTCAATTACTTGATCAGATGCTGGTAAGGAGAGTAGTCAATGCCGTTCTTTTCAAGGAAGCTGATGAGAAAACGGTTGTCGCGCCGTGGTGTAGCTACTATATAACCTCTGATACAATGCTCGCGTGTGACTTCCGGCGCCTGACTCTCCACAGCGATCCTGCCGATCTCGGCAGCTATGGAGTGCTTGGCGATATCGCGGAAGGGACCCGGCACAGGCTGGACAAGCTGATCCAGGAAAGCCTTCATTTCGTCGCTCCACAGAGGACGGCTGCGCTCGACCCAATAATTTTGCCAGTCCAGCTTAGATTTGCCATCGGCTTTGGGCAATACTTTGAGGAATTTGCGGAACATGAAATAGCCGCCGATGCACATGCAGCCCAGCAGCAAAAAAGTCCAAAATGCGATGGAGTTCATAAACCAATTGCTTGGTGCTGCGGATAACAAGCTTAAGCCTGATTTAAATGACATGATTACACCGCCTTTGACAATGATGATTGTCACAAACTTCATTCTCATTTAAAGTATAGCGTATTTCCATAGTTTTGCGAAGCGGAAGCAGACACATGGAGCTTGCCTAGATTTATTTTCCCGATCACGGTAGAATAAGGGTTAATTCGTGAAGGAAAGAGGGAAAAAAGCATGCTGAAAATAGGTTCACATGTGTCCTGTGCGGACAAGGGTCTCCTGAGTGCGGCCAATGAAGCCAATGAGTACGGATCGACCTCATTTATGATATATACAGGTGCGCCGCAGAACACGCGCCGCAAACCGATTGAATCGATGTATCCCTCTGAGGGCAAGCTGGCGATGAAGGAGAACGGTGTGGAAGAAATTGTAGTCCATGCCCCCTATATCATCAACTTGGGTTCCTATAAGGAAAGCACGTTTCAATTGGCTGTTGATTTTCTGCAGGAGGAAATCCGCCGTACCCATGCGCTTGAGGTGAAACATATTGTACTCCATCCGGGAGCATACACAGACAAGGATGCTGAATATGGCGTGCAGCGGATTGCTGATGGCCTGAATGAGGTGCTTGGCGGTACTAACGAGACGGAAGTGCATATTGCACTCGAAACGATGGCCGGTAAAGGAACAGAGGTGGGCCGCAGCTTCGAGGAAATCGCCTCGATTATCGACAAAGTCACACATAACGAGCGGCTGTCCATCTGTCTGGATACCTGTCACATTCATGATGCCGGATACGATATTGTCGGCGACCTGGATGGTGTGCTTCAGCAATTTGACCGGATCATTGGCCTGAATCGGCTGGGTGTCATCCATATTAACGACAGTAAAAATCCGCGCGGGGCAGGCAAAGACCGCCATACTCCTATTGGCTCAGGATATATAGGCTTTGAGACTATCAACAAGGTAGTTCATCACGAAGCTCTTGCAGGTCTGCCATTCATTCTGGAGACGCCTTGGATCGGAAAAGATCCGAAGACACTACGTCCAATGTATGAAGTGGAAATTGCCTTGCTGCGCGGGAATGTAGCTGAACGGTTTGGAGCAGAGTTTCTGAATGAGGTTGAGCAGCTGCAAGCTTTTTTTGCCAAACAGGAGCTTGATCCCCGCCAGTATGTGCTGAATGTATGGGAATTGCTGAAGAACGATGCCAAAGCCAAAAAGGCTGATCCGCGTGAGCCGCTGGAACGTCTGTACGATACGGTTGCCGAGGCCCAGTTATTTTCACAGCTAAGCGAGGAAGCCATCAATCAGAGGCTTATTGCCTGGCTTGCAGGCAAGCAACTCTTAGTGAATGCTTAAGTCAACCTATAGATTACGCAACGTAGATGAGAGGATGGAAAGAGAATTATGGAGTTGCATGTGAAAAGAGATCATTCGTCAAGCGGACAATACCCGGACCGGGCACGCATGCTCATCTCCTGTCCGGATGGTCCGGGAATTGTAGCCGCAGTATCGCATTTTCTGTACCAGCATGGCGCAAACATTGTTCAATCGGATCAATACACCATGGACCCGGATGGCGGAATGTTTTTTATGAGAGTGGAGTTTGATCTGCCCAAGCTGGATGAGCGGATTGATGAGGTGCGTTCCATCTTCGGCGGGGTTGCTGAACGGTTCAAGATGGACTGGCAAATTTTTAGTGTTAGCCACAAGAAGCGGCTGGCTATCTTTGTGTCCAAAGAGGACCATTGTCTGGTGGAATTGCTCTGGCAGTGGCAGGCAGGGGATCTCGATGCAGATATCGCACTGGTTGTCAGCAACCACACGGATATGCAGGCCTATGTGGAATCCTTCGGCATCCCATTTCATCATATTCCGGTCACAGCAGACACCAAAGCGGAAGCGGAGCAACGCCAGCTTGAGGTCATCGGGGATGATATTGACGTGATTATTTTGGCGCGTTACATGCAGATTATCTCACCGTCGTTCATAGAACATTACCGCCACCGGATCATTAATATTCATCATTCGTTCCTTCCTGCATTCGTTGGGGGCAAGCCCTATGCACAGGCCTATCAGCGTGGGGTCAAAATCATCGGCGCAACCGCCCACTATGTTACTGAAGAGCTGGACGGTGGTCCGATTATTGAGCAGGACGTGCAGCGGGTCAGCCATAGTGATGACGTGAATGAACTGAAACGTATCGGACGCACCATTGAGCGGGTTGTTCTGGCCCGGGCGGTCAAATGGCATATCGAAGACAGAATCCTTGTCCACCATAATAAGACAGTAGTATTTAATTAATGGCTTTACTCCGGTGAATATCAGCAGCCTTGCCTGCATATGGGCAATGTCTGCGGTTCACCGGATTCCTTCTCCGGCCGGGAACTCACTCCCGCAGTTAACCTCAAGCTTAGAAACCCCACATTGATAATCTAATACTTTTCTCAACTATCACAGGTGAAAAAGCATTTTACCGACATTTTGGCGCACTATGCCAAAGTGTATTTTGTCATGTTCACTATTGCATTAATAAGGGGGTAAGAAGTATGGCTTCACAACGGGGACATTTGTTAAGACGCAATTATTTGTTGGCTATTCTCATTTTGGTTATTGGCTTCGGTGGTCTGCTTGGCTACGATCTTTACTTCAAGCCATACGTCCTGTCGCAGACTGTAGTGAAGATCAAAGTGGCTCAAGACAGCTTTTTGCCGAAAAATTATGAACTTAAGCCAGGCGATCTTTATCTGGATTCTGTCCAGACCAAGGACATTCCTTCAGGGGTAATCACGGATATCAGCCAGGTGGAGCACAAGATTACTAATGTGAATCTGACGAACGGAAGTATTCTGACGGCATCTCTTGTGGATGTCAGTGATCTGGAGCCGCAGCAGGACGAGGGGATTTTTCCGATTCCCAAGGAAGCGATCTATGCGATTAACGGTTCACTGCGCAGCAGAGACAAGGTGGATATTTATCTGGTCGAAGGGGACACGGCGAACCCCGCCCGGCGAAGCGGCTACGAATCAACAGCTGCGAGTAGTGAAATCTCAGGAACAGCTGGTTCAACAACGGGGATAGGAGACAAAGACTCAGAGCCTTCCGTACCCCCGCGCAGGGTGTTTCTCACCGGTGTGACTGTTAATTATGTGAGAACTGAGGACAACAACGATGTCCAGGATTCCGATAACGGCAACACGAACAACCGCTTCACCTCGACCGGCAAAGTGGCAACACCTGAACTAAAGCTGAAAAAAAGTGACGGTGAACGGCTTGGGCAATATTTGGAGCAAGGTAAAAAGCTGTGGATTGTGCGCGTTGAGTAAGAAGGAAGGAGGAGGATGAAATGAAAATATTCAGTTATGGGATGGATCAGCTTACCATCAATGAGATTAAGCTTGCGGGGTTTACGGTAGTTACGCAAAATGTCCTGCCTGAGCCTTCCCAGACTCAAGGGCAACTGCTGATGGTTACAAGCGAACAGGTGCCCTTTTCAGGCTTAAGTGAACTGCGGCAGGGATATCCGGGCTCCTCCATATTATATATTTACCGGCAAAAGGGGGTGAGGAGCTATCAGGCGATTCATATGTTATGTGAAAGTCTGGGGATCTTCTTCATCCCGCCACGGGCGACCACTTCGGCGATTGTGGACAAGCTTCGCTTCATTCTGGAGGAGGAGCGCGAAGGGAGCGGCAATCTTGTCGGATTTTTCGGCTCTGGCCCAGGCATCGGCTGTACAAGTATAGCCAAACTCTTTGCCCGGCGGATTGCTGCTGCGGGACAACGTGTGATTCTGCTCGGACTTGATCTGTATGATCCCGGATTCGACCGTAAGACGGCCATCAGCCTCGACCGGCTTCGTCCCCGGTTGACTGGTAAAATGCTGCAGGCAGCGGATTTTGATGGATTGGTTAAACAGGAGGGTTACGCCTATCTGCCAGGTAATTTTGATTATTTAAGTGTTCAGGATTATCTGGAAGAGGAGATTGAATATCTGCTTGCCCAAGCTGTGGAGAATGCCGATGTGGTGATTGCTGACTTTGGGTCTATTCCAGAGAGTGCGGCATGGTATGTGGGGATGCACAAATCCGCTTTGCGCATGATGGTTACGCATCCGAAGCATGAGTACCGCCTTCAGCCCCTTATGGAGCTTGCCGGCCATATGGACTTGCATCCGCAGGATTTTCAGTGGATCATCAACCGCAGCAATGTAGAGGAAATGAGCTCATCCAAGAATCTGGCGCTCCGCTTCGGCAGTGAGATTTTGCTTGAATTGCCCTATTACCAGCCACTTCAGGACAGTCTTCCACTCGGCAAAAGAGAGCTGCAGCAGGTGGACGACAAGGTTCACGCATTGCTCGTCTCAATCGGCCTGGCACCGGAAACACGAAAGAAGGGGATCTTTCAATGATTGAATACCGGGATGAGGCGTGGTTGGAGAAGCGGAGCGAAGCACAGCCGCAGGTTCATGTTCGGGGGATTGACACGGATCTTGAACAGGTTCATAAGGCGGTTTGGCTGCCGAATCCTCAGGACAACCGCAGGCTGTTCTCCCTGAAGCGAAGTGTGCTGAGTATCAGCAAGCCGGGCAAGGAGGAATTTTACGGGTTTCTGCAAAAAATGAAAAGCGACATGAACGCCGAACTGGAGCGTGAGGATGATGGCTACTTTGAGCTTAATGCAAAGGCACTGATCGGTGATCCGCAGGCCGTCAGCTTTTTCATGAATGAGATTGAGAAATATCTGCGCAAAACACCGTTTACCGGCAAAGTGCCGGAAGCATACGGAACAGCAGCAGAGGCGCTGTTTCACGAATGGAAGGGATTTGGACCCGCTTACCGCTGGTTCACTGACCGGGCCTATAGCGAATCTACCGGGCTGCAGATGATTGGACGGCAGATATTTTACAACCATCATGGGAAGTTTGTGGTGTATCCCTATGAGATGCCTTCGCTGGACCGGGTAGAACAGCTCAAACGCTCCTTGCTGAAAAGCGATCCCAATAAAAAACTCAACAAGGATAACCCTTCAGTTGAATTCAAAATGGATGATCCCCTCTGGCCCGGCCGCTTCATCCGGCTCGCGATCTGGGTGTCGCCCAGAGTGTGGGAAGGCTTCACCACGATCTCGCTGCGGCGGCAGGTGGTAGAGTTCCTGGATCTTGAAGATCAAGCCGGCACTGAATGTATTCCCGCAGAAGCCATTGAGTTGATCCGCGCACTGTCAGGTACATTCCGAAATACCATTATCGCCGGTGCGGTTGGATCAGGAAAAACCACCTTTGCCAACACGATTGTCGGTGAGCAGTTACTCGGTTCTTCTTCCTGCATGGGGGTTGTGATGATCGAGAAGCATCCGGAGTCGATTCTACCGTATCAGATCAAAGGACACCGGATTATTCCGATTCAGGCAGCCAACGAGGAATTGATGGAGGTGGGGGTGGAGTCGCTGCGGCATGATCCTAACATTCTCTATATGACAGAGATGCGTTACAACGAATGGGAGTTTTATCTGTGGAGCGGCGAAAAGGGCTATGACGGGATTACGGGAACCTTTCATACAGTGGATTCGGAGGATATTCCATATCAGGGTGCATTTGCGGTATCCACAAGGATCGGCGGGAGCCTGAAGGGGCATCTGATCTCTGCGCTCAAGTCCTGTGAACTGGTGTTTATTCTGGAAAGTGTAGCTGACGGCAAAAAGCGGCTGGCGCGGATCTCCGAGGTTTATTATGACGAAGCCGCCAACTCTGTATTCGCCAATGATCTGATGCGTTGGGAAGATGAACAGTCCGCATGGAGTTATAATGACAAGCTGACGACTGGCCTGATGCGGAAGATGAAGAAGAAAAATCCGCGTGCATCACGGGTGCTTTTGCAAGAGCTTGGGCATCTGGCTGCGCTGAAACCGATGGACGGGCCACTGAAAGAGAGTCTCAAGTCAAAGATTGTCCTGAACGAATGAAATGAGGGGGAGAGCTTGTGGAACTGCTGCTATATGTGCTTCAGGTTGCCTTTCATTTATTGATTGCCGGTGGTCTGTGGCTACTAGTAAAGCCGCTCATTGAGAGGCATTTAAGGCAGTTTGGACAAAAGATCGACCAGCATATGAGCCTGCGGATCAGTCTTTTTGGTAAAAAGGTCAGCACGAATACAAAGCGGAGGTGGCTGTACCGGCATTTGGATGATCTGCTCTACTTTTCTAAGCGTAAGTATGAGCCGGGAATTAGTGTCACGCGTTTTGCGATTCGCACGTTGTTTCTCTTCAGCGCAGTGTTTCTCTCCGGATTGCTGACCCTAACTGAGCTGCCTGGGCATTTGAGTCTCAACAATCCGTTTTTGGAGGGCATCAGCTTCGATGATCGGATTCCGGTTCAAGGAAGTTGGCGCTTTCCGCTCTTTGTTGCAGTTATTGCAGCCAGTATTCCCTATTTGCGGACGAGATACCTCTATGCGCAGCGCAAGGTACGTGGAAGCTACGATCTACTGGATGTCATCAAAATTGCGACCAAATTCACTCATCTGTCGGTAGACTCGATTTTAACCAAAACCGCTGAACTTTTAACGAAAGATAATGTGCTGAAAACTCCGCTGAGACTGCTGGGAGCCTCCTTCTCCAACTATAGCAATGAGCGGGAGCTGACACGTGAGGCAGAACGCTTTGCGGGGGCAATTGGTACTACCTTTGCGGTGGAATTTGTCTCGGATTTGCTCTACTGCGAGAAAGAAGGGACCCGATATCTGAAGAACACACTTATGATGCTTAGCCGTTCTATGGAGCAGCAGCGGGAGACTATTCTGACCGTGAAGGCGGGCAGCAGGGATGCGATCAGTCTGGGGCTGTACGGTAATCTGGTGGTTCTTGTGTCTTCTGTGGGAACGTTTATCTACATGCTGAAGCCGGATGTTTATTTAAAATTGCAGTTTCAGACTACGGTTGGATTAACCTTTTTGATGGTTATTATTGCCGGGCTGTTCATCTCTTTCATGATCAGTACCATACTCGCCAGGCCAAAGCTGGACTACCACTGAGGTGATGAATTGAATTATGGATAGACTTTTACTTTTGATTGCCGTACTGGGAATTGCATATCTCTCGTTGCTGGTTTTTGTGAGCAGCAGCACCAGACAGGAGCGTTATCTTCTTCAGGTGGGTAGCAGGTGGAGGTTGTTTGGGGAGCGGATGCATAATGAGCGGCTGCAGCGGCTTCTGAATAACAGCGGTCTGGCCATTTCCGCAAGCAAAATTACACTGTTCCGTTATTCGGCCGCACTGATCTACATGCTTGTTCAGATTGCTGGCGACTTTCTGCGCTCGGAGCCGTTTTCCCTATATGATCTGCTTGTTGCTGTTCTGATCCTGGTGATCACCAGTCCCTTAAGATATCTTCCGCTAGGGTGGTTGCTAGCCTGGCTGCATCAAAAGACACTTATTCAAAAAGACGGCGAATTAATCTCCTTCATACGTCTCTATGAGAATAACCGGCTGCGCAAGCGGGGCTACATGCAGTTTGGAGCTTTTTGCGCCGGGACGGCCGGACATTTCAACTACATTCGTCAGGATCTGTATGAGCTGTCTGAGCGGGCAGTAGACGAGGGGACCGAACGGGCAATTGAATGGTTCTGCGGCAAATTCCCGGACAACCACGCTTTTATCAACGATATCCGCTCTATTCTGCTCGCTACAGAAGGGATGGACGACGATACGGAAGCTGCTAATTATTTGCGGGAGCAAGGCAGGATCATTTCCAAGATCTCCAGTGATCAATATTTGAAAAAATGGTCATTCATCGGAGATATCTCCACCATCATCAACGTGATTCCTTCCATCGCTACCTTTCTGATGATAGTGTCGCTGGCAATGCAGTACATTTTGCTGATCAAAGGGAATTTCAATGGGGTGGGGATGTTTCAGTGATTTTGCGGTCCAGCATCCATGAATTGCATCGAATGAAATTTTTGTTAAGATCTCAAACTGGCTAAGCTGCTTGATTTTTCTCCTTGAGATCGCAACAATAAATGTCCAACTAACGCGGTCCAGCATCCATGAATTGCATCGAATGAAATTTTTGTTATATTCAAGAATCTTTTAAAAATATAAAATGAATAGGGAGATATTAACAATGAAAAAAGACGCCATTTCTACTGGATTGTTCATCGCTATCGGATTCCTGTGTGTTGCCATCGTAATTGCCATTTTGATTCCAGTTGTTCGGGATGTCATTAACGCCACAGACGACAACAGACCGACAATACCGGGTGTAACTATGGTTCAACCGATAGAGTCCGGACCATCAGCTATACTTGCTCAGACCCAGTCCCATATTTCGGTCTAATCACGATGAAGAAGGATTCCATCTCAGTCGCAATGTTTCTGGCCATCGGGTTTGTAATTGCGGGCATGTTCATCGCAGTGGCAACGAATATTATCGGCAGCAGTCAAGATGATATCATCACACACACCAAACAAGTCGAGCAGTATTAATAGGGGGCGTAAGCATTGAAGGCTACCGTTCTCCGGGCATTATTCTTGTGGCTTGTATTGTTCATTATCCTGCAGCCGATCTTCACTTACATTGATTATCTGCTCGATTTGCAGGTCAAGGCTAATACCTCCTATATTACGCAAAAAGCGGCAACGGAGGGGATGGTTACAGCTTCAATGAAAAGTGAAGTCATCTCTAATCTGATGGCAGTTGGGTTTCCTGAAGGTTCTATTCAAATCACAAGCAGAACAGACACCGTACAGGAACGCAAACAGCGGATGGATGTATACATCTCAGCACCGCGGATGAATCTGTTTCCCTATAATTTTTCTGGCACGGCCCAGCCTACACGTTATTATGGCCACGGGTCGATCATGAGTGAGTATCTCGACTGATTGAGGGATGAAGCTAATCTATGGATTATATTATCAAGCTGGCGTTTGTATTGCTCATCTTTATTTACTCCTGGTTTTTTCAGATTCAGAATCAGGAATGGGACACGCTGCGCAGCATGTTGAAGGATGCCAATAACATTGCCGTTCATGACGCCTCACAGGAACTGAATGAATCCGCCCGTGCACAAGGACGTCTGATTATTGATCCTGTTGAAGCTCTTGCGACCTTCCGACAATCTCTGCAGGCTAATCTTGGGCTGGATGACGACCTGTCTCCTATAACGGGCAGTCGTCTCCAAACCCAAGTAAGAATCGTAAAGTTCGATATTATCGATCAATCCAGTGGAGTTACCTTTCCTTTTCTCTACGAAGACAGCAACTATGGCATCACCAAATACATACAAGGCCCTTCCGTTGTTGCCGTCATTGAGACGGCCCATCCAGTGCTGATCTCCCGTGCGAAAGTGCAGGAGGCCATTGTTGTACCAGCTGTACAGGAGTATAAGATGAATGATTAATCAAACCAAACAAATAGGGGGATTTTGAAAATGAAAAAAACAATGATGAAAGCAGCTTTGGCAGCTACAATGTTAGCCGGTGCGGTGGTAGGGCAGGGGAGCGTACATCATGTGGATGCGGCGACAAGTTCTGCGGCAGCACCAGTTATGACGGATAACTTGGCGAAATACGGATTGAAGAAAGCCATGAACCTGCCGGTTACGCTTGAGTCGGAGGGATTAAGTTACACGCTTCATAAGATTATGATTTATGATTTCAAGTCGGCTGAGGTTAAGAATTTGCAGAAGCTGTATGGGTTTCAGAATTCCACACCAATTTTAGGGTTTCCTAAATATTTTATTTGGACTAAGGTAACTATTCAGAACAATACTAAAAAGACAATGATTGGAGGAGGGAAAGATATTTTGAGAACAATTCCTTTCACTTTTCAAACAGGGAAGATTTCAGATACACTTTGGCCACAAAAACTTGCAGAAAAAACGAATAGTACGGATGCATTATGGACCTATAAACTTAAGCCTGGCGAAAAAATAACTTCTTATCTTGCATATGCCTATAATGAACGTTTTGATTATTTTGCAATTCGTATGCTTTATGGAAAAAACTTCGTTGAAAAGTATGTAGTTCCCGAATGAGAAAAACAATTATCTTTGTGTTGATTTTTATCTTGTTAACGACCACTCTGACTCAGACGAAAGCAGTGGAAGCAGCAGAAGTAAAAAGTGCAACGATCGCCATTCCGGCAAATACAGGATTGATCGGGGATGATAACTCAGCTAAATCGTATAGTTTGGAATTGCCCAGTGGGGTAGCGGCTGCATCTATTAATGTCAGTACCTTAAAATATACAGGCAACAATACATTGAATGGAAATATTGTACTAGAAAACGGGAAAATTAAATTAAAATTAAACGGTATTACTACTACGAAAACGCTAACCAACCTTGAAGGATATCAAGCTTCATATGAGGCATACTTTCATACCAACCCGAGTAACTCTATATGGCGATACTCTGATGGAAGACACTGGCAAGTCAATGAATACAATGAAGCAACAGATGGTATGAAAACGTATGATAAACCTGCAGAGGATAGTGCCACACCCTCAGCATATCCGCCTAGAACCGTTGTTTCGGCTGCTCCTGCTCAGGATATTACGTATCTCAAATGGTACGACGGGGCACAGACAAATATTATTGATTCTAAATATATTGTCCCTAATACAATTACACCACATTATAATTCAAGTATGTCCTCAAATTATATTAAAGAGATTCCAAAATTTAAAAATGGTAAGGTCATTGTGAATTACGCTATTCCTTTTTATGTAGATCCACAAGGAGTGCAGCAACAACAAACTTATGATAATCAAGATGCTGATTCCTCCCATCCTCTTGTTGGTTACGCACAAGGAAGAAAGTATATGGTCGATGTTTATTACTACTATACTGCCGAAGCCAAAGTCCCCACCTACAGCTACAGCGGCAGCGTATCCTTTAACTATACTCCAATCACCGAACCAACCCTAGACGGCCGGGTATCCGTTGTTCAGCCAAGCCCGAATCCTGCGAGAGATGAGGGAAAGGACATTCCGGTTACGCTGAAGATAACCGGTGATCTGCTGGCCTACACGGATAACTCTAACATCATGGAGTGGGTATTCTACGCCAAGGAATCGGACTCTTCAGCGGTCAGCACCAAGAAGGACGGCACTAAGGTATTAACCAGTTCAAGGTCGTTTGATAATTTCATCATTCCGAAGGCGAAGTTTGCTGGAGGCGACTTTGAACAGGAATATACGGTAACGGTCACCGTTCGTTTCTCAAAACCAGTGATTACGTCTGCTGGGAGCATTACCTCACTGAGTAAAACAATGAAAGCAAGGGTGGGTGTTTCTAAAACCCCAGCAAATAATCCGCCACCTTCCGGTAGTAATAAGCCGCCTGTAGCAGTATTGGATATACCGGATTCCGTGATGGCCGGAGAAGAGTTTTTGGTATATGGTAAGCTTTCATATGACCCGGATGGTAGAATTGAAAATTACAAATATGCTACGCCTGGAGCCATAGATACGGTTACGGGGGAATATGGATTCACCTGGTATCCACTATCTGAGGTAGGGAACCGGAAGTCGATCAATCTGCGTGTCACAGACAACGATGGTCTATCTGCATCCACATCTGCCAAATTGGAGGTCAATGCTCCCATACCAAGGGCAGCGATAACCATCCTGGGGACTAAGAAGGAAAACCGTAAAGTTACCCTACATAATGCCAGCCATAATCCGGCCGAACACTTTCCGATTGTCGATGAGAAAACAAGATTTACCATCGAAGCGGTTTCAGGTGGAACAGCAGCGGACATCAAGTATAGTGGAACGCTGAATGGTACAGACGACAAAGATGTAGTGTTCAAAAAGGCGGGAACCTACAAAGCTACGATTTATGTCGAGAATAATGTGGGGTATTCGGATGTGGCAAGTATTACTTTTGATATTGTTCCGGATGAACCTCCGGTCGTATATTTTGCGGCGCCAAGCAAGATATTCCGCGATCCGGCGAACGGGAATATAGCTCCGGCATCGTTAATCGATATGTCGTTTTCACCGGATTATGATTTTATCGGCCACCGGAAATGGGAATATCGCTATGATGCAGAGAATGATGGAGACTTTTCGACTAACGCCTGGACTACATTTAGTGATGCAAATCTCAGTACGTTAACATTGTCGCTTACCAGAGTCGGGAAGTATGAAGTAAGACTTACTGCCACTGAAGAGTTTGATCAACCCACCATTGATGAATTTGTAACAGCGGCAGATCGGAGATCGATAAATTCCTATAACAGCGTTCCTGCACAGCCGTTAGCCGAACGAGTAATTGAAGTCTATAACCGTGCTCCTGTAGTGGATTGGACGTGGTAGAGCCCAGAAGAATAAGAACGAAAAACGATTATGTTTCACGTTCTGATGTGGTAGGGGGAAACAAATGAAATTTTACATGAAAATAGCGTTAACCTTAGTACTAATCGCTGCAGCTTTGCTCTGGGTTAATATAATACCTAATAAAGCTTTAGCAGCAGGCGAAATTATTGAATTCAACGAGTATACTTCTCCAGCAAGAAGCTATGTTGCATCACGCCCGCCTGCGAACTATCCTGATGATCCTGATTGGTACGCAAGCACAACGTACGTGGATATGCCATCGAACACTTTTAACGTAAAGTGGAATCAGGTAACACATTTTTTATATGTTGACATGAGCAACAGCTATTTACCAACAAGGTGGGATAGCTACCGAGAACCACTTGGAAATAGTCCTAAACTTCCCAGCAAGGATAGAGCATATCATGGACATAATATGATATGGAGCCAGTCCTTAGAGATAGTTTATAAGGATGGTACAGCTGAAACTCTTGTGGGTGTAGCGGGAGGTGGTGGGGGAATAGCGTTTACTAATTGGAATTTGTCTGGGTACGCCAATGGTATGGTATCATCGTATCTAAAAGATCACCCACTGAGTTATAGCCCATATGTTATGTATCCGAACCCTTCTTATGGCGGTTATTGGGATATTTATAATCGACGTTCCATCATTCCACATTCAGAATATATTCAATATTCCTATCCTGATAAAGTTCCTGCCTATTTAAGATTGAGAGTAGACCTTACTGAAACCTATGAAACGTTTGACGTATGGAACTTTCATGGCACTGATCATTACCCATATACAATTTCAGATGTACAGATAATTCCACTCACCACGAACAAGAAACCCAATATCACACTTACTTCTCAACCTAACCAGACGGTGATGAACGATCCGGGATTCAGTACTTTTAACGTGGAAGGGTACGTACAGGATGTGGATAATGACACCGTGGACGTCATTGCGGAGATCCCTAACGTGTTCTACAAAAAGATCTCTGTACCTAGTACAGGCTCCCCGAAAAACTTCAGCATTCCTATTGATGTGCTCAGCGATGGGATTCCACCGGGAAACTATACGGTCAATGTGAAAGTGGTCGATCCCTTTAATTTTTATGCGGAAGCGTCAACTTCTTTTTCGGTAACGAACCGGTTAAGGAATAAAGCCTTTTTCTTGATTAATAGTCCGATTGATATAGGGACTTCCTATTCAGACTATGAAAATGACAGCAAATACGCCGAGCGTTACCGATATGATCAGGACCCATCACTATTCGATAATTCCATGGGAATGATCCCGGACTGCGGACTATGGCGCAGTAGCAAGTATCCGTCTTTCTCCTATACTGGAGCGTATACAGCGATCTTTCAGGCCAGGGACAATCCGGATGCGGACAACCGGCTGGATGCCTACCGTCTTTGGAGTCGGGATAACCTGTCGAGCATGACCTTTATGATTCACCGCAAGCCAGTCGCCTTATTTACGGCCAAGCTGGTGAATGGCTCGCTGCAGCTCACAGACAATTCTTACGATCTGGATCATACGACTAGCCCTACGAAGGGGCTAATCACCTGGCAGTGGCAATGGCGAAAGATTGGAGATCAAGTGTGGACCGAGGGCCAGCCCCCAGCGCAGCTGCGGACAACCAATCCGTATGAGATCCGGCTGCGAGTTAGGGATATGGATGGTTCCAACGGTATTGGGGTGTGGAGTGACTGGATGAAGCAGACTGTAGGCAGTCCAAGCAATCTACCCCCGGTCGCCCTGTTTACCGTTGATCCGCTGAACGTCTCTTACCGAAAGACGGCTACGGTTACGGATAAGTCGTTTGACCCGGACAATGATCCGCTGGACATCTATAGCTGGTCTATCGTGAAGGATGGATGGAATCAAGTGTGGTCCTCCTACGGTGGTGTCGTTGCTCCTCCGAATGTGGCTTTATATGGAGTTGGTTCATATCAGATTAATTTACAGGTGCACGATAACCGCGGGCTTTGGTCAGGGGTGTACAGCCAAACCGTACAGGTAATCAATCACCCACCGAATGCAAGCTTTACGATGCCTAACGAGGTATATCGAGACACGGTTATTACCCCAACCAACCTTACCCCAGATCCGGATGAAGACGGGGATAGCCTGCAATATGGTTGGTATACACGCCTGAACAGCGACCCTTACAACTGGGCGGGGAGCAAGCGTACGCAGCCCTTTACAATCAGTAATGTTATGGCGAATTATGGAATTTCCGCTAAAAAAGCGATTTCGGACGGCTGGGAAATGAGGCTGAACGTTACCGATGGAAGTTTGACATCCTATGCGACTCAGCTTTTCAGTGTAAAAAACCATATTCCAACGGCTGCGATTACCGGACCCTCAGTCGTATATCAATATGACAGTCATACCTTTACATCGGCAGATGATGATGAGGACTCGGCCGACCGAAGCAGCCTGCAGTATTACTGGCGAGTTACCGGGAGTGACGGCAAAATAACGATGTTCAATACCGCTAATATTAACCAGACCTTCGATGAAGTCGGCACCTATACTCTCGAGCATTGGGTGGTTGACCAGATTGGAGACAAATCGAATATTGCAACACTCAAGGTGATGGTTACCGAAAATCTGCCGCCAAGCATGACTCTGACTTCACCTGCAGGGACGGTTAACAATCCTACAGTTATTGACGCAGAAAAAGAAGGAGATCCGCTGATCAAATGGACTTACTCTGATCCGGAAAGTGATCCGCAGGAGAACTACCGGCTTGAGTTTTTTACGAAGAATGGACTTCTGGCCAAAACCGTGGAGAATAGCGATAGTACGGGGGGAATTCGACAATATCAGCTGCCTAATCTGTCACTCGAACGATTTTTGCTCTACACGGTTCAGGGGCGCGCTTTTTCAAAGCGGAAGTGGTCGGATTTTTCGAACGAAAAAGCCTTCATCATTGATAACCCGCCGCAGCCGGGCTTTACCTTGATGACGGATACGGGCAAAAATGCAGCAGCCGGTCCTATCTACCGTACAGATGTTGTGCATATTCAGAGTACCGCGTCAGATGAAGACACAGTGAAGGGGGACAGCATCACCCATCAATATTTCCTGAAGCCTGCAGGCGGGACGGAGGGGCTGGCGAATACACAGGGTTCGTTCAGCAAGCAATTTAGCTCCAACGGCATTTTTAGTGTGCGGCAAAAGGTCACGGATTCACTTGGACTGTTCCGGGAAGAGGTACAGACGATCACGGTGGTGAATCGTATTCCTGTGGCCAATATTACGTATCCCGCTGGCACCAGTGTGGCCGATTCCGCGATTGTCAGTACGCTAACCCCCATCATCAAATGGGAGTATGAGGATGAAGATGGAGATTTGCAGCAGCGCTACAAAGTTAGGATTATTAATCTGACAACAGGGGCTGCTGAAGTTCAGTCTGGAGAGCAGGCGTTCAGCGACACGCAGTGGCAGGTACCGGCCAGCGCCTTGGTGGAGAATCAGAAGTATGCAGCAGAAGTAGAGGTATATGACGGCTTCAATTGGAGTCATATCTCTCCTCGTAAATACTTTATGGTCAATCTGCTTACAGTTACGGGTGGGGTACAGCATACAGCAGAGTGGAATGCGAACCGCCAAGCTTATAATTTGAATAAAAGCGGCAGTATAGAGAGTCCGCGAGGTTATAGTGTGTATTGGGCGGGAGAAAGTTTTGTGCTCCAGGCGAATGCAACCGGGCTGCCGGATACGATTGTTGTAGTCATGTCTGGTGGGTACACGGCGCAGCTCAGTCCTACAGACAGCAGCAAAACGCTGTGGAGGGGGGAATTGTATAATCCCGCTTTTGAAAAACTGCCGGACGGCCCAGTTACATTTACGTTTACCGCGAAGAATGAATATAATACCAAAATAGATACGGTAACTGTTACCGTGCTGGGAGACTGGACAGAATACTTTCAGAGTCACAGGGTCAAATAGAGCAGATGAGAATATACGAGTCTTAATTTGAGACGAATCATCTAATTGTGAATATTAGCTGTAAGGTATTTATTCTATGTAAGCATTAGCGTGCGGAGCGAGGACGTTCAGACAACCTCTTCCGCACGTTCATCCTGCAGCCTCATCAATCTTGCCGCAACAGAAGCGGGAACTGCAGACCCGGAGGGATGTACTCCAGAAGTATGCACTCCAGAAGGATTTACTCCAGAGGCATGTACTCCAGAAGTATGTACACCAGAAGTATGGACTGTCATTCCATGCGTTCTGCGCATATAATAGGACAGCTTGCCGCTGAAGATTTTATGAGCGTACAAGGAGTCGGCGAAATCTTCGGGAGTCACGAAGCAGGAGGGTTTGGCTACCGGATGAACGGCAGACTCTTCGAATACTGAGGCGACAAAATGGGAGCAGAAATATGCGTCTTCCCGATCGATTTTCACATTCAGCAGGACACCGATTAGGCCCAACAAATGGTATTTGTAGCGATCCTGGTGCTCCATCATACCCTTCACGTGGTTATACATTTTCTCGTATTCTGCTTTGCTCACTCTTAGCCGATAGATGGCGCAGTCCGCCCTGTTATAAAAGGGGTGGATAAAGTCTTCGCGGATCAGTCCCGCGATAAAGGGGTTATAGGCTTTTTTTCGCCCGAAGCTGTAGACCTCGCGCAGTTCACTGTCAAAGGCAATCGAAGCATGATTAAGCTCGGCTTTGGTGAACCATTTAATGAGCCCGCTAAAAGCAGTGCCTGTCCCGGTAAGCACAACGTAAATATCGTGGTTTGCTGTCATCTTCGCGATCCCTTTCTGCAGGAAATATTGGATAACTTGGTATATCCGCTCACTTCAGTGATTCCATCTTACTGTACATTCCTGCATCGTAAAACGTACTTTAGTCTAATCCCGATACTGGACCAAAGCCTAAGTCGTAAGCTGGTCTAAGGTGTGCTGCAGAACATTTGGAAGGATGCATATTCTTTTTTATATGGAATAAATTGTTTTTTGTTAAATTCATCATACTCTACTATTTACTCTAGCAGTCGTTTCTTTTCATAGGACGGCTGTTTTTGTTCTGTTGCTGTGAGGAGGGAATTGCTCCACGGGGCTCTGGAAAACTGAATAAACCGATGTATATATCCGGCTGAAGCCGCAAAATATAAGCTGTTCGAACTTAGGGTTTGCAAAAACAATTGGAAATGCTTCCACTTTAGTGATACAATAATAGTCAAAATGACATTCTTGAATTCGAGGAGGATTATTTTCATGACTGAACAGGCAAAAGAACAAGCAATCCACAAAAAAGAAAACTCCACAGTGGACAACCTGGCCATCACGACAATCCGTACGCTTGCTATCGATGCGATTGAAAAAGCAAATTCCGGACACCCGGGAATGCCGATGGGTTCAGCTCCAATGGGGTATCAGCTGTTTGCGAAGACTATGAATCATAATCCGGAGCACCCGACTTGGGTCAACCGCGACCGCTTTGTATTGTCTGCGGGACACGGTTCCATGCTGCTGTACAGCCTGCTGCACCTGAGCGGCTATGATCTTCCGATGGAAGAATTGAAGCAATTCCGCCAATGGGGCAGCCTGACACCGGGACATCCGGAGTTCGGCCATACTGCAGGTGTTGATGCTACTACCGGACCGCTGGGACAGGGTATCGGGATGGCAGTAGGGATGGCGATGGCTGAGGCTCAGCTGGGCGCTACTTACAATAAAGGTGAACACAATGTAATTGACCATTATACGTACGCAATCTGCGGTGACGGCGATCTGATGGAAGGGATTTCTTCGGAATCCGCATCGCTTGCCGGCCATTTGAAGCTTGGCAAACTGATTGTCATGTACGATTCCAATGATATCTCGCTGGACGGCAAGCTGAATCTGGCGTTCTCCGAGAATGTAGCCAAACGTTTTGATGCCTATGGCTGGCAGGTACTGCGCGTTGAAGACGGCAACGACCTTCCTGCACTGGGCAAAGCTATTAGTGAAGCACAGGCCGACAGCAGCAAGCCAACACTCATTGAAGTGAAGACGGTTATCGGCTATGGCAGTCCGAACAAACAAGGTAAAGGTGGCCACGGTGGTACTCACGGTTCCCCACTGGGAGCAGATGAAGCCAAGCTGACGAAGGATTTCTACAAATGGGTATACGAAGAAAACTTCTATGTGCCTGATGAAGTCCGTGCCCGTTTTGCTGAAGTGAAGGAAAAAGGCATTGCAGCCAACAAAGCATGGGATGAGAAATTCGCTGCCTATAAAAAAGCCTATCCAGAGCTTGCAGCACAGCTCGAAACCGCTCTGAAGGGTGAACTCCCTGAAGGTTGGGATGCAAATCTTCCGTTCTACAAAGCTGAAGACAAAGCAGTGTCCACACGTGTTGCTTCCGGTAACGCCTTGAACGGATTGACTGCTGGAGTTCCTCAGTTGGTGGGCGGTTCCGCCGACCTGGAGAGCTCGACGATGACCCATCTGAATGGTCTAGAGCAATTCACTCCGGATTCTTACGATGGCCGTAATATCTATTTTGGTGTACGCGAGTTCGGGATGGCTGCAGCGATGAACGGGATTGCACTGCACAGTGGTCTCAAAGTATTCGGCGGTACGTTCTTCGTATTCACCGACTACCTGCGTCCGGCGGTTCGTCTGGCTTCGATTATGAAGCTTCCGGTAACTTATGTGCTTACGCATGACAGTATCGCTGTTGGGGAAGACGGTCCGACGCATGAACCTATCGAGCAGCTCGCTTCCCTGCGTATCATTCCGGGCCTTACGGTGATCCGTCCGGCTGACGGCAATGAAACCTCTGCAGCTTGGGCCTATGCAATGGAAAATACTTCGAATCCGGTAGCGCTGGTGCTGACCCGCCAAAACCTGCCGATTCTCCAAGGTACTGTAGACGGAGTGCGTGATAACATCAAACGCGGCGGATACGTGGTTTCCGATTCCAAGAACGCTACACCGCAAGCACAAATTATCGCTACAGGCTCCGAGGTTCAATTGGCTGTGAAAGCACAGGCGGCGCTTGCCGAAGAAGGCATCGATGTCCGTGTCATCAGCTTGCCGAGCTGGGATCTGTTCGAGAAGCAGGATAAAGCCTACCGTGATTCCGTCATCCTGCCTGAAGTCAAAGCCCGGCTGGCGATTGAAATGGCGCAAACCTTCGGCTGGGAACGTTACACCGGCGATCAGGGTGACATCCTTGGAATTACAACGTTTGGCGCTTCCGCACCTGGCGATACTGTAATTAGAGAATACGGCTTTACGGTTGAAAATGTAGTCAGCCGCGTTAAAGCCCTGCTATAATAGACGGATTAACGACAAAGGGGAGAATAAGCAGATGAGTCAGTTCACCAACGCGACAATTCAAAAAGCAGCTAATATTTATTACGATGGAAAAGTTACCAGCCGTACAGTTACTTTGCAGGACGGCACCAAGGTGACGCTCGGCATCATGCTGCCAGGAGTGTATGAATTCGGTACCGAAGGCCCTGAGACGATGGAAATTCTGTCCGGCGATCTAAAAGTACTGCTTCCCGGCTCAGACGTGTGGAAGGAAATTAAAGGTGCGGACACCTTCCATGTTCCAGGAAACTCCAAGTTCTCGCTGGAAGTATTCGCATTAACTGATTATTGCTGTTCTTACCCGAATTTGTAATTCAAACCACAGGAATGTAAAGTGTCCCGGCAGCTTAGGCTGTCGGGACACTTTTTTGTGCAGGCCAATAATTCTACCAATTATTAATATTGACGATATAGGTACATTCTCATATACTTCCTCTAGCTACCAGAGAGGCCAACATGCCTCAAGCAGATAGAATGGGAGATGTGAATGTGATAAAGTCAGGATTTTGCAAGGAAATACATAAGGTTACACTATTTTTATTCAGTTGTATGTTACTAGTCTCGTTATTCTTTATTACCGGACCTGTACAGGCATCGGCAAACATCGTGAATCCCAATCAGGTCTATTCCTATACGATAATGCAAAGGGATATTGATAGATTAGTGAAGCAATACCCTGACCTGGTTTCTTATGAATCGCTGGGACAGACTGCATACGGGCGTCAGCTGTTGGCTGTAAAGTTAGGGAGAGGGGAATCGGTGCTGTTTCTTAACGGCTCTCATCATGCCAGAGAATGGATGACAAGTTCCTTGTTGATGAAAATGATCGATACCTATGCGGATGCCTATATGAATAATGGAACAATCGGAACCTACAACATACGCACTTTGCTGGATGAAGTCAGCATTTGGATCGTTCCGATGGTGAATCCGGACGGTGTGACGCTGGCCCAACAAGGCACAGCGGGGTTGCCGGCGAATCTGGCCCAGACACTGCGTAAGTATAACGGAAACAGTACAAATTTCACCCGCTGGAAAGCAAATATGCAGGGAATAGACCTCAATCGTCAATATCCGGCGAGCTGGAATACGATTAAGAATGCGGCTAAGTATCCTTCCTATCAGAATTATAAGGGGCAGAAGCCGGGGCAAGCTCCTGAAGTGCAGATGATGATGGATTTCACCCATAAGATTGATCCGGAAGTTACGGTTTCCTACCATAGCTCCGGTGAGATCATATTCTGGCATTTCAATACCCTGAGCAGCAATCTGACCCGCGACAAAACAATGGCCCGGACACTTGCCAACCTGACAGGTTACTCTCTAGTGACTCCAGAGAAAAACCCTTCGGGCGGCGGATATAAGGATTGGTTCATCCAAGAATATGGCCGTCCCGGGTTTACTATTGAGATTGCCAATTATGCCGGCGAGAGCAGTGTACCGTTAAGCCAGTTCAGCAGCATTTGGTCTGAGAATAAGCAGGTGGGGCTGTATACCGCGATGCAATCCTATTCATTATGGCTTAAGAAGCAGAAGGTGCAGTATCTTCAGCAATCCATGAGTCTCCTAGGGGGAACAGAGTTGTATCCTTCAATAGGAGCCTCAGTGGGCCATACCCAGCTGCAACCGCAAAAGATTCATGTTATTGCCCGGAAGGGGGATTGGTATCAGGTTCAGGCCAAGGAAGGTCTGGGATGGATTCATCCATCCCCTGGAAAGCTGACAATCATCGAGGAGATTACCGCAACTGCTGAATTAAAAGTAAGTTCACCCGCCTATAAATATCCGGATGCTTTCTCTCCTAAGGTGAGCATGCTAGCTCCGCAAACCGTCCAGGTATCAGGAAGATGGGGAACCTGGCTGCTGGCCTCCACCCCAAGCGGGAACTGGTGGATCGACGGGCGATTGGCAGAGCTCCAGTGGCCAATAGAGGAACCTGCGGCAACTCCAGCACCTGTGGCAACTCCAGCACCTGTGGCAACTCCAGCAACGGATGTGGAGACACCTGGAGAAATACCATCAGAACCTGCAATTACTCCATAAAAAGCAATCTAATTCATAACTGCTATAACTACAGAGTCCTGCTATTCAGCGGGGCTCTTTTGTACCTGTTCAAATTGTCCGGTCCGTTCATATTGAATCAGTGATTCTCCACTATCATTGAGCGGAACTACTGCAATCTGCACAAACCCGTGCTTTTCATAGAAATATTGGTTTCTGAACGCCCAGGAAGGTGTATCCAGTGTCCATTTGTGCGCATTGGGGAAAGTGCTAAATAGGAAGTGGAATGCAGCTTGCCCGTAGCCCCGATTCTGATACAGCGGGTCGATAAAGATACGGCCGAGATGAACCTCCTGTTCATCGGGTGAAGCGAATACAATCATTCCGCCGATGATGGAGTCATCTGCAAGCAGCTTGTAATATAAGCCTTTCTCCATCATCTCGCTCTGCCAGGAAATGGAGCTATATCCCGGCGGTCCGTCTTCAGCTTTGTTCTGATAACGCCGGGCGTCCTCATCGAAGGTTCTTTTTTGAATCTCCGCTAACTTGTCAGCATCCTGAAGATCAGCTGAACGAATGGACAGCATAGGTATGTCCTCCTTGATATGGTTATGTAGTAATTCTGCTATGAAACGTGGGAAGACGCAGCCTATGTTGTCGGCTGCGCCTGATTGCACTTGCTTATTTTCTGAATGAATCTTAAGTCTATTCTTTGTCGGTTTTGCCGCCGATTTTCTGGCCGATCCATTCTTCATACGATTTGACCACTGCGGACAGATCTTCGTCCCCGAAGCCGTGGTTGAACCCGGCCTGGAACATACTCTTCGCTACGCCAAGCATAGGGGAAGGTACGCCTGTAGAGTCACTGAGCGAGGAAGCCAGCTTGAGATCCTTCAGCATCAGCGCAAGGGAGAACTGGTTGCTGAAATCATTATCTATAATCTTCTGACCCTTCAGCTCGGCTTGTTTGCTGCCAGCCGATCCGTTCTTGACCAGTTCCAGGAACTTGTCAGCGGGAACGCCTGATTTCACCGCGATGGAGAAGCCTTCAGCGAGCGCAACATTATGAATGCCGACCATGGCGTTATGTGCCAGCTTCGCCACTGCTCCGCTGCCATTTGCGCCCATATGCAGCAGCAGTCTGCCCATGGAGTCGAAGATGTCCCGGTGTTCTTCAATGACATCCGCACTGCCGCCAACCATGAATACCAAGGTACCTTCAATGGCG
Organism: Paenibacillus sp. LS-5; assembly: GCF_056121505.1. NCBI lineage: Bacteria > Bacillati > Bacillota > Bacilli > Caryophanales > Paenibacillaceae > Paenibacillus > Paenibacillus sp. LS-5. The sequence continues at coordinate 153,282 of NZ_JBWAVA010000005.1, read as the reverse complement.
GCGGGCTTGCTGCCTGTAACTGGAGCATCCAGAAACTTTCCACCCCGTTCCTCCACGGCTGCAGCGATTTCACGGGCCAAGTCAGGAGATATTGTGCTTGAATCGACTACCGTAGCCCCTGGTTTGATAACATCCAGGATACCGTTCTCGCCATAGAATACTTCACGGATAGAATCATCATTGCTGATCATGGTAATAATAACATCCTTGCCTTTGGCGGCATCTTGTGATGTTGCAGCCACCTGGGCACCTTCTGCTCTCAGAGGTTCGCTTTTGCTGGATGTCCGGTTATACACTGTAACTCCGAATCCGCTGCGCAGCAGGTTGGAAGCCATAGGTGCTCCCATTGTTCCGAGTCCGATAAAGCCGATCTGTTTCATTCCGTTTCCACCTTCGCTCTTTGAAATGATATGCTTTGTTACATTCTATCACGCCCCCCGGGCTTGTTCCACAAAACCGTGCCTGGCTCTAAGCGGCAAACGCTTCCACAAAACTTTCAAAAACATGGTTCAAAAGCCCGGGATGTGCCTTAAGACCTTGCCAGTAAAGGTAAATTAAAGTATCCTATTATAAAGTTGTAACAAACGGTGTCAAATCTAAAGAGATAAACAGGAGGTTACCATTACCGATGTCCAAGAAGATTAATTTTGACTACACCAAAGCTCTTTCTTTCTTTAGCCAGCATGAGATTGACTACTTTGCCGCTCCGGTGAAGCTGGCCCATGAGCAGCTCCACAACAAAAGTGGCGCAGGTTCCGATTACCTGGGCTGGATTGATCTGCCTACAGCTTATGACAAGGAAGAATTCGCCCGTATCCAGCAGGCTGCGAAGAAGATCCAAGGGGATTCCGATGTACTTATCGTAATCGGTATCGGCGGTTCTTATCTGGGCGCGCGTGCGGCGATTGAAGCCCTCTCGCACTCGTTCTATAACAACCTGTCCAAAGACAAACGCAAAACACCAGAAGTTTATTTTGCAGGAAACAACATCAGCTCGACATATATTACCCACCTGCTTGACCTTGTAGAAGGCAAAGACTTCTCCGTGAACGTCATCTCCAAATCCGGAACAACTACTGAACCGGCTATCGCATTCCGCATTTTCCGTGCAGCACTGGAGAAGAAATACGGCAAAGAAGAAGCACGCAAACGTATCTATGCTACTACTGACAAGGAGAAGGGCGCACTCAAGAAGCTTGCAAATGAAGAAGGCTATGAGTCGTTCATTATTCCTGATGATGTAGGCGGACGTTATTCCGTACTTACACCAGTAGGCCTGCTGCCAATCGCAGTAGCCGGAATTAACATCGAAGAAATGATGCAAGGGGCCGCAGCCGCAGCCGATGAGTTCAACAATCCTGATGTGGCTACCAACCAGAGCTATCAATATGCGGCAGTCCGCAATGCTTTGTATCGCAAGGGCAAAACAACAGAAATTCTCGTTAACTACGAGCCTTCCCTGCACTTTGTATCCGAATGGTGGAAACAGCTGTACGGCGAAAGCGAAGGCAAGGATTTCAAGGGCATCTATCCATCCTCTGTTGATTTCTCCACGGATCTGCATTCCATGGGCCAATTCATTCAAGAGGGTAACCGCAATATTTTTGAAACAGTCATTCAGGTTGAACAGGTTCAGCATCATGTATCCATTGAGAATGATCCGGATGATCTGGACGGTCTGAACTTCCTGACAGGCAAGACCATGGACTTTGTCAATAAAAAAGCGTTCCAGGGTACAATGCTGGCCCACACAGACGGACAAGTACCGAATCTGATCGTGACCATCCCTGACCAAACGCCTTATACCTTTGGTTACCTGGTGTACTTCTTTGAAAAAGCCTGCGGCATCAGCGGATACCTGATGGGCGTTAACCCATTTGACCAACCGGGCGTAGAAGCATACAAGAAGAACATGTTCGCGCTCCTCGGCAAACCGGGCTACGAGAAAGAAAAAGCAGAACTCGAAGCCAGACTTACCGAATAGTATTGCTGAACATCGCAGATCATTCATACTAGCAGTGAACACACGGGAGCAGTCCATAGGTAATCCTATACCATGGCCTGCTCCTCATATATATCAAGTAATTATATAGATGTTAGGAATGGAATAATGATGCTGGAACATTACCGGACGGTGCGCTCTCCCGGTTCCCGGGAAGTCGTAATCCGTAAATCACGCTTTATCGGCCATGTTATGCCGGTAGAGAACGAAGAAGAAGCGGTACAATTTATCGAGAATATCAAGAAGCAGCATTGGAATGCCACACATAACTGCTCAGCATATATGATTGGTGAGCGGGACGAGATCCAGAGACAATCGGACGACGGGGAACCGAGTGGAACGGCCGGGAAACCGATTTTGGAAGTAATTCGCAGCCAGAACGTTAAAAATGTCGCAATTGTTGTCACCCGTTATTTCGGAGGCATTATGCTGGGGGCAGGCGGATTAATCCGGGCTTATACGGACGGCGCTGTGCTTGCACTCGAAGCAGGAGAAGTGATCACCCGTGTGCTTAGGCGGGAGGTATTCGTTGAAATCGACTATACCTGGCTAGGCAAGGTGGAGAACGAGCTTAGAGGAAGAGGCATACAGACTGGGGATACTTTATTTACGGATAAGGTTAAACTGCTGTGTTTGCCGCGTAATGATGAAGGCGACGCATTTATGGCATGGATAACGGATCTTACCCAGGGGCAGGCGCTGGTTACAGAAGGGCGGCGGCTTTACTACAGCGAAGGGGAATAAGATATGGCTAGAAGAGCAGTCGAGCAGGAGTTGTCGAGGGAAAGAATCTTGGAGGCAGCCAGGCATTTATTTATCACCAAAGGATACCGGGCCATATCGATGCGCAGCATTGGTCAGCATTTGGGGTACAGCCATGGGTCGCTCTATTATCACTTCAAGGAAAAGGCGGAGTTGTTCTACGCTATTGTCGTCGAGGATTTCAATCGTGTAGCCACATTGCTGAATCAAGTGATGCAGAGTCCTCCTGAACCGGGAATGACCCGGGTGGAACAGCTTATTCTGGAATTTATCCGGTTTGGACTCGATCATCCCTATCAGTATGAAATTATGTTCATGATCCGTGACGAGGAGCTGCTTGCTTATTGCCGAGCGGAACAGGGCCGATGTTTTGAGTTATTCGCAGGGATTGTACGTTCTCACATGAAAGAAGAGGGGTATGTATCTGAAGACTGGCAGAGCATCCCACTAACCTTGTTCTTGTCCGCACACGGATTTATCTCTTATTATATCCAGGATAAGGTTTCGTTCGAAGATGTCAGGCAGGCCGCACTCATGCATGTCAAGGTCCTAAGCCGCAGTTTATAGGTACTGTATTTTTTTATCTCTTCACAGTTTAGCGCGTTGCCTTGTTATAACTTTCAAAGGTGAAAGTGTGAAAGCATATATTCAATATATTGAGTTGCATAAAAGGCGGCTCCGCCGGAAATAGGCGGAGCCGCTATTTTTGTCAGATGAGGAAGTACCCATTGGAGATTCGCTGCCTGAGGCTTTTTAACCCTCGATAATTTTAAAGTGGCATTGCCGGTGCCTTGGGCCGTCGAATTCACAGAAATAAATGCCTTGCCAGCGCCCCATCAGAAGTGCGCCTTCATGGATAATAATACTTTGTGAGGGGCCGGCGGTGATGGATTTAAGATGGGAGGCTGTGTTTCCTTCTGCATGACGGTATTTGGGATGCTCCCAAGGAAAAACCTCGTCCAGTCTCATCAGCACATCATGTTTGACATCCGGGTCGGCATTCTCATTAATAGCTATTCCAGCTGTGGTATGCGGGCAATAGATGACGATGATACCATTCTGTACGCCGCTCTTTTTGACATACGAAATGACTTCACGGGTGATGTCACGCAGTTCATCCCGTTTGCTGGTACTGATCTCCATAGTGTGCAGCATAACGTTATCCCCTCTCTGTGTTGGCAATATACTATATTTTACCCCAAATCGGCAGGAAAGTAATTGACGGGGGCAAGTAGCATTTGGTAAAGTAGTGATAACTTTAAACCAAGTATATTAATAGGAATAATTATGGCTGTAATGGCAAGTATACCGACCGGTAAGCCGGAGGTGGGGGGACTTATTCTTGAATACGCTGCTTAGACACAAAGGCTGGATCTGGGGATTCCGCACGACCATACTTCTCTATTTTGTTGTATTGATTGTTCTGCCGATACTCGGTGTCTATTACAACTCGTTTTCACTTGGGTTTGGGAATTTTGCCGAGAGCCTCAGCGACCCGATCGCCTGGAAATCGGTTCTGTTGACATTGAAGCTTGCTGTCATAGCTACAGTCATTAATGTCCTGCTCGGCACAATGATTGCCTGGGTGCTGATCCGGTATCAATTTCCCGGCAAGGCATTGCTGAACAGTCTGGTGGATTTGCCTTTCGCACTGCCGACAGCGGTTGGCGGATTGATGATTCTGCTGCTGCTGGGTCCGGGCAGTCTGATCGGCGGAATGGCGGAAGCCTTGGGATTCGAAATCGTATTTCACCAGCCGGCCATTGTGATTGCCATGGTCTTTGTAACTTTTCCATTTGTGATCCGTGCGGTACAGCCGCTGCTGGAGGAACTGGACCCTTCTGAAGAGGAAGCAGCTTATACGATGGGAGCTACACATAGCCGGGTCTTCCGTCAGGTGATTCTGCCTTCCATGGCTCCTGGGATGATTAGCGGCGGCATGCTTGCATTCTCCCGGGCCCTTGCCGAATTCGGAGCCGTGGTGCTCGTAGCGGGCAATATTCCGGGGCGTACGCTGGTGTCCTCTGTGTTTATTTTCGGTGAAGTTGAAAGTGACAATCCCGTCGGGGCCGCAGCAGTGTCTATAATTTTGTTAACCTTGTCCTTTCTCATTCTCTGGCTGATCAATATGCTGCAGATGCGGGGGAGAAGAGCATGAGGAAACTGTGGATCGGACTGACTTATCTGGTGTTCTTCCTGCTCATTGCCGCCCCTCTAGGTAAAATGACGATCGGCGCCTTCAGTGAAGGCTTCGGCGGCTTCTGGGATGCGCTGACCCGGCCGGAGGCGCTACATGCGCTGATGATGACAGGGTTCGTCGTTGTGGTGGTCACGCTGTTTAATACGCTGTTTGGCATTATGATGGCACTGTATCTGGTTAGGGCGGACTGGATGGGAAGACGGGTCAGAGGGCTGCTCAACAGCATCGTAGATTTGCCTTATGCCGTATCTCCAGTTATTGGCGGACTGATGATTGTGCTCCTGCTCGGTCCGGACAGTGCTCTGGGTGCTGTATTTGAACAAATCGGGATGAAAATTGTATATGCTTTTCCGGGAATGGTCATTGCGACACTCTTCGTGACTTTTCCGCTGATGGTGCGTGAGGTCATGCCAGTGCTGCAGGAGATCGGGTCCCAGCAGGAGGAGGCGGCTTCAACGCTCGGTGCGTATGGCTGGACTACCTTTTGGAAGGTAACCTGGCCCTCGATCCGTTGGGCTGTAATCTACGGTGTAATTCTGACGGTGGCGCGTTCACTGGGTGAATTCGGGGCTGTGCTGGTGGTGTCAGGAAATATCATGAACAAAACCCAGACAGCTACTACGCTGGTCTATCAGGATGTCGAGAACTTCAATGTAACGGCTGCGGGCGGTATAGCGTTGGTGCTCGCCGCATTCTCTGCGGGTCTGCTGCTGCTTATGGAATGGAGCAAAAGAAGAAAGGAAGTGCATTAATATGCATGTAGAAGTCCGGGGACTCGATAAGCATTTTGGAGATTTTCATGCGGTGAAGGATGTCAACTTCGGAATTACCAAAGGCCATCTCATTGGCCTACTCGGTCCAAGCGGCGGCGGCAAAACCTCGATCCTGCGCATGCTGGCGGGCCTTGAGACACCGGACAGCGGCGAGATTATTTTTCACGGCAAGACTGTCAATAATCTTCCGCCCCAGGAGCGCGAGATCGGCTTTGTGTTCCAGAACTATGCGCTGTTCAAGCATATGACCGTGTACGAGAATATCGCTTTTGGCCTTAAGGTGAAAAAGGTGAACAAAAATACGATCCAGAACCGTGTGGCGGAGCTTGTGGAGCTTACGGGACTGAAAGGCTTTGAGAAGCGCTATCCACATCAGCTCTCTGGCGGGCAGCGCCAGCGGGTCGCTTTTGCCCGGGCGCTTGCACCTGAGCCGCAGCTATTGCTGCTGGATGAGCCGTTCGCTGCGATCGATGCCAAGATCCGGCAGGAGCTGCGTTCATGGCTCCGCGAGTTGATTGAGCGCGTGGGTATCACTTCTATTTTCGTAACCCATGACCAGGATGAAGCGATTGAAGTAGCTGATGAGATTATGATTATTAATCAGGGACGGTTAGAGCAAAAGGGTACACCCTGGGATATCTATAAAGAGCCGAAAACGCCGTTTGTGGCCACCTTTATCGGAGAATCGACGCTGATCGAGAGCACATCCGAGTTGAAGGGCTTCAAGAACGCTGGCGGCGGCAAGCCTACAAAGGCACTGATTCGTCCGGAATACATTGAAGTAGGCAATCTTAATGAATTCAAAATGGCCTCCGCCACGGAGCAGGGTATCGTGAAGCATCTGCATTTCCGCGGCAGTGAATGGCTGGTTGAAGTGGAAGTGAACGGCCACAAGCTGGTGACCTACCGCTCTCTGGAGAAAGAAACCCTTACACCAGGCCAGGAAATTGCTGTGCTTGTCCACCGCGCCTACTTGTTCAATGACGAACGAAGCTGGATTCAAGAAAATGGATTAAAGGAAGATCCAATGCCTGTCTTTATCTAAATAAGTACTTGGGTAAGCTTCGAAATCAGATCCCCTCTATGTGGGGGCTATCTTGCAAAGGATGTGTCGCCGGGATGAGGCTTTTCAATAGGAGCATACAACTGCACGGCTGGCTGGCTGCCTTAATGCTGGCGATGCTAGCGCTGGCCCTGGCCGGTTGCGGGAACGGGAAGGAAAGCACGGCGGCTGAGAGTCCGCAGCAAGGTGATCTTACGCTGGTGGTAGGAGCCTATAGTGTGGCGAAGGATGCTCTGGGTGAGATTCTGCCCCTGTTCGCAGCCGAGTGGAAGGCCAAGACGGGCCAGACCCTCACCTTTCAGCAGTCGTATGAGGCTTCGGGAACCCAGGCACGCGCCATTGTGGGCGGATTTGAAGCCGATGTGACGCTGCTGGCGATGGAAGGCGATGTGGAGAAGCTGGTCAAGGCGGGACTTGTTGAATCTGGCTGGAAGGACCATGGGATGGATGGTATGGTGACCCGATCAGTGGTGGCGCTGGGTACCCGGGAGGGCAACCCGAAGGGCATTTATGATTTTGCTGACCTGGCGAAGCCGGGAGTGAAGGTGCTCTATCCCAATCCGAAGACCTCCGGCGGGGCACAGTGGGATATTAACGCCATCTACGGGGCGGGCCTGAAGCTGTCTGAGGAGCAGGAAGGGACGAAGGACCCTGCTGCCGCCAAAGCGTTTTTGGAGAGCATACACGCTAACGTCGAGTCTCTGGATAAAAGCGGACGGGCATCCATGGCGGCTTTTGAATACGGGGTGGGTGATGTAATCGTCACTTACGAGAATGAGCTGCTGGCCCGGATTGCGCAAGGTGTGCACTATGAAGTGGTGATTCCCAAGAATACGATCCTGATTGAAAATCCGGCTGCGGTCGTCGATAAATATGCTAAAGAGCATGGCACCAGTGAGGCTGCAGGCGCATTGGTGGATTATCTGACAACACCGGAAGCGCAGGAGGTCTTTGCCAAATACGGGTTCCGGCCCGTTGACAAGCAGGTCTATGCAGAGAATGAGAGCCGTTATCCGGTTCCTGCGGGTCTGTTCGATATTTCATATCTCGGCGGCTGGGATGAGGTCCGCACGACCCTGTATTCAAAGCGGGGCATCTGGTATCAGGTGCTGGCTGGAATCTAGGAACTGGACTTCGTATGTGATGAGTAAGGAAGAGAACAAGGGAATTGTACATGAAAAAGAGTGGTTTCATCTGCAGGCGGGCCTGTAGACAGGCCGCTCTTTTTTTGTTCTTCTGCCGGGCCGCTCTCCTTTTTCCTGCAGGATGCAATAGGTGGCTGAGCTGTTCTATAATAAAAAGGTATTTCTGAACACTCGTGAGTGTGTGATGCGAAATCTAAGGAGGGCTGGCTTGTGGACACATTGGTATTTATGGGGACCGGGGACGCCATGGGCGTACCCCGGGTATATTGCAGCTGTGAGACCTGCATGGAGGCGAGAAGCAGCGGGGAGAATATCCGGCTGCGCTCCTCGGTGCTTATAGATAACGGCAGTGATTTCTGGGTGATAGACTGCGGCCCGGACTGGCGGCGCCAGATGGAGCTGCAGGGGCAGCGCAGCATGCGCAGGCTGCTGGTGACGCATGCGCATTTTGACCATATCGGAGGACTGCCGGAATGGGCAGACAGCTGCCGCTGGATGGGTTACAGAGGGGAACTCTACGCGCCAGCGGAAGTAATACCGGTAATTCAGCGTCAGTATCCGTGGCTTGGCGGCCACATCGATATGATTCCGTGCGATGATGGTCTTGTGCTGGACGGCTGGCAGATCCGCACCTGGCGGGTCAACCATGGGAAGAACGGTTATTCCTATGCCTACAGACTGGAGAAGGACGGTTACACCTGGATCTATTGCCCCGACTCCATCTCCCTCTCGGAGGAAGAAACGGAGCACATGCACGGGGCGGACCTTCTGGTACTGGGAACAAGCTTTTATTATGAATCTGCCGAGCTGTCCACCCGTTCAGTCTATGACATGACCGAAGCCGCAGAACTGCTGGACATCGTACAGCCCATTCGTGCTGTGTATACTCATATGTCGCATGATGTAGATTTCCGAAAAGACTACATTCTCCCTGGAAATGTGACCCTCGCGGTAACAGGGCTGAAGCTGCAACTGGGCCACGGCGAAGGTTCTGGTTCTTAATTCCAAAAGGAAGCCCCCGCCTGTTCGCAATAAATGCTGGGCAAGTGGGGGCTTTTACCTTCGCATGATCCAATTGGAAGCTTTATCTTTCATCATTTTTCCTCTTCCTTTTAACCGTTTCATATCAAACTATCATAATGGAATAAACGGCGAAATAGCGCCTTTCCATTCCAGGATATTTTTAGTAAATTATTTTGTGCGAATGATAGTTCTCACATACAGAGTCAGTATTTACAAAATATAATAAAGACAGATTAAATTTCAATTTATTCCTCATCAACCCCCTCTAGTACAAACATACGCTGTTGGTTTTGCAGTTCCTAATGGATGAGCTTTTTTAGAAATACGTAAAAAGCAAAAATTTGCAGATCACACCGACATGTAACCCTCATACTAAGCATAATCTATAGTAATTCATTGTTAATTCCAACTTGTTCACTTGACAAAGATTGAGAGAAAAGTAGTTCACCAAAGCCAGCATACGGAATGGAGGAATACGCCCCAATGGAGGTATTGCTCGGCAAATTAGTTGAGCAGAATGAGCTGACTAAGGAAGAGATTGTGTATTTCCTTGAGAATCTAACTCCTGACCTCAAAGATCGCTTGTACATTCTAGCAGCACAAACTAGAAAGAAGCACTATCATGAAAGCGTTTACATGAGAGGCTTGATAGAATTTTCAAACTTCTGTAAGCAGGATTGCCTATATTGTGGCCTGCGCAGGTCCAATTCCAGGGCCAATCGTTACCGGCTGACTGAGGAAGAAATTCTGGAGTGTACGGCTGAGGGATATCGTCTTGGATATCGTTCGTTTGTCTTGCAGAGTGGAGAGGATTTTTACTTCACGGAAGAACGGATGGTCCGCTTAGTCACGAACATAAAGGTTCATTATCCTGATGTGGCAATCACCTTGTCCATTGGAGAACGAAGCGAAGCTTTTTACCGAGCGCTTTTTGATGCAGGAACTGACCGATACTTGCTAAGGCATGAGACAGCCTCACGTTCGCTTTACCAATCTTTGCATCCAGGGATGTCGTATGATAACCGTCTGAACTGCTTGCGGACTCTGAAGGATATTGGCTACCAGGTTGGAGCCGGTTTTATGGTTGGACTTCCGGGTCAGACCTACGAGCATCTTGCAGAGGATCTGCTATTTCTGAAAGAACTCCATCCAGAAATGATCGGCATAGGTCCATTCATCCCTCATAGCGCAACACCGCTTAAAGATGCTCAAGGTGGAACTGTAGAGGACACGCTCGTGATGATTGCCATGGCAAGATTACTCGTTCCAGATGCTCTGATGCCTGCTACCACGGCAATGGGGACTCTGGATAGAGAAGGCAGGGAGAAGGCGCTTTTGGCAGGAAGCAATGTTGTTATGCCTGTTCTTTCCCCGCTCAATGTTCGCGAGAAATATGCCTTGTATGAGAACAAGATTTGCATGGGCGACGAAGCTTCACATTGTAGGAACTGTATTGAAATGAGAATCGCAGCCGCTGGATTTAAGATTGAACTCAGTAGAGGGGATCACTGCAGCTTCATTCGCACACCAGATAAAAGCTAATGCTGTGAACATCATTTTAATAAAGTAAGTGAATATTTTCACGTTATAAGGAGGAGATCTAATGTCAACTTTGCCAAAAAAGAATGCGCTAGGTTTTTACGAAATCCGTCTTGAATCCATCGGCGGACTTGGTGCCAACCTTGCGGGGAAAATGCTTGCTGAGACAGGCGCTATTGAACTTGGCTTCAATGCAGCCAACTTCTCGTCTTACGGCTCCGAGAAAAAAGGCACCCCCATTAAAACCTTCGTTCGCTTCTGCGATCCAGAGGTTGAGATCAGGGACCACAGTCCAATTGAGGAGCCCCATCTGGTTGCGGTTTTTCATGAAGCCCTGTACAAGACAGTAAATGTGGTAAGCGGCATGCAGCCAGATGGAGTTGTACTGGTTAACACCTCACGTGACTTCGATGAGGTTCGCGCTAGTCTGAAGCTTGAATACGGCACGATTGCATTAGTGGATGCCATGGGGATAGCCGTTGAAGAGAAAACCAAGGTAAATACCTCCATGCTTGGCGCTATGTTCCGTATCTGCGACTTCCTCGATCCGGAAGCGATGCGTAAGGTAATCCGTAGAACCTTTGAGAACAAATACCCGCACTTGGTAGAGCCGAATATCCGTACTTTCGATCGCGGCTACAATGAAGTGAAATTTAAGACCTATGAAGTACCAGAAGGTACCGAAGCAAAACCTTTCATACGTGCCAAATCCGCACTTGGCTATCTTACACAGCTGCCCGGCGGCGTTATTACAGCTCAAGGCAACAGCACTCTAAAGGATTTGAGCGGTTCGCGGTCTGGTATGCTGCCGGTACTTGATTCAGATTTGTGTGTTAGCTGTGCAGCTTGCGACAATGTTTGCCCTGATTTTTGTTTTGTGTGGGAGACCACTGAAGATAAACGTGGACGCCAACAGCAGCAGCTGCTGGGAATAGATTATCAATACTGTAAGGGCTGCCTGAAATGCATTGATGTATGCCCAACAGAGGCTCTCACCAGTCTTCGTGAGGAAGTTGGGTTTGCCGAACAAAATCGCGTTCCTCAAGTGTTGTAAATCAATCGAAAGGGAGGATACAACAAAATGGCTGTAGTTGAAAATCAATTGAATGAGGTTAAACTTGCTGAGCAAGTCACACACTTCGAATCCGGAAATGAAATGGCTGCTACAGCAGCAGCTCAAATCAATTATCATATCATGGGATATTTTCCGATTACGCCCTCCACGGAAGTAGCTCAGTACCTGGATCAGATGAAAGCCCGCGGGTTACACGATATAGAGCTGATTGCAGCAGATGGTGAGCATGGTTCTGCGGGGATATGCTATGGTGCGGCTATGGCGGGTGCACGGGTCATCAACGCCACCAGTTCTCAGGGATTTCTGTATATGCTAGAGCAGCTCCCCACCCAATCCGGGACACGCTTCCCAATGGTCCTTAACCTCGTAACCCGTGCAATCAGTGGACCGCTTGATATTCGTGGGGATCACTCTGACTTGTATTATGGTCTTAATGTAGGCTGGGTCATCCTAACTGCCAGTACACCGCAAGCAGTATATGACATGAACATCATGGCACTCAGAATTGCTGAGCATTCTGAAGTGCGTCTACCTGTTATCGTTGCTTATGACGGCTTCTTCACATCCCACCAAAAACGCAAAGTCCAATATTTCAAAGAGAACGAAGTCGTACAGAATTTTGTAGGCCCGAATCCGAATCACAATTATCCGAACGTCTCCGATCCTTCCCATCCGGTAACCATTGGTGCACATATGGGTGGAGATGACCTGCTGAATAACCACTATCAGCTATCAGTAGCGCTTGAAAAAGCGGGCGAGGTTTACGAGGAAGTCGCCCGGGAATATGCACTCTTGTCAGGGCGCGAATATCCGGTTCTCGACCTGTATCGTATGGATGATGCTGAAGTAGCTGTGTTTCTGCTCAACTCGGCAGGTGAGTCAGCCAAGGATACCGTTGACGCTCTGCGCGCCAAAGGCATCAAAGCAGGGTTAGTTCGTCCCAATATCATCCGTCCGTTCCCTACCGAACAGCTGCGCAAAGCACTGAAGAACGTCAAGGCACTGCTTGTAGGTGAGCGCGCGGATTCTTATGGTGCCCAGGGCGGCAACCTGACTCACGAAATTCGTTCCGCCCTGCAAGTAGATCCTGAGAACAAGACAATCATCCTCTCCCGTATCTTTGGTCTGGGCGGTAAAGACTTCTATGCTGACGATGCAGAAGCATTCTTTAAATTGGCGATAGAGGCGGCAGAAAAAGGCTATGCGGAGAAACCTTTTGACTATCATGGATACTACCCTGGTGAAGAAAAGGATGCTCTTGTTCCGGTAATCGAACCGATGCATGGGGATGCCTTTAAAACCGGCCTGATCACGGTCACCCAAAACGAAGATACCGGTTTGTTGAAAGTTAAGCTTCCGCCACTCAGTCAATTGACTGTGAAGCCGCATCGTCTGGCTTCTGGACATGGCGCATGTCCGGGATGTGGTGCGCTCTCCGCCCTGGAGCTGTTTTTCAAGGGAATTGAAGGTGATATGGTTGTCTTGTTCCAAACGGGATGCGCGTATGTTGTAACAGCAAGTTATCCGTACTCTTCTCATAAACAAACCTTTGTCCACAATCTGTTCCAGAATGGTGCAGCTACCTTAGCCGGTATGGTTGATGCCTTCTATGAATTGAAGCGGCGCGGCGAAGTTCAGGTTAGTGACGATGTTACCTTCGTGATGGTATCCGGTGACGGGGGTATGGATATCGGGATGGGTGCAACCGTTGGTGCGGCACTTCGCAACCATAAGATGATCATTCTTGAGTACGATAATGAGGGTTATATGAACACCGGTTCCCAGTTGTCCTATTCCACGCCAATGGGACATATGACCAGCACCTCCGGTGTCGGTAAAACCCAAAAAGGCAAGAAGGGGCATCACAAGGATACGGCTCAAATTCTGGCGGCTTGCAACATCCCTTATGTGTTCACTGGTGCTGAATCCAATCCTCAGGATTTGCTGCAAAAAGCAGCTAAAGCACAGTGGTACGCCAATAACGTAGGTACGGCCTACGGCAAAATTCTCTGCGCCTGCCCGCTGAACTGGAAAACCTCTGACCATAGCGGCTATGACCTGGTGAAGGCGGCTGTAGATTCCTGCTTCTTCCCGCTATATGAAATTGAGCAAGGCCTCACCAATATCACATACAATCCGGAATTGAAAGGCAAGCGTATCCCGGTAGTGGAATGGCTGAAGGGAATGGGCAAGACCAAACATCTGCTGAAGGATGAGGAGCTGCTGCAAAACTTCGAAGCCGAGATTGAGCGCCGCTGGAGCCGCTTGAAGCTCAGACACGAGAGTTCGCTGCTCTAGGGCTGGTACTACGGAGGCCGATAGTTCAAGGGCTTCGGCCTCTTCCCCGCAAATGAATACCACTCTAATACAGAGGGAGCGTTCTTAATGGAACATCAACAAAATAGTTGCAGTGTAAACGTAGCTGAAGCTGACGAGAAGCTTATGAAGGTACAGTCTGCTATCGTGCAGTTCAAAGCAATCAAAGGAGCCTTGATCCCTGTGCTCCATGAAATTCAGGATATCTACGGCTACCTGCCGGAGCATGTGCTCCAGATCGTATCCACGGAGCTGAACTTACCTATGAGTGAAATCTATGGTGTGGCCTCGTTTTATCATTTCTTTTCGCTAACCCCAAAGGGGGAGAATGTGATCCATGTGTGCCTCGGCACAGCCTGCTATATCAAGGGCGCACAAGCTGTGCTTGACCGTCTGAGCACGGAACTTAAAGTACCTGTACAAGGAACTACAGCGGACAACAAGTTCACTCTTGAAGCGACCCGCTGCCTTGGGGCATGCGGCCTTGCGCCGGTCATGACCATTGGTGAGAAAGTACATGGACGTCTGGTTTCCAATAACATTCCGAAAATTCTGAACGAATACAAATGATCATCTTGCGCCTCTAGCGCAATTGATACAGGAGGTATGGGTATGAAGCTTTTAACGGATCTTGATGCCATCAGAACGCTCACGCAGGGCCGTCTCAATAACCGGAAAATCACCGGAGAATCCGCTGATTCCATCAAGTTCAGATCCGTGATGGTGTGCGGGGGCACGGGGTGTACATCGTCGGATTCCAATATGATCATCGCCGAATTAAACCAAGTAATAGAAAGTCATGGCATTCAGGAACAGGTGGAAGTCGTGCGTACAGGATGCTTCGGCCTCTGCGAGCTGGGTCCGGTCGTCATCGTATACCCGGAAGGGATTTTTTACAGCCGCGTAGAGGTTAAGGATATTCCGAAGCTGGTTGAAGAGCATCTGCTCCATGGCAAACCGTATGATAAGAAAATCTACGAGAAGACCAAGCAGGACGGCGAAATCCTGAACTTTGAGGAAACGGAATTCTACAAAAAACAAGTGCGGATCGCTCTGCACAACTGCGGAGTTATTGACCCCGAGAATATTGATGAGTATATCGGCAGTGATGGCTATAAAGCCCTTGACCAAGTGCTGAAGACCATGAGCTGCCAAGAGGTTATTGATACGATGAAGCAATCCGGTCTTCGGGGACGCGGAGGCGGCGGATTCAACACGGGTCTGAAGTGGGAATTTGCAGCGAAGCAGGATAAGGAACAGAAGTATGTCATTTGTAATGCAGACGAAGGAGACCCAGGGGCATTTATGGACCGCTCGATCCTCGAAGGCAATCCTCACTCGGTCATAGAGGCGATGGCGATTGCCGGTTATGCCATTGGTTCGAACCAAGGCTTCATCTATGTTCGTGCAGAATATCCAATCGCTGTTAAGCGTTTTATGAAAGCGCTTGAACAAGCCCGTGAGTATGAGTTGCTCGGTGATAACATACTTGGAACCGGCTTTACTTTTAACATTGATGTACGGCTGGGTGCCGGAGCTTTTGTCTGCGGGGAAGAAACGGCTTTGATTCACTCCATTGAAGGCCACCGGGGAATGCCAACGCCCAAACCGCCATTCCCGGCTGTAGAAGGCCTGTGGGGCCAGCCGACGATTATCAATAATGTTGAAACACTGGCTAACGTCGCCCAGATTATTCTTAAAGGTGCGCAGTGGTATGCAAGTATCGGAACCGAGAAGTCGAAAGGCACTAAAGTATTTGCTCTAGGCGGAAAAGTCGTCAACACTGGCCTGGTTGAAGTTCCAATGGGCATAACTCTGCGGGAGGTTATCTTTGAAATTGGCGGCGGTATTCCAGATGGGAAAAAATTCAAGGCTGTACAGACCGGCGGGCCTTCTGGTGGCTGTCTGACAGAAGAGCACCTGGACTGCACCATAGATTTTGATACACTGACCAGTCTCGGTTCGATGATGGGCTCAGGCGGCATGATCATCATGGACGAAGATACCTGTATGGTCGACGTTGCCCGCTTCTATCTGGACTTCACACGCGATGAGTCCTGCGGGAAATGTACGCCTTGCCGCATAGGCACCAAACGTCTGTTGGAGCTGCTGGATAAGATCACCGAAGGTAAAGGAAGCATGGAGGATCTCGAGAAGCTTGAGAATCTTTCGGTTCAGATCAAGAACGCTTCCCTGTGTGCCCTGGGCCAGACCGCACCGAATCCGGTATTGTCTACGATCAAGTATTTCCGCGAAGAATATATCTCACATATTGTCGATAGAAAATGTCCGTCCGGCGTCTGCAAATCGCTGATATCTTATCAGATCGATCCTGATCTGTGCCGGGGCTGCAGCCTTTGTGCCAAAAAGTGTCCCAATGATGCGATTTCCGGTGAAATGAAGGAACCGTTTGTCATCGACACGGTAGCCTGTATCAAGTGCGGTGTCTGCTTCGATGTATGTAAGTTCAATGCCGTAGCGATAGTCTGACGATGGGAGTGACCAAGTTGAATACCATAAAAATTATGATTGATGGCATCGAAGCAGAAGTTTCCAAAGGGACAACTGTTCTTGAAGCGGCCCGTGATCAGGGCATTCATATCCCTTCCCTGTGTTATTTGAAAGGAATTAACCACTCTTCCAGCTGCCGTGTGTGCGTGGTTGAAGTGGGTCCAAGGCTTATTGCTTCTTGTACGCTGATGGCGGAGGAAGGCATGAACATTCGGACGAACACCAAGAAAATCCGGGATGCCCGTAAAGCTTCCATAGAACTGTTACTGTCCGATCATGACCAGGAATGTCTCAGTTGCTCCCGTAGCGGGGGGTGTGAGCTGCAATCCGTATCGAGCGATCTTAATATCCGCCAAGTGACTTACATGGGTGAAAAGTCCAGCCAAGAGAAAGACTACACTTCCCCGGCAATTGTTCGTGACGCATCTAAATGTATCCTTTGCGGCCGCTGTGTCGGGGCTTGTGGAACTATGCAGACTGTAGGGGCTATCGGCTTCGCGAGACGCGGTTTTGATACGGTGATCTCGACTGCGTTCGGTCGTTCACTTGCGGAATCAACCTGTGTCAACTGTGGCCAGTGCATTATGGCTTGCCCCGTAGGCGCTCTTAGTGAGCATGAGAGCATTAATGAGGTGTGGAATGATCTTGCAGAACCAGGTAAATATGTTGTTGTGCAGACAGCACCTGCCGTACGAGTTGCACTTGGAGAAGAATTCGGGATGCCTGTGGGGACTCGCGTAACCGGTAAAATGGTGGCAGCACTTCGGAAGCTTGGATTTGATAAAGTATTCGACTCGAACTTTGCTGCTGACCTTACGATTATGGAAGAAGGTACGGAACTCATCTCCCGTCTCAACAGCGGGCAGAACCTGCCGCTTATGACCTCCTGCTGCCCCGGCTGGGTGAAATTTATGGAGCATAACTTCCCTGACAGGCTCGATAACCTATCCACCTGCAAATCACCGCATGAAATGGAAGGGGCCATCGTTAAATCCTTTTTCGCTCAGAAAATGGGGATCGATCCGAAGAATATTGTCGTCGTCTCGATTATGCCTTGTACCGCTAAGAAGTTTGAGGGTGCCCGGGAAGAGCTGTCGAGGGAAGGGCTGCAGGATGTCGATCGGGTACTGACAACCCGCGAGCTTGCAGCAATGATCAAAGAAGCGGGTATCGACTTTGTTAACCTGAAGGATGAAGCATTTGATAATCCGATTGGTGAGGGCTCTGGTGCTGGCGTTATCTTCGGTGCAACCGGTGGTGTTGCAGAAGCTGCGCTTCGAACTGTATTCGAAATCACCTCAGGTAAGGAACTGGAGACTATCGAATACACTGCTGT
The DNA here is from genome assembly GCF_056121505.1 of Paenibacillus sp. LS-5. Taxonomy (NCBI): domain Bacteria; kingdom Bacillati; phylum Bacillota; class Bacilli; order Caryophanales; family Paenibacillaceae; genus Paenibacillus; species Paenibacillus sp. LS-5. The sequence continues at coordinate 135,537 of NZ_JBWAVA010000005.1, read as the reverse complement.
CCGGGGAATGGATGGAATCAGAGAAAATGTCATCGAGCTGCCTAATGGCCAGAAGATTCGTACGGCTGTTGTTCATGGTCTCGGCCATGCGCGTGAGCTGATGGAAGCGATGGAACGTGGTGAAAAAAGCTATGAGTTCATAGAAGTAATGGCCTGCCCCGGCGGCTGTATTACGGGCGGGGGTCAGCCCATCGTGGATGCGAAAACCTCTGAGCGGATTGATATTAAGGCTGAACGAGCGAAAGCCATCTACACGGAAGATGAGGCCCAAACGGTTCGTAAATCGCATAACAATCCTTATATAAAAGCTCTTTATGAAGAGTTCTTAGGGGAGCCTAGTAGTCACCTTGCGCACGAACTGCTGCATACGCATTACGTGGCGCGCTCCAAGTTCTAAGCCTATGCTTCCGTAGTACAAAACTTTGAGGAGGTTGACAAAGTTGCGGCAAGATTGGGAATCAGCTGATTTTATCAATGACGAGGAAATCCTGCTCAGTCTGGAAGAAGCTAAAGTGAGGGCAGGCGATGAGGCCTATGTCCAGGCTATTTTAGAGAAAGCAAGAGCGTGCAAGGGACTTACCCACCGGGAGGCAGCTGTACTTCTTGAAGTTACAGATACAGAGGTGCTGGGTGATATTAACCGGTCTGCGAAGGTGATTAAAGAGAAAATTTACGGCAATCGTATTGTATTATTCGCTCCATTATATATAAGCAACTACTGCGTTAATAATTGCGAGTACTGCGGATATAAACACAGCAACAGTGATTTTCAGCGGCGGAAGCTCAGTATGGATGAATTGGCGGATGAAGTCCGCGTGCTGCAGGAATTAGGTCACAAACGGCTTGTTGTCGAAGCAGGAGAAGATCAAGTGAACTGTGATATTGACTATGTCGTCGAATCGATCAAGACGATTTATTCCGTGAAGGTGGATAATGGCAGCATTCGCCGCGTGAATATTAACATTGCAGCTACCACAATCGAGGATTACACGAAGCTTAGGGATGCGGAGATCGGGACCTATATTTTATTCCAGGAGACGTATCATAGACCCACTTATGCTGCTATGCATCACCAAGGACCCAAGAGAGATTACGACTGGCATACCACGGCCATGGACCGTGCCCAAATGGGGGGGATTGACGATGTGGGTATAGGCGTTCTCTACGGCCTATATGACCACAAGTACGATACAGTCGCTATGCTGATGCATGCTGAGCACTTGGAGGAGAGGTTTGGCGTCGGCCCTCACACCGTATCCGTTCCCAGACTGCGTGAGGCGGCGAATGTGAATTTGGAAACCTATCCGCATTTGGTGAAGGATGAGGATTTCAAGAAGCTTGTTGCCATTTTGCGCTTGGCTGTTCCCTATGCCGGAATGATCCTCTCCACCCGTGAAGAACCGTCATTCCGTGACGAGGTGATCCAGCTTGGGATTTCCCAGGTGAGCGCGGGCTCCAGTACGGGAGTCGGTGGCTACATGGAGAGCAAGCAGGGAACCTCAGGTGAGCCAAAAGAGAAGCCGCAATTTGAAGTCAGTGATCATCGTTCACCAGAAGAGATTATCCGTGGACTGTGCCAGGATGGATATGTTCCCAGCTACTGCACAGCTTGCTATCGGGAAGGACGTACAGGGGACCGCTTTATGAGACTTGCTAAATCCGGTCAGATTCATAATATCTGCCAGCCGAACTCTCTGTTAACTTTTAAGGAATACTTGCTTGATTATGCAGACGAAGAGACCCGTACCTTAGGGGAAGAGATCATCCGCAAGGGGCTTGAGGATATTCCGAAGGAAGCCGCGAGAAAAGCAACGATTAACCGGCTCCAGCGCATCGAAAATGGCGAACGGGATTTGCGTTTCTAAAATCGTATTTTTAAGGAGAGAATCGCTATGCAATTTACTCCACAATCGAACAAAATGCATATAGCTGTTTTTGGCAGAAGGAATTCCGGTAAATCCAGTCTGATCAACGCGCTCACAGGGAAATCGACCTTGCTGGTTAGCGATTTGCCGGGAACGACCATAGAACCGGTCTTTCAATATTTGGATATAAAAAATATAGGGACCGCCATTATCGTTGATACAGCCGGAATTGATGATTCGGACCTCTTCCGGGTTCAAAGGACGAGAGAGGTTATGGATTTAACCGATCTGGGGATCATGATCTTCTCGGATGAGCCTGGTGATTACAAGCTGGAGAAGGAATGGGTCCACGAACTGGCTAAACGGAATATTCCTGTCATCGGGGTTATCGCCAAAACTGACGATCATTATGTAGATATTGATTCTTTAAAGACGGGGCTGAATATCCCCATCGTGAAGATCAGCGTGAAGCGAAACACTAATCTTGGAAGTCTACGCCACGCCTTGAGTGATTTTGCTCCTGCCGAGTTTGAGCGAAACAGCATAGTGGGTGATCTGGTGAACCCGGCGGATCTGGTCGTTATGGTGATGCCTGAGATGATACCTGCCCCTAAATACCGGCTGGTTGCCTCGCAACAGCAAATTCTTCGCGATCTGCTTGATCATCACGCTATGGCTGTGTCGGTCACCGAAGAAGAACTGCCAGAGCTGCTCTCGCGCTTGAATAAGTTGCCAGACCTTGTAATTACAGATTCACAGGTATTTGACAAAGTGAACGAGATTATACCCGCGAGTGTACCATTAACCACCTTTGCGATTCTGATGGCGCGGTTTAAGGGGGATTTAGATACCTTTGTGGCCGGTGCCGGGATGATATCAACCTTGAAGCCTGGAGATAAGGTCCTTCTGTCAGAAGCGTGTATTCATCACCCGCATAACGGAGAGATCGACCGTGTGCTGGTCAAGGCCAAGCTTCAGGAAATTGCTGGCGGCGCTCTGGATATCACGACGAGTGTAGGACCCGATTTCCCTGCTGACATCTCCGCGTATAAGCTGATCGTTCACTGTGGAGGCTGTATCTTTAATCGCAAGCAGCTGATGATGCGGCTGCAGAGTTCAGGGGTGCAAGGCGTGCCGATTACCAACTATGGCATCGCTTTTGCCTATTTCAATGGAATTCTGCCGCGTGTGCTGGAAATCCTGCAAGTGAAGGCTTGAGCGGTATAAGGCGGACTTGAAAAGATGGATAAATCGCAGAAGTCTCTCCGTATTGAACAGGATGCCTTAGGTGCAAAGGATATACCAGCGGCTGCTTATTACGGTATTCATACCGCGCGGGCCATGGACAATTTCGCTGTAAGCGGCAGAACGGTTAATACGCATCTTCTTCATGGCCTGGTGACGGTGAAGAAAGCTGCGGCGCTTGCCCATTTGCAGCTGAATACTTACCCGGCAGCGATAGCCCTTGCGATTGTGCAGGCCTGTGACGAGCTTCTGGCCGGTGCCCACAGGGAGCAATTCACTGTAGATGCCATGCAGGGCGGAGCCGGTACATCAACTAATATGAATGTGAACGAAGTCATCGCTAACCGTGCCATTGAGCTTATGGGCGGTGAGCGGGGAGACTATTCACAGGTTCATCCGCTCGATCATGTCAACTGCTGCCAATCTACCAATGATGTCTATCCAACCGCACTAAGAATTGCCGCTATCGGTCGGGTTCGGCAGCTGAGCCAAGCTTTAGCCTCCTTGCAGGAAGCCCTCCAGGAGAAAGAACATGCCTTCGCAGATGTGCTCAAGCTGGGCCGTACGGAGCTCATGGATGCCTTGCCGATGATGGCAGGGCAGAGCTTCGGAGCCTATGCCAAGGCGGTAGCCCGGGACCGCTGGCGGCTGTACAAAGTGGAGGAGCGGCTCAGGGAGATTAACATTGGAGGAACTGCCATTGGAACAGGCCTTAATGCACCGGTAAAATATACATTTTTGATGACTGATATTTTGCAGGATTTGACCGGCTACGGGCTGGCCCGGAGCGAATATCCGATGGACCCTACACAGAACATGGATGTGTTCGCTGAAGTATCGGGGCTGCTGAAGGCTGCCTCTGTTAATCTTTTGAAAATATCAGGAGATCTGCGTCTTCTGGCCAGCGGACCGGTTGGGGGCCTGGGGGAGCTTGAATTGCCGGCGGTGCAGGCAGGCTCCTCGATTATGCCGGGTAAAGTCAATCCGGTCATGGCAGAGATGGCGGGACTTGTTGCGATGCGTGTCATTGCCAATGATACGGCTGTAACGATGGCCGCTGCGGGCGGCCAACTGGAGCTGAATGCATTCATGCCGCTGATCGCGGATGCACTCTTGGAGTCCCTGGAGATTCTGGCAAACGCCGTAAGGCTGTTCGAAGAGCGCTGTATCTGTGGCATCAGTATTTGTGAGCAGCAGTGTCACGACCATGTGATGAACTCCTCCGTACTCGCAGCTGCGTTAATCCATCACATCGGTTACGAGAAAAGTGCGGAGGTAGCCAAGCAGGCAAGCCAAGAGGGTAAAACGGTGCAGCAGGTGCTGACGGAGAAGCAGCTTCTCACGGAGGCTGAGATCACCCGGATCCTGAATCCCTGCCAAGTGACCAGACCGGGTGTACCCGGCAAATAAATACGGACCCGCGCTAGCCGTCGGGGGGAGGAGAGAGCCGTATGAGTGTGAACCATACCCCGCGCTCGAATCGCCTGCACATCGCCCTGTTTGGCAGGAGTAACGCAGGCAAATCAAGTCTGATCAACGCCATCACCAAACAGGAAGCAGCAGTCGTGTCACCCGTCAAAGGAACGACAACAGATCCCGTGTATAAAGCGATGGAGCTGCTGCCTCTCGGGCCGGTTGTATTTATTGATACTGCTGGTCTGGATGAGGCAGGAGAGCTGGGGGAGCTGAGGAAACAGAAAACATTGGAGGTTCTTAACAAATCCGATATGGCCCTGATCGTTATTGATGCTGCCTGCGGTGTGACCTCATGTGACCTGCAGATTGCAGAGAGCGTCCGCAGCAAGGGCATCCCGGCTATAGGCATTTTGAATAAAATCGATTTGTTAGCTGGCCAAGATTCTTGCCCTGCTGAAGAACTTGGAGCTCAGGTTATCAGGGTAGAGCAGGAACTGGGCTGTAAGGTGATCCCTGTATCTGCACTTGAACAGCAGGGGATCAGCAAGCTGATGAAGGCGCTGATTGCGGCAGTACCCGATACCGAGGATAAATTCCGTATAATCGGTGATTTGGTCTCTCCGGGAGACTTGGTCGTCCTGGTGGTTCCGATTGACCGGGCAGCCCCCAAAGGCAGATTGATCCTGCCGCAGCAGCAGACCATCCGTGACCTGCTGGAGAGCGACGCCATTGCGGTGGTTACCAAGGAATTCGAGCTGAAGGAAACCCTGGAGAGTCTCGGCAAGAAGCCGCGGCTGGTGGTCACAGATTCACAGGTATTCCTGAAGGCTGCAGCAGATACGCCCCGGGACATTCCTCTGACGTCCTTCTCTATCCTGTTTGCCCGGCACAAAGGTAATCTGGATGAGATGGTGAGGGGCGCACGTGCCATCGACAGATTGCAGCATGGTGACAGAGTGCTCATTGCCGAGGCCTGCACCCATCACGAACAGGCAGATGATATCGGCAAAGTAAAAATCCCGCGCTGGATCCGCCAGGCCACCGGCAAGCAGCTGCAATTCGAGTTCACCAGCGGCATGAAGTTCCCGGATCGTCTGGAGGACTACTCGCTTATTGTTCACTGTGGCGGCTGTATGCTCAGCCGCAGGCAGATGCTATGGCGGGAAGAGCAGGCGCTTGGCGCAGGGGTGCCTATTGTCAATTACGGCATCGTGATTGCCTATGTCCAAGGTATTCTGGAGCGGGCAATATCTCCGTTTCCGCTGGCTCGTATGGCCTGGGAAGAGAGTGAGACGCAGGAATGATCAGTATTTGTATACGAGGGATAACCGCCTACCTGCAACCGGAAGGCGGTTTTTTTATATGGAATTCCTTTAATATAATCAGCTCCTGCGGATTAATTAACCTTTCAAGGAAAGGTATCCGCCTATATAATGGAAATATTCTGTGGTTTATTTGGTGGAAAATTGAAAATCAAACTGATTTGAACAGGAGGCTATTGATGTTATGACATCCCAATCATTTGTTCCTATCCTGCTGGATTTTCCTGAGATCTTCGAAACGGAACGGCTGCGGGTGAGTGCCCCGCAGTGGGGGGACGGGACGGCAGTTAATGAAGCAATCCGGGAAAGCCTGGAGGAGCTGAAGCCGTGGATGCCTTTTGCTCAAACTCAGCCGTCACTTGCGGAGTCGGAAACCTTTGTCAGGGATTCAAGACTGAAGTTTCTGAACCGCTCCCAATTGAACATGCTTATTTTTGACAAGACGGGAGGGGGTTTTCTCGGCTGTACCGGCCTGCACCATATCGACTGGGACGCCCGTTGTTTTGAGATCGGATATTGGATTCGGACCTCCAGTGCCGGCCATGGATACATCACCGAAGCGGTGAATGGAGTCACAGCTTTTGCCATAAGGGAGCTTGAGGCGAACCGGATCGAAATCCGCTGCAGTAGACTTAATACCAGAAGTGCTGCCGTTGCAGAGCGTGCAGGGTATTCCTTGGATGGCATCCTGCGGTTAAGCACCCTGGCCACAAACGGGGAACTGCATGACTCCATGGTGTACGCCAAGGTGCGGGGAACCGAATTTTAGAGGGAGATGATGGTTTGAAGAAGAGAGGCGCTTTTTCCAGGTTGGGTACATATATGCTGAAGCACAAGCTGCTCTATTCCGTACTGCTGCTGATCACATTGTTCAGCATTGTTCTGGATCTGACGATGGCCTGGTTTCTGGCCAGAATTACAGATGCGGCGGTCCGCCGGGATGTGGAGGCTTTCTCCGGACTCGCCTGGTTCGGGGTGCTATTCCTGATTACCGTAGGAGTGAATACTTATTTCAGTGTCTACCTCAAAATCAGTCTTTCCGCCAAGATCAGAAATGAGCTGCGCCTGGATTTGATGGACCATACACTATTACTGCCGCAGTCCTATTTTGACCGCAATCATTCTGGAGATCTATTGTCCCGTTTTACGAGTGATAACCAATCGGTTGGGGAAGCCTGCGGACAGGTCATGATCGATCTCTTACGCAATCCGCTCCTGGCTGTGGCGTCTTTTGCCTATCTGATCTACATTAACTGGCTGCTTGCGCTGATCTGCATTGCGATAGGGCCGCTGCTCTATCTGGTTGGTAAGGTTTTTGGCAAAGCGATGCGCAAGAACAGTGTGCTGGTGCAGGAGAGTATGAGCCGGACGACTTCATTTCTGAACGATATACTGGGCAGCAGTATGGTATTCAAGTCATTTTCGATTGAGCGCAGACTGATGAAGCAGTATAGAGGCTACAGTGACAGCATTAATGCCGGAGAGCAGAATCGGGGACGTATCGAAGGGGCCACGGGGGCGCTGTCTTCTGTATTAGGAAATCTCACCTTTTTGCTGGCTCTGGTCATTGCCGGATATTTTGTCGCCAAGGGGTCACTTGAGGTAGGAGCTATGATCGCATTCATTCAGCTAATGAATTATCTGGTTGCGCCGTTCTCAGCACTGCCGGGGCTTGTGGCTTCCATGCAGCAGTCACTGGGGGCGGCGCAACGGATTTTTGAAGTGATGGATGCGCCTGCTGAGGTAGAGGCTTTGCCTGAGAAACCAATGCAGCACCCGGCATTTGAACAGCTGAGGCTGTCGGCGGTAACGTTCAGTTATCCCGGGGCCGGGAAGCTCAGTCTGAACCAGGTGAGTCTGGAATTGCCCCAGGGGATGCAGATGGCGGTGGTCGGGCCGAGCGGAGGCGGAAAGTCTACCTTGTTCAAGCTGCTGCTGGGATTCTACATCCCGGACGAAGGCGAAATCTTAATCAATGGTAAAGCGGCACAGGCGATGAGTCTGGAGGAACTTAGAAGCCATTTTGCCTATGTACCGCAGGAATCGGGGCTGTACACAGGCAGTATCCGCGACAATATCCGCAATGGCAGGCAGGATGCCTCGGAGGAAGAGGTTATAGAGGCGCTCCGGCAGGCCAATGCCTATGATTTTGTAATGGAGCTGCCCGAAGGGGTAGACTCCGACATAGGTGAGCATGGCTCGCGGCTCTCCGGTGGTCAGCGGCAGCGGCTCTCGATTGCGAGAGCGATGTTGAAGGATGCGCCGATCCTGCTGCTGGATGAAGCCACGGCTGCGCTGGATAACGAATCGGAAAAAATGGTGCAGCAGGCTATCCGCAAGCTGATGAAGGACAAAACCACCATCGTCATCGCCCACCGACTATCAACCATTCAGAACGCCGACGTCATTCTCGTGATGGAAAACGGGGAGATTGTGGAGCGTGGCAGCCACGAGGAGCTGCTTACGGCAGAAGGCCGCTACTATGATCTCTACAACTCCCAGCTGGAGCAGGCGGAAGCGGAGGGGCAGGAAGAAAGGGCAGTGAATGAAGAGTATGGGGATAAACAGGGAGTTCTCCTCCCTCAAAACTAGAACTTTGAGGGGGAAGCATGAACATCAATGATAATTATCTAAAAGAACAGTGAAGACATGTATATTGGATAAATGACGGACCTTGCGCCAGGAAGACTTGGTGAAAATCGGAACGGTAATAACGCTGTTGAGACTTGCTGCATATCAGAGGCGCAATACGGTTATCGGCTCGTTGTCGCAGATTTCGCCGTTGTCTTGGAAGCCAAAGCTTTCATACAGCCTTTTGGCGACGACGTTATCGGCTTCATAAGGGATCCAACAGTAACGTGCGGGGCCGGCCGGAAAGGTACGGATAAATTCAAGGATTTTTTTCATGGCTTCCCGGCCGTAGCCCCGGTTCTGATATTGCTCGCCGATCATCAGCCTCAAGATGCAATAGCTGTCGTCAGCAATTGAAGGCAATTCGTATCCGGTGATTCCATAAGTCATCATAACAAAACCGACTGGCTGTTCTTCCGCGTAAATGGCAAACGGAAATGGACGCCCCCCATTGGTTGCAAGGACATAACACGAAGCCACGCTTGACAGATTGGACGCCACGAAGCGGTTTTGATCTTCTGAAACCTCAAGATTGAATATGGTACGCCGGTTTTCTAATGTGATTGTTCTAAGCGTAATCATGCAGGCCTACCCCTTTCATTCTTCTTTGCTATTCCACAGTTTCAGGTCAGTGAATTCAACGGATTAACCGTTGGGTTCCACCACTATTGTTTACTCTCCCGGGTCGTATGTTAAACTATTACTAATACATACTACCTAATAAGGAGGCTACTATGAAGCCGATACTCCCTGAAGATATCCAGTTCCGGATCGATCAGCTTGCCGATCAGGAGCTTTATGTACACCTTGAACTTACGACAGGGGCCTATGCCAGCCATCTGGACAGTACCCGGCATCCGGCATCAGCTTTCATCTCCAATGCGGTGATCCGGTATACACAAGGTTCCATCTCTGGTACGGGTCCATACCGGGTGGGCTTAAAGACAACGCTTGGCTGGATTTATGCCGAAGGCCTTACACACATTGATGAAATGGACAAGGATCGGCTAATCCTGGCAGGACATGACAGTCAAGGAAAGCTAATTGTTGCCTTGCAACTAAGCCGGGAAAAGTTCTGATGAAAGCGGAGGATCAAACATCTATGAATCATAATCAAGCCGAACACCAGCGAATCCTGGTTGTGCTCCCCCATCCCGACGACGAATCCTTTGTTGCATCAGGGACGTTATCAATGTACATAGCAAGCGGTGCAGAGGTCACCTATGCTTGTCTGACCCTGGGAGAGATGGGACGCAACATGGGCATTCCACCGTTCGCGAACCGTGTCACCTTGCCGGCAATCCGCAAGGATGAACTGGCCGCATCCTGCCTTGCGATTGGTATCCAGGACTTAAGAATGCTCGGATTCCACGATAAAATGATCGAATTCGAAGACACGGAACTTCTGGACTCTCAGATTATGGCGCTGCTCAAGGAACTGACCCCGTCACTGGTCATCACCTTCTATCCAGGATACAGTGTGCACCCCGATCACGATGCTACCGGAGCGGCTGTCATCCGAACGATTGGCCGGCTCCCTGCGGCAGAGCGTCCACTAGTATATTGCAGCGCGTTCGCCAGCAATCATGAGCAGGCGATAGGCAAAGCGGATGTAACCGTAGACGTGACTCCATTCCTTGCGAAGAAAATGGCCTCCATTCAAGCGCACCGTACACAATTCCAAGCGGCGGAGCTTGTGGGGAACCTGGAGCTGACGGATGAGGATATCCGGAACCGGTTCGGAACAGAACAGTTCTGGACCTACCGGTTCCCGGAACCTTCGTAATATAGATATGAAACTGCATTGAGTCTATGAATTGTCTTATACAACAACTAAGGGTGCCTTACAGCCGGATTCAAACCGGAGTGAGGCACCCTTTGTGCTGCTGCAGTGCAAGCTAATGCTCTCTATTCCACAGTGTGCAGGATGAATTTATCGATGGCGTATTTCACACCGTCTTCATTGTTGCTGAGGGTGATGAAGTCGGCAATGTCCTTCAGCGCCGGGATCGAGTTCGCCATGGCAACGCCAAGGCCGGCGGCTTCGAGCATTTCGTGGTCGTTCCAGGAATCGCCTACAGCGATAGTCTCGGACAGATCGCACCCGAAGTGGGCCGCCAGGAACTCAAGAGCCAGGCCCTTGGTGCCTTCGTGGTGCATGATCTCCAGGAAATGCGGCTTGGATTTCGTAATGTGTACGGAATCACCCAGCAGCTCGTGCAGAATCGGAGACAGTTCATCCAGAAAATCGGGATCGTCGATGATCAGCATTTTTGGTGTTTTTTGCGGAACAAGCTTCTCCCAGTCCGGCTCAATGAAGTATTGAGTTCCGTTAAGCGTGGCATAGTCAATCAGCTTTTGATTTTCTTCACGCGCATACAGCTTGTCATCAATATAAGTCTGTAAATGCAGGTTATGCTCTACGCAATAGCTGAACAGCTTCCGTACGGCATCTTGCGGCACATAGCGCTCGTACAGTACCTTTTCATCCATCAGGTTCTTCACAAGTGCGCCCTGGTAGGTGATAATCGGCACATTCAAGCCGGTCTGGCGGGCGATGGCCTGGGCGGAAGCATAGGCGCGTCCGGTAGCCAGGGTAACCACAACGCCTGCGGCAACGGCTTGTTCCAGCGCGGTTTGTGTGGCAGGGGTAACTTCCTTTTTATCCGTAATAAGGGTGTCGTCAATATCGATTGCAATCAATTTGTACATGCAGGTTCTCTCCTAATGGTTTGGTAGGCGCAGCCGTGTGAGTGTTTCCACCCCGCGGGATACGCTGAAGTAAGTGTGCTGTGAGCCTATGTTAAGGCTGGGCTCTTTCTCTAATCAAGTTAACGGAGCGTACTAATGCAAATGAAATCGCCTGTCTGATCCAATTACTGGTCTGATGAAATCAGCAGTCCAGGTTCTTCACTTCCTCGGCAGCCGGGGTAGGCTCTGGGCTTAGCTCGGCTATCAGCATGGCGGCAAGAATACATAGACAGCCAAGCAGCGCTGATACCCCGAGCGATTCCCCGCCAAACGCCAGTCCTGTCAGGGCGGCGAATACCGGCTCTGTGGCAAAAATAATTGCCACCCGGGAGGGGGTGGTGTATTTCTGGCATGCGGTCTGGATCCAGAAGGCAAACGCGCTGGTCGGTCCGATGGATACGAGCAGTGCCCACAGTACCTCTGGTTTCAGGACTAGTGCCCCGCTGTGCGCAAGCGGGGCAGGCCTATCCACAACAAGGGAAGCGAGGGTGCTGAGCAATCCGACAAAGGCAAGCTGCAGCGTGGCGAGCGGTAGCGCCGGATAACGCGGAGCATATACGCCGGTATATGCGACCTGCAGGGCAAAGGCGACCGCACATAGCAGGACCAGTGCGTCACCCTTGTTCAGGGACAGCGCGGAGCCGGTGAAGGTGAGCAGGTAGAGGCCTGCCACCGCGAGTCCCGCGCTGAACCAGGTATACCGGGAGATGGGAGTCTTAAGCAGCGCCAGCGACAGGAAAGGGACGAGCACTACGGACAGCCCGGTTATAAATCCGGTATTAGATGTAGTGGTATAGAGCAGTCCCATTGTCTGGAAGGCATAGCCCATGAACAGAAACAGGCCCAACAGCAAGGCGTGTCCTACCATGCGCCAGCTCAGCAGCCTCCATTCCCGGCGGTAGAAAACGGCGGTGATCAGCGCCAGCAGTAGGGCGGCACCTATGAAGCGGATGCTGTTAAATGCGAGCGGCGGCAACACCTTGACTGCGCTTTGCACAATCAGAAACGTACATCCCCACATCATCGCCACCAGCAGCAGACTGAGATCGGCTATTCGGGAGCGATTCACAGAGGTCATCCTTTCCAGGCAAGAGGTGCCTTAATCAAGTTGTCCAAATTGTATCTTAAAACAAGGGGGAGGACAAGACGAAACTATGCGCTGGGCAGGCAGACCAACGGCTTCAGTACCTGGAAAACAGCCAAAGGCTGGACAAAAAAGCCAGCACTTGATATACTTCGATAACCGTACACTTGTTCTTATTTTGCATAAGATTGCCTACACCTTAGAAAGGAGCGGGTGCACCATGATGGGCAAATCCCATTTCATTATCAGCACCGGGGTTACCCTATCTGTCATGAGCCTGCTCGGCCATGAGATTACGATTCCGGCGGTTGCCGTGGCGGGACTTAGCGCCCTTTTGCCTGATATCGATGAGCCGAATTCACTGCTGGTGCGCAAAGCCCTACCGGATTTCCTGCTGCGGATCCTTCAGGTTGCACTGATTGGAGCAGCCATCTATTTGTATTTTGCAGGAATCGCAGCACCACCCTGGAATATTGCGCTGGCGCTGCTAGTGGGAAGCGTATCCTTCCTGCCGGGCCGCCGGCTGCGGCATCTGGTGATGCTGCTGCTGGCTCTGGGGCTGTTTGCGTTCGCAGAGGATTACGATCCGTGGAACTACATTGCGGCCTGCGTGCTTGTTGTATCCTCCGTTGTTCCGCACCGTGGACTGACCCATACGCTGTACGGCGTGGCCGGCTGGGGAGCATTGCTCTATTTCGCCTCGCTTGGCATGAATGACGGCGGCAGCCTCTGGATTGCCGGAGGCATGTCCTACGCGCTGCATCTGCTGGCCGATTCCCTGACCCAGCGCGGCATCACCCCGCTGCCTCCGCTGCCCTTCAAGCTTCGCCTGAAACTGATGAGCACCGGAACGAAGAAGGGCAGCGCGGTGGAGAAATTCTGCATCGTTCTTACGCTTGCGTTGGTTGTGTATGTATTTGTGCTTACACCTGGTATTTAGAAAGCTACTCCACCTCATAGACTGATTCGTGCTGTTATATCGCCACAAAAGGGCCGGTCCGCATATCCTTAAGGATATGGGCCGGCCCTTTTTATTTTTGCTGCTCCGCTGCCTGGAAGCTATTCTTCCAGGAAAATCAGCCCGATGAAGTCCTCCGGCTCAATCCGGCCGAAATAATGCTTCAGGTCAAGCCCGGACAGGGTATCTCTGACCTCTGCATTTTCATAGCGTTTGCCGCGCAGTGCGTTCTCCACATCTGCAACATCACCGACGCCGAAGAAGTCGCCGTAGATTTTGATATCCTTAATGTAGGAATCCTCAATGTCCATACGGATATCGACGAGGCCTGCGGGGAATTTGCGGGTATGCTTCACATTGCTTTTTGGCGAGAGGCCGTAGTTCCAATCCCAGTTCTGGTAATGCTCCCTGGAAATTTCATTGATCCGCACCCAGTCGTCCTGAGTCAGCTTGTACTGCGGCACCTCAGATGCCTCCATGCCGAAGATGGAACGCAGCAGGCCTTCGCGGAATTCCTCAATCGTCATATCGGTTCCAAGCAAGTCCTTGATATTGGCGACACGGCTGCGCACGGATTTGGTACTCTTCGATTTGAATTTCTCCGGGTTCACATTCAGGGAGGCCTGCACATCATCCAGATTGAGATTGAACATCAGAGTGCCATGGCTGAACATGCGCCCGCGTGTGGAAAACTGTGCGTTGCCAGAGATTTTTTGCTCACCAACCTGGAGATCATTGCGTCCGCTCAGCTCGGCATTCACACCCATGGACTGCAAGTAGTCGATGACCGGCTGGGTGAATTTCAGAAAGTTATGAAAAGACTGTCCGTCGTCCTTGGTAATGAAGCTGAAGTTGAGATTTCCGAGATCGTGATAGACAGCTCCGCCGCCGGACAACCGCCGTACGACCTGAATATGATTGTCTTTCACGTATTCCTGGTTGATCTCTTCAATGGTATTCTGGTGTTTGCCGATGATAATGGACGGACTGTTGATATAAAAGAGCAGATAGCTGTCGTCCATCGGCAGATTCTTGAGCGCAAATTCCTCAATCGCGAGATTGATCGATGCGTCTGTAATTCCATTGTTATCGATAAAAAGCATAGTAAATTCCTCCGCTTGAGCATGATTAACTGCTGTAGTTATTTTAAACCAAAAGCGCAGTTTGTACAAAAGAACAGATGACGCTGAGCCAGAAGGTTGTCTGCGGCAACCGCCAGGGTTGTGCGGTTCGTGGAATGTGAAATCATTGACGTATTTCCGGCTATGGGGCAATAATGGGGACAATGCGTCATACAGCATAAGTGATTAGAGTATATCGACAGAGGAAGAGGAGTGTAGGCATGCTTGAAAAATACGGCCACGGCGGCGATTTGCTGACGGCTGCGGAACTGTACGGGGATGGGAGCGGCGCTTTTGTTGATTTCAGCGCCAATATCAATCCCCTCGGCCCGCCGCCTGGTGTGCTGGACCTGCTGCGCCATTCATTGTCAGCTGTTACGGCTTATCCGGACCCCGGACACCGGCGGTTGAAGTCCCTGCTTGCGGAGAACCTGGGAGTAGACAGCGACTGGATTACGGCGGGCAACGGGGCGGCAGAGTCGATGGCGCTGCTGCTTCTGGCTGTGAAGCCGCGTAAAGTGGGCATCGTCGAGCCTTGCTTCTCTGAATACCGCCAGCTGGCGGAGCAGTTCGGTGCGGAGGTCTTGTCAGTTCAAGGGACTAAGGAACGGGAATACCGGGCAGGTGTAGAGAGCATCGTCGGCCTGCTGGAGCAGGTGGATCTGCTGTTCCTCGGACAGCCGAACAACCCGAATGGCGTCCAGTATGCGCTGGACGACCTCCGGCTTCTGGCGCAGCAGGCGGAGCGCTGCGGGACGGTGCTGGCGGTGGATGAAGCGTTCATCGACTTCATCCCCGAAGAACGCCGGCAATCCCTGTTGCCGGAGCTCGGGGCTTATCGTCATACGGTGCTGATCCGCTCGATGACGAAGTTCTATGCCATTCCGGGGCTGCGGCTGGGCTTCACCATCGCAGCCCCGGAGCTTGCCGCGGCTATGACCGGCAAGCAGGTGACCTGGAGCGTGAACGGCCTGGCGCTGCTGGCCGGGGAAGCTTGCCTGCGCAGCGGGCGCGGCTATGAAGAGCGCACGCGCGGGCTGATCGCCGCAGAGCGCGAAGCGCTGCGGCAGGGGCTGCTGCGGCTCGGCTGCGAGGTGCCGCCGGGCGAAGCGAACTTCCTGCTGCTCGGCCTGCCGGCGCCGTGGAGCGCAGCAGCTCTGCAGGAGAAGCTGGGGCACAGCGGCATTCTGGTGCGCAGCTGTGCGATGTACCCGGGGCTTACACCGGGGCATATCCGCGTTGCCGTCAAAGGCGGGGCGGACAACGCCCGCCTGCTCCGGCAGATGGAGGAGATTCTGTCCACGGGGGGCTGACGGATGAGATGATGGCGGCAGGAGCCGGACGGATGAAATGATGATAGATGAATTCTGACGGCTGGGAGATACAGTGTTCTATACGTATACCCTGACCCTGGTTGCGGCATTGAAGAGTATTACTTTTGGGAACAGGGTATCGGTGCTTTATATGGTGCTGAATTAGCTGAGTTTTTTACGAGGCCTTTTAAGCAATCGGGCAATTATGAAGTGGGTGTTGAGTGATTTTAATGAGGGTTGAGAAAATGAAAATATAGAGTTGCTGTTGAGTAGCTATAGAGTAACTGTGGAGTGATTACTAAGCAGGTTTTGAGTAATTGGATTTATAATGAATTAAGTGGATTTTGTACACCTAAATCGGTGGAATGCGGAATTTGAAGGGAGTTAGTGGGATTATCTACACTTATTATGAGGTGAATCCCGATATATAGGCTGATATGGCAGGAATAGGTTTACTTTTTCCCACTATTCTCTGCTATGGCTTCTAATGGCTCGAATTAGTGATACAAATTCCACTTAGTCTTGAAGAGGGCTATCTGCTCAAGTAGTATGTGCATGACTAAAGTATCTTTGCTAGTGAAATAGCTAGTGAAATAGCTAGTGAAATAGCTAGTGAAATAGCAAGTGAATAGGTTACTTGAAAGAAATATCTGGCCTATGCCGCAACGGATTAGAGGTGGAGTGTGCGGCTGGCTGCTGATGATCGCTGAAGGGTCACCGGTAACAGTTAGTTACAATGTGAAGGGAGTGGATTCTGGATGACTGAAGCGCGAATTCCTTTTAATCTCAAGGACGGTAAGACGGTGTATTCATCCACCGTCTGGCCGGGACTGGTGCTGGAATGGAAGCAGGAGCATCTGCTGCTGGAATTCCCGGAAGAAGCGGAAGGGCTGTCGAGCGCGGTATACGGCGGGGGAATGGTCCGTCTGAAACGGGCCGTCAACCAGTTCGTCAGCCGCGATTATGAGTGTAGCAATCCGGTGCGCGATATGGAGAACAAATTGCGCGAATGGGGTTATCCGCTGGAAGGCAGCGCGGGCCTGATGACGGCGGTACCGCTGGAGCATGCCGCTGTGGCAGAGGAGGATATCGGCTCGGCGGGTGTTTTCTGCTGTGTCACCGCAGCCTCCGGCAATGCAGCGCGTGCCGGTGTCCGGCGGAACGTGCTGGCGGCTTACCGCTCCGGCACGATCAACATCATGCTGGGCATTGACGGGCGCCTGACTCCGTCTGCGATGGTCAATGCTGTAATGACGGCAGCCGAGGCGAAGGCTGCCGCACTGGCCGATCTCGGGGTTACCGATCCCGAGAATGGCCTGATTGCTACTGGCACAACTACAGATGCAGTGGTGCTCGCAGTGAGCGGGAGCGGGCGCTTCGGCGCAGAGCATGTCTACGCCGGAACTGCCACCGACCTGGGCGGAGCGATTGGCCGGCTGGTGTACGCCGCTGTAACGGCAAGCCTCGGATCTGTGAAAGCGGCAGAGCCGGCAAGGAAGGTCAGCCAATGAGCCGCATTCACTGGAAACTGCTGCCGGGTGATGCCCGGTGACGCTTGCGATTATATTACTAGCAGCCTATGTGCTGGACCGGATCATAGGCGATCCGCGCAGTCTTCCCCATCCGGTAGTGCTCATGGGGAAGGCGATTACTGCCATTGAACGGCTCATCCGCCGCTTCTGCACTCAGCCGCGCGCGCTGAAGCGCGCGGGAGTGCTGCTCCCGCTGCTGGTGGCGGGAGGAGCCTGGGTGCTGACCGCAGTGCTTCTCTACCTGCTGTCCCGGATCTCGCCCTGGCTGGCCTGGGTAGCAGAGGTCTGGCTGATCGCTACAACCATTGCCTCCAAAGGGCTCAAAGATGCCGGGATGGCCGTCTATGAGGAGCTGCGCAAGGGGGATATCCCCGCAGCCCGGAAGGCGCTCGGTATGATTGTCGGCCGTGACACCACGAAGCTGGAGAGCCCGGATATTGTCCGGGGCACAGTGGAGACCGTGGCGGAGAATATCGTCGATGCGATTACTTCTCCGCTATTCTTCGCCTTGCTCGGTGGAGCACCGCTGGCCATGGCTTACCGTGCAGTGAACACGCTGGACTCCATGGTCGGTTACAAAAACGACAAATACCTTAACCTCGGCTGGGCATCTGCCCGGCTCGATGATGTGGCCAATTACATACCTGCGCGGATGACAGCGCTGCTGTTAGTCTTGTGTGCCTGGCTGCTTCGTCTGGACTGGCGCAGCTGCTGGCGTATTGTGCGGCGCGATGCCCGCAGCCATCCCAGCCCGAACAGCGGCTATCCTGAATCGGCAGTAGCCGGAGCGCTTGGCATCCGACTGGGCGGCGAAAATGTATACCATGGCGTAGCCTCTTTTCGCGCCTACATGGGTGATCCTAATCGGACTATGGAGCCGGAGGATATCATCCTTGCCTCACGGCTAATGATGTGGTCTTCCACCATATTTGTCTCTCTGTGTGCAGCGGCAGCGTTGCTATGGCAATGGATTGGAGGTTAAACCGGTGATGGCAAGTGACCAAGCGGGATTGATCTGTAAATACGAATTAGAGCTCGAACTTGTGCTTTTGCGCCATGGACAGACTCTGTGGAATAAGGAACACCGCTATCTGGGCAGCACCGATCTTGCTTTGCTTCCGGAGGCGAAGACTGAGCTGGCTGCACTGCCGCAACCGCCCCAACTTGCCGGGAACTTCTGGCGTGTATATTGCAGCGATTTGAGCAGATGCCGCGATACTCTGGCGCTTATTGCCCCTGCGCTGATGCAAACGGCCAGCTATGATTCACGGCTGCGTGAGATGAACTTTGGCGACTGGGAAGGGCAGACCTATGAGCAACTGCAGCATCATTCACGCTATCGAAGCTGGATTGATGACCCTGCGGCGGTCAGCCCGCCGGGCGGTGAGTCCTGGAGTGCATTCACTGAACGCGTGGAGCATTTTCTGTCTGGGCTGTTGCAATCGGCGGCAGCGGCTTCAGTCCTGGGGAACAGCGGGCATCCCGGGTCTATGCGGGTGCTGATTGTAACCCACGGCGGTGTGATCCGCCAATTGCTGGCAAGCACTATAGCTGGGAGTAGCTTCCGTGACACGGCGGCACCACCGCCGGGCACTCCGGTTACGGTCAGACTGCTGCTTCAGGGAGGACAATGGGATGTCCCCGCGAAGTGAACAATCCGGCTGCCACCCAGGCAACGATGATCTGGCTTCCAACAGAGTGGAACAAGGTGAGCCCAATTAGATTGGCTTTGTAGGAGCAATGTTTGCGGATTTATGTACCACCTAACACTACCTGGAGCTCTGGGTCCAAAACGCTTATCCATTCGCTCTGAGAATCCTGGAAGTCTTCTGCTTCCAAACGCTTATCCCGTCTCCAGAAGAATCTCCGGAGAGATCCGGCTCCAAAAGCCTATCCATTCGCTCAAAGAACCACAGCGGGAAGAAATTCCCGGGCTGTGGTTCTTTTTTTACGGCGGGGACTGTGCCATGATAGTTATGGGGGCGATCGAAGCATGTTCAAGAATTTCAAGCTCATTGCCGGTCGGCCGGTATATATTCAAGTGAAGGATTACATGAAGCAGCTGATTCTCAAAGGCGCCCTCCAGGGCGGCCAAAAGCTGCCGTCCACCCGCGAGCTCAGCACACTGCTGGGGGTCAGCCGCAATTCCGTTATTTCCGCCTATGAGGCACTTGCGGATGACGGCTTCACCTACGCGGTGCAGGGCCAGGGAAGTTATGTATCACAAGCTGCAGCTGAGCAAGCCGGAAGTCCCGGGGATTCGGCCTGGACGGTGGACTGGAAAGAGCGGCTGAGCAGCCAGGCCAGGCTGGCCGAGGAACTGGATATTATGAAGCGCGGGATACGCGCGGCGAAGGGTACGATTTCTTTTACCAGCATCGCGCCCGATGAGAGCCTGTTCGATCTGGAAAATGTGAAGCGGGCGTTCATGGAGCGTATGGCGGTGGAAGGCAATGTTTTGCTGAATTATGGTTATGCCAAGGGGTATAAGCCTTTAATAGATTATTTGCGGCAATATATGGAGCACAAGGGTGTAAATACGCAGGGCAAAGACATTCTGATTACGAACGGATTTACGGAAGGGTTTGATATCGTATTGTCTGCGCTCGGCCGCAAGGCTGGGGCGGTGCTCTGCGAGAATCCGACGCATCACACGGCGATTAAGAACATGAAGCTGCATGGTTTCGAGATTGCGGGTGTGCCTATGGAGCGGGACGGCATCCATCTGGGTGAACTGAGACGGGCGCTGGAGGCACGTGAGTATGATTGTGCGTATTTTGTGCCCTCCTACCATAATCCAACGGGCATCGTCATGTCTCCCGAAAAAAGACAGCGGCTGATGAAGCTGATGGCGGAGTATAAGGTGCCGGTGATTGAGGATGGCTTCAACGAGGAGTTGAGATATTCGGGTTCCCATGTGGCGCCTCTGATCGCAGCAGCGGGCGGCGGGAATAGCGTGATCTATCTGGGGAGCTTCTCCAAAGTGCTTTTCCCTGGACTGCGGGTAGGCTGGGTGCTTGCGGATCAGGAGCTGATTTATTACCTGGAAAGTGTCAAAAGAGCGCGCACCATTCATACCTCGACACTAGATCAATCGATTCTGTATCAGTATCTGCTGGGCGGCAATCTGGAGAAATACCTGAAACGAGCGAGAGCGGAATATAAACGCAAATACGAGCTGACCCTGGCCTGCTGTCAAGAATATATTCCGTATGCGTCACTCACCGGGGATGGGGGCTTGCATCTTTTTATTACGTTTGCTGAAGGGTTCAGCACGAGAGCGCTGCTGGCGGCGTGCCGGGAGCAGGGGGTTATTTTTACGGCGGGAGACAGGTTCTATACGGATGGGCAAGGGCAGAATACGCTGCGGCTGGGGTTCTCTAGGGTGGCTGATGCGGATATCCGGAAGGGCACTCAGATCATTGGCAGCATAGCACGGCAACTACTGGGATGAAGAGGGGTTATGGGAATGAAAAAAGTAGGCGTAATTATGGGCGGGGTATCCTCAGAATATGAGGTGTCGCTGAATACCGGCAGAGAAATGCTGAAACACTTGGACCGCAGTAAATATGAAGGCGTCCCGGTTGTTATTACTTCGCGGGAAGAGCTGGTGGATGCGGTAAAAGGGCTGGATTTTGCGCTGCTTGCTCTCCATGGTGCCTACGGCGAGGACGGAACTGTGCAAGGGACGCTGGAAACGCTGGGCATTCCCTATTCCGGCAGCGGTGTGCTGTCCAGCAGCCTGTGCATGGATAAAGCGCTATCCAAGACCATACTCCGCAGCCAAGGTGTGCATACCCCCTCCTGGATTTGCCTGGACCGTATGGAGGATTTAGTGCCGGAAGCTGTCCAGCATCTCGGATACCCTGTGATGGTAAAACCGAATTCAGGCGGCTCCAGCATCGGCATGACGAAGGTGAACAGCAGTGCAGAGCTGCGAAGCGCGGTGGAGAAGGCTTTTGCCGCCGACCGTTCGGTGCTGATCGAGGAATATACTGAAGGCCAGGAGATCACCTGTCCCATTCTCGGAGGAAAGCTGCTGCCTATCATCGGCATCCGTTCGCTTGGAGCAGACTGGTTCGATTACAGTGCCAAATATGAACTGGGCGGTGCGGAGGAGCGGGTG
Source organism: Paenibacillus sp. LS-5 (assembly GCF_056121505.1). Lineage (NCBI taxonomy): Bacteria > Bacillati > Bacillota > Bacilli > Caryophanales > Paenibacillaceae > Paenibacillus > Paenibacillus sp. LS-5. Next base: position 114,173 of record NZ_JBWAVA010000005.1, on the reverse strand, counting down.
ATTCAGCTGCCTGCAGAGCTGGAAGAACGGGTGCATGCAGCGGCTTTGACCTGCTATCAGGCACTGAAGTGCACGGTATATGCGCGGGTGGATATGCTGATAAAAGACGGGATTCCTTATGTGCTTGAGGTAAACACACTGCCGGGCATGACCGAAACAAGCTTGCTGCCAAGAAGTGCGCTGGCTGCCGGTTATACCTTCAGCGGGCTGCTGGATGAGATTATCACGGGTTCGCTTGCAGAACGGCGTGGGTTAGAGGCTGCGGTGGCGGTATCAGAAACGGCAGGGGGCTGTTAACTATGGTTAATTACAAACCGTTTCAGCAACAGAATCTCAGCACCCTGCTAAGTGAGCGGATTGCTCCGCGTGTACGGGAGATAGCGCCTTCGGGTATCCGTGCTTTTTTTGACCTGAGTGCGGGTAACAACGATATTATATCACTGGGTGTGGGCGAACCTGACTTTGCTACCCCTGAGCATATCAGAGCGGCCTGTATCCGTGCCCTGGAGCGCGGGGAGACGGGTTATACCCCGAATGCCGGACTGCCTGAGCTGAGGGAGGAGATTGCCCGCTACCAGCAGGAGAGCTTCGGACTGTCATATGAGCCTCTGGAGGAGGTGCTGGTAACGGTAGGCAGCAGTGAAGCCCTCGATTTGGCGCTGCGTGCCTTCACGGCTCCGGGCGATGAGGTGATCATTCCTTCGCCCAGTTATATTGCTTATTCACCGATCGCCTATTTGAACGGGGGAACGCTGGTGGAGGCTGAGGCTACTGCGGAGCAGGGCTTCAAGCTTACTGCCGAAGCGCTGCGCAAAGCCATCACTCCACGCTCCAAGCTGCTGATGGTGAACTTCCCGAACAATCCCACGGGAGCGGTCATGTCTTATGAAGATTGGATACCGATTGCAGAAATCGTAAAATCCCATAATCTGATCGTGCTCTCGGATGAAATCTATGCCGAACTGACCTATGACAGCAATCATGTCAGTATTGCCTCGCTTCCCGGCATGAAAGAGCGGACAATCGTAATCAGCGGCTTCTCCAAGGCCTTTGCCATGACCGGATGGCGGGTCGGTTATGCCTGCGGGAACCGGGAACTATTGTCTGCAATGTTGAAAATTCATCAGTATACGGCGATGTGCGCACCCGTGCTGGGCCAGATTGCTGCGATAGAATCGCTGCGCCATGGATTGCCGGACAAGAATAAAATGAAAGAATGCTTCCGGCAGCGCCGTACGCTGTTTGTTGAAGGACTCAGATCCATCGGGCTGCATTGCCATGAGCCGCAAGGGGCTTTCTATGCCTTTCCTTCTATTAAGCATACCGGAATGAACTCAGAGGATTTTGCGCTTCGTCTGCTGCAGGAAGCAGGGGTTGCAGCTGTGCCGGGACAAGTATTCGGCAAGGGTGGTGAAGGTCATCTCCGCTGTTCCTATGCGGCTTCCACGGCGAAGCTGACCGAAGCGCTCGAACGGATGGAAGGCTTTATGAAGGTAAAAATGTAATTGTAAGATTAATCTCTATCCCCTATAATCCATAAGGAAGAAATAGGGAGTAATAGTGACGAAATAGCTGGCGATCCGCAGCAGAGGGCCCTCTTCTTCAGAGAAGGGGGCCCTTCTACTATTCATGCAGGAACAAACAGGAGGCTAAATGATGATATCAGCAATTGAAGAAGTTACCGGACGGATTGCTCCGCCGGATGTACAAGCCGAACTGGATGCAGAACTTCGCCTAAACAGTCTGACCAAGCCGCCGGGAAGCCTAGGCCGCCTGGAAGTGCTGGCGATCCGGCTAGCCGGCATCTCGAAGAAGGCGCAGCCCAGTTACGGCACGCGAACCGTTGTTGTAATGGCTGCTGACCACGGCGTCTGCTGCGAAGGGATCAGTGCTTTTCCGCAGGAAGTTACAGTGCAGATGGCCTACAATTTTCTCACCGGCGGGGCGGCGGTCAATGTCCTGGCCCGCCAGGCGGGGGCAAGCGTGCAGTTCGTGGATATCGGCATCAATGCCGAGCTTGAGCATCCGGAACTGATCAACCGCAAAGTGCGGCCGGGAACGGACAACATGGCAGCGGGACCGGCTATGAGCCGGGAAGAGGCCCTTCAGGCTGTACTTGTCGGTGTGAATGTGGCCCGGGAAGCGGTAGAGAATGGAACGGAGATTTTTATCACTGGTGAGATGGGCATCGGCAATACAACGGCCAGTGCCGCTATCCTGTGCGCCCTGGAGGGGATCCCGCCGGAGGTTGCTGTTGGCCGCGGAACCGGAATTGATAATGAACGGCTGCTGCACAAAATTGATGTCGTGGCACGTGCACTTCGTGTGAATTCTCCGAACCCGGCAGATCCGCTGGATGTGCTTGCCAAGGTAGGCGGGCTCGAAATTGCCGGTCTGGCCGGTCTCATTCTCGGAGCCGCTTCCCTGCGGGTACCGGTTATTCTTGACGGATTCATCTCCGGAGCCGCTGCACTCGTGGCGAAGGCCATTGCGCCTGAATCCACAGGGTATATGATTGCTTCCCATGTGTCGAACGAACAGGGCCACAAGCTGATGCTGGAGCGCCTGGGGCTGGAAGCATTACTGGATCTGGGGCTTCGTCTGGGCGAAGGAACAGGAGGCGTGCTCAGCCTTCACCTGATTGACGCGGTCAGCCGGATCATGACTGAGATGGCTACCTTTGAGAGCGCCGGAGTATCCGGGGCTGAGGGGAAATGAGCATCCTAGTAACCGGGGGAGCGCGGAGCGGAAAAAGCGGCTTCGCCGAACGGCTGACGCTCTCTCTGGCAGAGCAGGCCGTATATGTGGCGACCGGACAAGCCTTCGATGAGGAAATGAAGCTACGGATTGACCGGCACCGCAAGCTTCGCGAAGCGGATGGCAGCGCCTGGGAGACGCTGGAGGAGCCGTATGCTCTGCCAGCACTTCTTGACCGTCTCTCTGGCGGAAAAGCGGTGCTTGTGGATTGCCTGACCCTATGGCTCTCTAATGTATTGTTGTCTGTAGAGGATCAGGCGGATAGACAGGAGCGGGTGGAGATGGAAATTGCCCGCTTGGAGTACAGTGTATCGTCCTTTCAGGGGACGCTGGTGCTGGTTACCAACGAGGTGGGTGACGGCATTGTGCCGGAATATGCGCTTGGCCGGCTGTATCGTGATCTGGCCGGACGAATGAATGCGCTGCTGGCCCGGAGCAGCGAGCAGGTCTTTCTGGTTACCGCTGGCATTCCAATAGAGCTGAAGAGCAGGGAGTATCTGTTATGAGTGCGCGGGGAGATGCTGCCGCTGCCTTTCAGTTTCTTTCGCGGTTCCCGGTCAAGAGTAGCGGGGATTTCTCCCGGGACCTGCTGCAGCGAAGTGTGGTCTATTACCCGCTGGTTGGTGCTGCCATCGGGCTGAGCGCAGCTCTGGGTGCAGGAGTCGCGGCCTGGCTGCTGCCTGCCTGGCCGGCCGCCGTGATCACCCTCATCCTGTGGGTGGGACTGACCGGCGGCCTGCATCTGGACGGCTGGATGGACAGCGCTGATGCGCTGCTCAGCTACCGGACGCGTGAGCGGATGCTGGAGATTATGAAGGACAGCCGCGTGGGGGCCATGGGGGTGCTGGCCTGCGTGCTGCTTCTGCTGCTGAAGGCCTCGCTATTGGCGGCATTCCTCGAAGACAGCTCCTGGGCGGAGCTGCCGCTACTCCTGCTGCCGCCGGTCTGGAGCCGCTGGTACATGGTGCGGGCTATGGCCCGCTACCCGCTCGCCCGCGGCAATGAAGGGCTGGCCGCCAGCTTTGGCGGGCTGCCTGCCCGGCAGGAGCGGCGCACGCTGCTGCTGGCGATGCTGCTCTCGCTGGCCGCAGCCGCCGCGCCGCTGGCGCTGGGCGAGGACAGCGCCTGGCCGCAGCTGCTGGCAGCGGCCATCCTGGCGCCGGCCCTGGCGCTGGCCGGCGGCACGCTTGCCGCGCGGCGGATCAGCAGCCGGCTCGGCGGGCTCACCGGCGACGTGTACGGCGCGCTGAACGAACTGCTGGAGGCGCTGCTCCTGCTTCTGCTGGTGTTGCTGCAGCATAACTTGTAACGCAACGCACCTTATAGTGTTTATCAGAGCCGGCCCATGTGCCGGCCTATCTTGAGTAAGAATGACTGCTTCGCCAGGACTCCGGCAGCAGACCAATAGCAAGCAAGGAGGCTTGGCATGGAAGATCAAGCAGAACCAATACAAATGAAGCCCCAGCCTGCGGCTGTGCTGATGATTCAGGGAACAGCATCGGATGTCGGGAAGAGCCTGGTTACCGCCGCGATTGGACGGATAATGACCCGGGACGGGTACCGGGTAGCGCCTTTCAAATCGCAGAATATGGCATTGAATTCCTACGTCACTGTGGACGGCAAGGAAATTGGCCGTGCCCAGGGCATGCAGGCTGAAGCATTCGGCATAACTGCGACCACAGATATGAATCCGATTCTGCTGAAGCCCTCCGGCGAGATGAGTGCGCAGATTGTAGTGCACGGGGTGCCGCATACAGCGCTGAGCGCACGCGAATACCGGGAGAAATTCCTGCCGGAAGCTAAGAGTACGGTGATGGATGCGCTTGGAAGGCTGCGGGATTCTTATGATGTCGTGTTGATGGAAGGCGCGGGCAGTCCGGCTGAGATTAACCTGAAGGCGAGAGACATCGTCAATATGAATCTCGCAGGCTGGGCGGATGCGCCGGTGCTGCTGGTTGCCGATATTGACAGGGGCGGTGTATTTGCTTTTCTGGTCGGCACCCTGGAGCTGCTGGAGCCGCATGAGCGGGCCCGTGTCAAAGGCTTCATCATCAATAAATTCCGTGGTGACTTGTCCCTGCTGCAGCCCGGACTCGATTGGCTGGAGCATCGTACAGGTATACCAGTTCTGGGTGTGCTGCCCTATCTTCCGCATCTGCGGATCGAAGCGGAAGATTCCGTAGTTCTAGAAGGAACGTCGGGACGGTTGCGGGCAACACAGGGTCAGGAGCTGGATATCGCCATTATCCGCTACCCGAGAATCTCCAACTTCACTGATTTTGATCCCCTGGAGGACGAGCCGGATACGGCTGTGCGTTATGTGACAGCCGCTGATGAGCTGGGCACACCGGATGTCATCATCCTGCCGGGGACCAAGAACACAGGTGCCGATCTGGATTATCTGCGGGAACAGGGTTTCCCGGCAGCTATCGCAGCCGCTCTGAACCATGGGACCCGGCAGCTTGCCGGGATCTGCGGAGGGTATCAGATGCTGGGGATGAAGCTGTATGACCCGCATGCGGTCGAAAGTGCAGAGCCAGGTGAAAGGGAAGGGCTTGGGCTTTTACCGCTGTCCACCTCCTTTCTCCAGCAGAAGACTACGGTCCGTGCGAGCGGCGTGATAAGCAAGAACCATCCTCTGCTCTTGGGCGGAATGCCTCCCGGAACGGTACCGGAACTCTCCATTGAGGGATATGAAATTCATATGGGAACCACTACGAACATTGACCCCTCCTCGATTAGAAGCCTTTTTCAACTAAAGGGAGCGGAAGGTAGTACACAGTCCGAAGGATGGGGAACGCCGGATGGCCGGATCTGGGGTACCTATCTGCACGGATTGTTCCACAATGACGGCTTGCGCAGAGCCTGGCTTGATGGTCTGAGACTCGCCAAAGGGCTTGCACCGCTTGCGCGGACCTTCTCGGCAGCAGCGCTGCGGGAACAGGAGTTTGACCGGCTGGCGGATAACGTGCGTGCGAATCTTGACATGGCTGCCGTCTATGAGATCATGGGATTAACTCAACAAGGGAGGTAACCATGGTCATAGCGGTTCTGCTCTTTATCATTGCTGGTCTGGCCGAGATTGGCGGCGGTTATCTGGTCTGGCTGTGGCTGCGCGAATCGCGCCCGCTCTGGTATGGAGGGGTTGGAGCACTGATTCTCGTTGCTTACGGGATTATTCCTACCCTGCAGAAGTTTCCGTCCTTCGGCAGAGTCTATGCCGCCTATGGCGGAGTCTTCATCGTGCTGGCCGTACTGTGGGGCTGGCTGGTGGACAAAAAAACACCGGATCTCTACGACTGGATCGGTGCCTCTATTTGTGTCATCGGAGTGGCTGTCATTCTCTGGGCGCCAAGGCATTGAGGGGAAGGGACTGGGGTACCGCACCACCTTCCAATGCATAATTTTCACAAATGCAGTAACACAAACAGCAACGGGTGCCGTTCCATCATAGAACGGCACCCGTTGCTGTATGCTTTTGCAGAGATACACATCATTCTTGCCTAACTAAATCTTGAACTGTTGTACCGCTTCCTGCAGCTTCACGGCCTGCTGGTATAAATGTTCTACAGTCTGTGCATGAACTTCAAGCTCCTGCCGCTGGCGTTCGGAGTTCACGGCAAGCGTGTCCGCATTTTGCTGCGATTTGGAAGTAATCTGAGCCGTTTCTTCCACGGAGGCGCTAACCTCCTCGGTGCCTGCCGAAATTTGCTGGGTAGCGGCTGATACAGACTGAATGCTCTGGTTGATGCTCTGAATGAGAATCAACAAGTGGCTAAAGGCATCTCCGGCTTCAGACACTTTGCCTACACCGGAAGCGACCTCTGCGTTCACCTGATTCATTTCTTCCACCGACCGGTTCATGTCCTCCTGCAAGCTAAGCAGGAACTCACGGATTTGTTCATTCGATTCCTTGGATTGCTCAGACAGCTTGCGGACTTCTCCGGCAACCACCGCAAAACCGCGGCCATGCTCGCCCGCCCGTGCAGCTTCAATGGAAGCATTCAGCGAGAGCATTTGAATCTGCTTCGTGATCTCCGTAATTCCCTGGACGACTTCACCGATCTGCATCGAGCGCTCATTCATGCTATGGAACTGCTCCAGTGACTTCGCCGAAGCTTCGGCCACGTGGCGCATTTGCTCTACCGCGCTTTGGGCGATGTCGTTGCCGCCCGTAGCTTTATCGGAAGCTTCTATGATCTGTTCGGTAACCTCGCCGGCAGCTGAAGCAATATGCTGGATGCCGATATTAATCTCATCCATCGCCCGGGAATTATCCAGCGCGCTGCTCGCTATGGCAGTGCTGCCCTTGCCGATTTCCACAACAGACAGGGAAGATTGCTCAGCCATCCCGTTCAGGACGTCGGTACGTTCCTTCAGATCGTTGGAATCTGCGACCACAACGCCCGAGGTATCCAGTACATGTCCAATCATCTCTTTCAGTCTCTCGCTCATGGTCCGGAAGCTCTCGGCTAGCTGGCCTACTTCATCGCTGCCTTTGATCTCGAGCTGCTGGGTGAAATCACCGCCGGCCAGCTTATTGCTGTAGGCCGCAAGCTGTGTGATCGGACGTGTGATTCTGCGGGTCATAAGCAGTGCAGCGCCTACACCCACGATCAGCACACCCAAAGTGATCCCTGCACTGATCCAGAGGATACTGTTCATTTTTTCCTGGACAAAGGCAACATCCGAACTTGCTCCGATGACCATCGTAGTGCCGGGAACTCCGACATACGCAGTCTTATGTATTCCGTGGCTATCACTATAAATTTCACTGAGACTAGCTTTTCCCTTGGCAGCCTGCTCCATGGCGGGTTGTACCTTGATGCTCTCATTTGGCTGCAGCTTCGCTCCGTGATCCGCAGTGAGTACGGTAGCTTTGCCTTCCTTCAAATCGATGAGATAGATCGTTTCAAGATCATGCTGTTTGCGTTTATCCTGAAAATAAAACTCGATCGTTGTCTTGGATTGCTCGTTTTTGTTCAGGGTCTGCTGGGCATGTGCCGCATTCATATTCTTATAGATATCCTGCGCTGAACTGGTTAGAATTTTGTCGATTTGCGGGATCACATAACTGTCAAAGGTATTGATAGATATGAAATAATAACTGGTACTTAATAGAGCAGACGACAGCAACAGAACAATGAACAGTAAAAGCGTAAATCTACGGCCAATTGACTTTTTGAATTGAAACATTTCATTCGCTCCTTTTCCTTCAATTACACTTTCTATCCCATGCCAATGCTTTGGGCAATGCAAGCAGCAATATATTCCGTTGGTATAGGTCATATATGAAGCTATCATTTCCGGGAATGTGATTGATAACTATTCTATAGAATTAACCTCAGGTTGAATAGTGAAAATTTGCTAAACGCTGAAAAAATTTCAGAAATTTTATGTATTTTTATCGAATATTTTAGCTGTATAGCAAAAATAAAGATTTCAACTCACGTTTTCGAAAATATAATATTTCATAGCATGTTAGCTTTGGTTGTGGTAAAGTAATAATTTGTTCTCAAAAATAGAATGCCGCGGTTCGTAACCATCCCGCGTAACCAAAACTAGGAGGAATAATAGATTCATGTTTAATTTGTTGTGGGGAATATTGTTCGTAGTTGTCAATTTTGCTTTTTATCTGCTTTGTTACAGGCTCTTTGGCAAAAAAGGGCTGTATGCTTGGGTAGGCATTGCCACGGTGATCGCTAACATTCAAGTCGCCAAGACGATTGCCATGCCGTTCGATATTGTGATGACTCTGGGCAACACCATGTATGTCACGCTCTACATGACCAGCGATCTGCTGAATGAGAAATATGGACGTGCCGAGGCGCGAAATGCGGTATGGTTTGGCTTTTTCACACTGCTCATGACTACTGTGATCATGCAGATGGTGCTGTTCTTCGAGCCTCAGGAAACAGATATCGCCCAACCTTCGCTTGAGATCATATTTGGTCTGATGCCGCGTCTTGCGGCGGGGAGTCTAACGGCTTATTTTATCAGCCAGTTTCTCGATGTCCGGTTGTATGCGTGGATTCGGAAGTACTACAGCAGCTCGAGACAGCTTTGGGTCCGCTCTAATGGCAGTACGATGGTCAGCTCTTTTGTCGATACGCTGATATTCTGCACCATCGCATTTGCTGGGACCTATGACCTGAGGGTATGGCTAGAGATTCTGCTGACTACGTATGTCGTGAAATTCCTGCTTACCGGTGCAGGAACACCAATTCTGTACATCGCCCGTTCTTTCAAATTTGCCGAGGACGAGTTGCCTGCCCTTAAGGCCGAAGATTCACGCAGCGCTTCCTGAAGTCTTGTGCAGGAATTAGCGCGCCAGCAGGTGCCTTATCGCATAAATAAAAAGCAGCAGATCAGCTCCTTCCGGAGCAGATCTGCTGCTTTTTGGATTGCTTCTGTTCACTATCGAAAGTTGGAACACGGTACGCAGAGACCGCTACCAGTCTGAGACGCTGCTTATAAATGCAGCACTGTCAGTTCTTTTGGCATCGTTGTCAGGGTCTTAGGGCCTTCTGGTGTAATCCAGACATCATCTTCAATCCGTACGCCTCCCAGACCCGCCACATAAATACCCGGCTCTACGGTGAAGACATTGCCGATGTCGATGAAATCCCCATTCAAGCCGTGCAGTGAAGGGTATTCATGCGTGTCCATCCCAAGGCCATGTCCGACCCGGTGCATGAAATACTCGCCGTAGCCTGCGGCTTCAATTACTTCACGAGCCGCGCGGTCCACCGAACCGAAGGTTGCTCCGGCCCGGGAAGCGGCAATACCGGCTTCATTGGCAGCCAGAACCGTGTTGTAGATTTCGACCAGCTTGGGATTCGCCTCTTCAATGGCATAGGTGCGGGTGATATCGGAGGCATAACCTGCGGCGTATACACCGAGGTCGAACATCAGGAAGTCGCCCGGTTGAATGACCCGGCTGCCAGGCACACCATGAGGCAGGGCAGTGTTCGGACCGGAGAGGACCATCGTATCGAAGGAAGGGCCGGAAGCGCCGACCTTTTTCATCAGATAGTCCAGCTCGGCCACCAGCTCAATTTCGCTGACTCCGGCTTTGACATGGGTTAGGCCTTGGCGGAGCACCTCTTCGACCAGCTCAGCGGCATGCTTCATGCGGCTGACTTCTTCCGGGGTTTTCTTCGCACGCATGGACCGCAGGATAGGGCCGATATCAAAGAACGCATCCGCAGGAACCGCTTCTGTCAGCTGTTCATAACGGCTCACGGTAAAGTGCTCCTTCTCGATGCCCAGCGTTCCGGGTGTGGAGCCTGCAAAACATGATTTCAACAGCTCATACGGATTGTCCGTGTCGCTGTGTGTCAGAATCTTGGTCACTGAAGAGGCAGCTGTTGCTGCTTCGGCATCAAGTGCTGGAACGATGAGCACCGGCTCCTCGCCACGGATCAGCAGCAGTCCCAGAAAACGCTCATGCGGATTGCTGGCAAATCCGGTCAAATAGTACACATGCTTCGGATCGGTGACGAGCAGCGCATCCAGGCCCCCGCCAGCCATTCCCTGCTCCAAAGTGGTTAGAGACTTATTCATTTCATTGGTTCCCCTCTCGGCTTCACGTTAAAAATCAACGTTCTTATTATAGATCATAACCTTCCGGGGTGCACGTACAGTACTAACTATTCATGCGTTCCAGCCAGTGTGTCAATTAGCTCTTGCGGGCTGCCTTCGTACAGCCCGCCATGATAGCAAAGGACCGAGCGGATCTTCCGCCCCTCAAGCTTGCGCAGGCTGCGCAGCGCGAGCGGCATATCCGGTGTGGCGGATTCGGCAGGCCCGGCCAATTGTCCGTCCACTACACGCAGTTCATCGGCTGCGAGCAGAAGCTCCTCTCCCGGTACATAAAGGCTGATATGTCCCGGCGTATGTCCGGGCGTGTGAATAATCTCGATACCACCGCCCCAAGGGAGTTGCTGTCCGTCATGCAGCTCGGTAATACTGCTGAGCTGCGTCAGCTGTTCCAGAAACAGGTTCATCTGCTCCTGGAACGCAGGAGGCATCTGGGCAATGCGCTGCGGTGTCATTTTCAGCATCGGCTGGCTGCCATTGATAACCGGTAGATCCCCCGGATGGGCAAACAATTGGATACCGGGAAGCTTCGCGGCCAGCAGCGGAAGATTACCGATATGGTCAATATCCTGATGGGTCAGGATAATCCGTTTGAGGTTTGAGAGCGGCTCTCCCGAGTTCTCGATGGCCTGTAAGAGAGCATCTGACTGACCGAACATGCCGGTATCGATCAGTGTGAGTCCGTCCTCATCCTTCAGCAGCACCGGATAAATCATGGTCGGTCCCATGATGGGCGATATCATTGGTACGTTCAACACGATAATCTTTGGACTAATATTCATAGCTGCTCCGGGAGCAGGATACCCGGATCTCACCTCCATGTAGGAATATAATGCCGCAGAGCTTTTCTTCATCCCCTGATATGAGGTAACATAATCTTAAATCATGTATTTTGAAAAGGCCAGATTCGTGCAGCCAGCCAGGTTGTGTGAGGAAAGGGGGACTTGCTCATGTTAGGGAAGACGGTGCTGGTCACCGGAGGCAACTCCGGAATGGGACTGGCAACATCGATTGAAATGGCCCGGCGGGGAGCAGCAGTCATTATGGCCTGCCGCAGCCGCAAGCGGGGAGAAGAGGCGCTTGCGGAGGCCAAGCGGCAAAGCGGGTCCGGCAATATCAGGCTGATGCTGTGCGATCTGGCCTCGTTCGAGAGCATCCGTGCTTTTGTAGATGAATTCACGGCTACCTATCCCGTGCTTGATGTGCTGATCAATAACGCAGGAGTCGTTACGATAAAGAGGCAGCTCACGGCAGACGGGTACGAACTGGATTTGGGCGTGAACCATCTGGGCCACTTTCTGCTGACCCATCTGCTGCTGGAGCCGCTGACTGCGGCGGAACAGGGACGGATTGTGGTAGTTGCCTCAGGAGCCTACAAGATCGGCCGACTTTACCTGGATGATCATACTCTTTCGCACGGCTTTAATCCGGCGAAGGCTTACGCCCGCTCGAAGCTGGCCAATATTCTGTTCACACGTGAACTGGCTTCGCGGCTGCAGGGTACAAGAGTTACGATAAATGCCGTGCATCCGGGGGCGGTTGGAACAAGCATCGGGGTGAACCGGGAGACAGGCTTTGGGCGCTCGGTTCTGAAGCTGCTGTCCCACTTCTTTTTGACGCCGGAGCAGGGGGCAGATACAGCCATTTGGCTGGCCACGGCACCGGAGCTGCGGGAAGTGACCGGGGAGTATTACTACCGGCGCAGGATTCAGGACTTGTCACCTCGAGGGCGGGATGCTGCAGCGGCAGCGCAATTGTGGCAGTGGAGTCTGGATCAGACCGGGCTGGCACCATAACTTTGAAATTCATATATTTGCAGGAGGAATGGATCAATGACAGCGCAGAATTACAGTATCGAAGATGCGGTGGCCGGGGATTTGCCGGCTATCGTAGATATTTATAACTCAACGGTTGCAGGAAGGATGGTAACTGCTGATTTGGAGCCGGTGAGTGTAGCGGAAAGAGAGAAGTGGTTTGATGAACATAACAGCCATCACAGGCCGCTTTGGGTTCTCAAAAAAGACGGAGAAATCGCTGCCTGGTTCAGCTTCCAGTCTTTTTACGGCCGTCCAGCCTATAATGGCACAGCGGAGATCAGTGTCTATGTAAATGAAAAATTCCGCGGCACAGGGGCAGGAAGCCTGCTGCTGGCCAAGGCACTGGAGGAATGCCCGCGTCTTGGCCTGCAGAATCTGGTCGGCTTTGTCTTTGGCCATAATGAGCCAAGCCTGTCGCTGCTGCGGAAATTTGGATTTGAACAGTGGGGCCTGCTGCCAGGTGTTGCCGAAATGGATGGCATTCTGCGTGATCTGGTGATTATCGGCCGCAAGCTGTAATCTATGGGGAATCACTTCTTGGGTCCGTCGTACCGTTCCCTAAGCTTAATTCGGGCGGAAGGGCTCAGGCTGGCACTCTTCGGCGGTAATCCATGAATCCGACCACTGCTGAAGATCACGAATCACCGATTCCAATCCGCGTCCTTTATCCGTCAAAGAGTACTGGATTCGGACAGGGGTCTCAGGAAATACTTCACGAAGGACAATCCCCTCCTGTTCAAGTTCCTTGAGCCGTTCGGAGAGCAGCCGGCCGCTGACCGGCAGGGAGGCTTCGATTACACTGAACCGCTGGGGTCCCTGCAGAAGCTGATAGATGATTAAGCCCGTCCAACGTCTGCCGATGATATCCATGCTTTTTTGTAACCGTGGACACAAGTCTGTAGATTTCATAAGGCTCACCTCTTCATTAACATTATAAACGAAAAGAACTTTAACTAAAACAAATTTGAAGTATATAATATGACCTTTATCCTGACAAAAGGGCTGAAGTAACGGAGGAGAAGTTTGGAACTGTAGGAGCGTTAGCGACCGCCTTTAAAGCCCCGATAAGTAAGATTTAGGCTCATTTTAGATACAGACCGTCCCTGAAAGGATGATTGACAGTGGCTAAAAAGAAAAAACCAATCCATACGCCGCGCCCCGCCGCTTCGGAGGGTCCGGCAACCCTGAAGGATCTGCTGAGCAGTGATGTGCTGGAGAAGCTGAAGGCGCAGGGCGATGCACTCAAGGCTGAAGAGAACGACAAAAAAGAGGCTGCCCGCAAGGCGGTGGAGGACCAGCGCAAGGCGGAGCAGAAGCGTCTGGAGAATGATTTTGCCCATTTGCTGGAGAACAGCAGCCAGGATTGGCACAAATTCAAATAAACGTTTTTCCAGTAAAAGGGTTGACACGGAGCGGAACGTCCGTATATATTGGGTTTATCAAATTGAAGGGAGGTCGTTGAGACATGATTGGAAGTACACAGCTTACAACCGCATATGGAAGATCTGATCTCATCGGCCCCGTCCGGGAAACATGATGTGCATCCGCCTGTCCTGCTGAATTTCGTGCAGAACAGGTGTGACTGGCATGCTGTTATGAACCTTAACTGGGTGTTATGTACGGTAACTCTGCGAAGAGCCGTGGATCAGAACGATGATCTGCGGCTCTTTTTGCGTACCCATTTTATTCACTCCACACATTTACAGCTTACACTTTGAAGGGAATTGAACAACTATTATGAATATGAACGAAGAACAAGCGGGCGGCTATGTCCCCTGCTATAAGCACGAGCTTGCACTGCCAGGTGGGGATCTTAAGGTATATGCCAGCGAGCAGCTGTTTGCCACACTGGATTACAAGGTGCTGGAGATGGCGAACAACAATCTGCAAATTCCTAATATCGAATACATGAGCTACACCCCGGATGTGCATGTAGGCGTCGGAACCTGCATCGGGACTACGGCGGTATGGGATGCTGCTGAAGGATATGTGTCTCCCTCCATTGTGGGCAGCGATATCGGTTGCGGCATGCGCGTCCATCTGACCACACTGCATAAGGATGATCTCCGGGAAGTGAAGCTGCGCCGGAAGCTGGTGCGTGCTATTGAGAAATATTTGCCGATGGAGCAGCAGCAGCGGGGGACTTACAGCGATATCCGGCTGGAGAACATTGTCCGCAAAGGGCTGCACGGCCTGCCCAACAAGTATGTACCGGACAGCTATACCCCGAAGAAGTCGAGCGCATTGTCGCATGTGGAGATCAGCAAGCTCACTTTTGATGAGGAGATTCTGAATGAGCTTCCAGACATGGCTTGGCACCGGGGGCACCGCCAGCTTGGAACTCTGGGCGGGGGCAACCATTTTGTAGAGATTCAGGCGATTGAAGTCGCAGAGGAGCAGCAAGAATTGGCTGAGGCTTGGGGACTGCACGACGGGCAGATTGTCGTAATGATTCACTCCGGCTCCCGGGCCTGGGGAGGTATCGTCAACCAATTCTGCATACCGGCTTTCACCAAGGTGATGGGCCAGCTGGGGCTGGGCAGCGCCGATCCGCGCCTGATCTATGCTCCGCTTGCACATCCGCAAGCACAGCGCTATGTCCAACTGATGTACTCGGCACTGAACTATGCGGTGGTGAACCGCCATCTGATCGCCTACGCGGTCCGCGAAGGGTTCCGCGATGTGTTCGGCCCCAAATGTGAGCTGCGGACTCTTTACGATCTGATGCACAATTATGCCTGGGAGGAGCAGACTGCTTCGGGGGCTAAGTTCGTACACCGCAAAGGGGCAACCCGTGCACTGCCGGCTGGACACCCGGATAATCCCCGGCCTTATACAGCTACCGGTCATCCGGCGCTGATTCCAGGTTCTATGGGTACGGCATCTTATATCATGGTCGGCCAGCCGGGAGGGGAAGAAAATTATTATTCCATCTGTCATGGCGCCGGGCGTATCCGCTCACGTTCGGCAACGAAGCGGCTGGTGTCGGTCCGTGATTTTTCCAAGTCGATGAGGGTAGGTCAAGAGGATGAGATTGTGGTCAATCAGCATTCCCTGGAATCTATCATTGACGAATCACCTCAAGCCTATAAGAATGTAGATGAGATTATAGAGAGCGTTACGGGCGCCGGCCTGGCTACTGTTGTGGCCAAATGCAAGCCGCTCGCAGCGATAAAGGGGACCAAGTAAACATGGAGAAGGAGAACAGGAAACATACTGTAATCTACAAATACGATGAGAATAACACTGGTATGATCAAGGGCTACGATGTTTACGCCCGCCTGGTGGATGGCATTCTTGAAGCTCTGCACACCCGGTATGGTGTCCGTTATGAGCTGTACGCCAGTGACGATCCTAATAGTGAATATTGGAAACTGCTGGAGAATGATGTGCAGAGCGGCCATCCCGGCGTGGAGCATGTGGCAAGGATTTTTGACCGTCTGGAGGACCGGACGTTTGTATATGACGATGACAAGGAGCAGCCGGAATATAGCATTCACTTGTCGATTCGCAATAACGTGCTGGCGTATCCCGATATGGGGGTAGCCCTTGCACGGGTTCCGGTATTTCAGGAGAACGGCATCAACTTCCAGGATTATGTATTTGCCGCCTCCGACGGGCAGCTGCAGTTATTTCTCGGCAATGTGCGCAAGCGGCAGCGGGAGCAGAACATTAATAAGGTGACGGTATTCACCGACAGACGCAACGGGATATTCCGTGAAGATGAACCCATTACACGTTCTGTAGGGCGTGAGGATGTAGTGCTTGCAGCGGGAATCAAAAAAGAAATTTACCGTTCGCTGGACCAGTTTTTTGATTCGGACCGCAGTTTTTATGTCACTTACGACATTCCCTACAAAAGAGGGATTCTGCTCTACGGACACCCGGGGAATGGGAAGACCACACTGGTCAAATCCATTGCCGGAAGCGTGCCCGGTCCGGTCGTCTATTGGCAGATTACCGAATATACCAGCAGCGAATCGGTGAATGAGGTGTTCGAAGCGGCAGCCCGGCTGGCGCCGATGGTGCTGGTGATCGAGGACATCGATTCCATGCCGCAGGAGGTCCGGTCCTTTTTCCTCAATACGCTGGACGGGGCTACCTCCAAGGAAGGGATTTTTCTGATTGGGACCACCAACTATCCGGAGAAAATAGACCCTGGACTCATGAACCGCGCCGGACGCTTCGACCGGGCCTACGAGATCAAGATGCCGGATGAGGAGCTGCGGCTGGAGTATCTGAAGCTGCGCGGCTTCACGGCGTTTGCAGGTGAAGAGGGCGTGGCCGCCGCAGCGCGCTTGACGTCAGATTTCTCCCTGACCCAGCTCGGCGAGCTGTATGTCAGCGCCGCGCTGGAATGGCACGAGAACGGGCGGGCCGACGTCGAGGCCCTAGTCCGCGGGATGCGCGGCGAGCTCGACAAAGGCCGCAAACGGGAGTGGA
The DNA here is from genome assembly GCF_056121505.1 of Paenibacillus sp. LS-5. Taxonomy (NCBI): domain Bacteria; kingdom Bacillati; phylum Bacillota; class Bacilli; order Caryophanales; family Paenibacillaceae; genus Paenibacillus; species Paenibacillus sp. LS-5. The sequence goes on along the minus strand of NZ_JBWAVA010000005.1, from coordinate 97,554 downwards.
TGAAGGACGCATCGTCGACGATCGGATTTTATTGAGGCTGGAATTATTTTAGTAGTATTTATAGATGAGCTATAGTGCTACAGGGGGAGCCGGAGGGCTTCCTTTTTTTTGCTATAGATTGAGAGCATCGCAAAGTTTTACAGATCGTTAAACTTCGGGTTATTAGGAATATTTTTAAAGGTGACGGTAATATTTTACCAAAGGAAGATGGAATTCCTTTCTCCCGTAAAATCGAACAGGCCGCTTAAACGACCGGTTGCTTTTTCTTTAAACGGGTAGGATAGTTAAGTTCTATACGTATTTCCTAAAAAAGTGTGTGGTAAACTATTCGAAGCACGGCTTTTGAGAGGGATGAAAATAACAATGAAAGACTCATTAGTTATACAGGCAGCTCGAATTGCAGGCGATTTTCTTCAGGAACAAGTGAAAGCTGCCTATCAGATCACAGGTAAAGGCATCATCAATCAGGTTTGCATAGTCGAATCAGAGATTCATAAAGTTGTTGTCCGTATGAACGATAAAGATACATTTCCAAGCTATATTAAAGAAAAATGGTGTATCGAGCAAGCAGCCGCAGTTGGCATTCCGGGACCTGAGGTGTTGTCCATTGGTATAGTTGATGATACCGCATATATGATTCAAGCCTTTGTTGAGGGGGACAACGGGTTAGATAGTACCGTACCCAAGACTAAAGTTTGGAGAAAACTTGGAGAATATGCCAAACTTATTCATACTATTCAAGTGAAAGGATATGGGGAAAATCTGATTGATCCAGTCCATGGTGAGTTTCAGTCACCATCTCATGCTGGATCAGACGGTAGTTGGCAAGGTTATGTGCAGCATAATATCAATAGTCTGACTGAACATGACCGCTTGATAGAGCTTGGAGTAATCACCCAGATGGAATCGCGGAGAATAAAAGAACTGTTTGAAGATTTTAAGAGTGAATCGTTCCGTTTCGGCTTAAACCATGGAGATATCTCTTTAAAGAATACGATTGTCAATCAGGCAAACCAAGTAATATTGCTGGATTGGAATGCGAAAGTAAGCGTGGTACCACATGCAACTGTTGCTCAATTGATGCATTACCAGATCCTAGGGCTAGAAGAAAGCCCAAATGTTGAAGAATTCAACGCGTTTATAGACGGGTACGGAATAAGTGAAAAAGACCTTTCTGACATAAGGCATTATCTGTTATTAAGGGCTTTCGATAACCTCAGGTGGGCTATTGATCGAAGTCCTGATCTGATTGAATCCTATGCTGCATTCGCGAAACAAGTAGTAGACATTATTATGGATTAGCTAATTGCGCTATGGAACTTCTTTGTGTTATAGGGTGGGAGAGTCATATTGATTCTTAGTATTATTGTGTTTGCAGTTCACTTGTTTGGGATTCTTGTGTAGAAACAAGCGATGATTAAGGTTCGTCGTTTGGTTAAGCTAGCGGAAAACGATAGTAAGACATAAAGGGTTCCACATATTAGTATGCATACTAAAATGTAGAGCCCTTTATTTGGTGCATGAATAAATACGTTACAGACTAGGAATTCAGGCGCTTGTAATTGTCATTGGAAATACTGACCAATGCGGTATACAACGGCTGGACGTTGAATTTCTTGCCAAATTCAAATTTATAGAATGCGGTCTGTAGATTGTTGGATTTGTGATAAGGTGAGGTTATGTAGTGAAGGGTAACTTCGCAATCATCGAAGCCGGTGCCTCCCGTCTCCATAGTGACTTCAAAAATGGAGCTGAGGTGGATCGAAGATACACGGGTCTTCTTCCCAGTAACGCCCTGGTGGTCAATCAGAATCAATCTGTCATCCGTAATAATAAAAGCGTCGCGGATCAGCTTTAAGCCCATCCGTATTTCTTCCTGTGGCATCAGATAACCGCCCTATTGGTTCATTAATTCGGGAATGCTAACCTCCGAATAATTACCCATCAACCGCCAAACAAATTAGCCATTATTTCCCTCATGATTGTAATTCTCCTGTACTGTTGTTTGTACTCTTTTGATATTCTCCACCAGTCGACAAATCCTGCATTTTCCTTTTGACGATTTAGGGAACAGCTAAAGGAGAAATTATACATGGATATATAGTCCGCTTTGTTTGTATTTTGGGCTAACCTGTACGTCTTTTTTATTAATCGACAGAAGATGTACTGCGCCAATGGGTGCGTTAATCCAATAAAACAGTGACAGTCCAGGGCTTATTTTCAGTCTAAGACTGCCGCTGTTTTTTATATGGGAAGCCAGTCTAATTCTATCCTTATTTTTCCTAATATAGAGGCTAAGATGTAACTTTTGGCGAATTCATACGTGGATAGGGTAAGGGGGGAGGGGATGGAGCCAAATTCACTGGATGAGCTGTATCAGATCTATATTCAGGATATATACATCTACTTGCGCTCCCTTTGCCATGATCATCACCTTGCCGAGGACCTGATGCAGGAGACCTTTTACCGTGCCTATCTTTACCTGGAGAACTGCCCGGAAGACAAGGTCAAGCCCTGGTTGTTCCGTGTTGCATACAATGCTTTTGTGGATGATACCCGTAAGGCGAAGAGGAGTATAAGCATAGATGCCGATTATTTCAACAAGCTGGCCCACCCGGAGACTACGGAGGGAACGCTCCTGCGACAGGAACGTCTGGAGGAAGTAGCATTGTCGATAGATTGCCTTCCGGAGAGGCAACGTCACGCGCTTTTGCTGCATGAAGTGTATGGAATGTCTTATCTAGAAGCTGCAGGGATCATGGCGATCGGACTGTCCCAATACAAAATACTCGTATTCCGCGCCAGACAAAAGCTGAGAGAATTAGAGTGGAGGAGGAACGGCGATGAGTGAGGACTTCAAAGAGAAGCTGCGGAGATACAGTGAAGGTAAGCTGCCGGAAGCTGACCGCCAAGAAGTGGAACAGGAGCTGGAGAAGCTGGAGGCTTATCAGGTCTATCTGGAGGAGCAAATGGAGCATGAGGATCAGTCCCCCGGGTGGCGAAAAGAAACCCATTTCCCTCAGTCAGCTCCGCCGCCAGGTAAGGCCAAAAAAATAATCCGCCGGGGTAAATGGAAGGCACGGATTGTAAATACGATTACCGTGCTCGCGGCACTTCTGGCTTTTACGATCATCAGTACCATAATTACTGCACTATTCTATAACTCAGGTGACCGGACGGACATCTATCGAGACGTTGTGTCCTCCGCTATAGCCGTCTCACGGCCCAATACGGCAGTAAACCTCAGCGCAAACGCCAAGTACTTTTTCAGAATGGAGTTAACCGGAAGACTGCAGAAGCAAATCGGAGGAGAACTGGTGGATGCCGGAGAATATACGCAGAACTATCTCTTCGGATTGTCCGGTCCAGGTATGATGAATTGGACGGATATGAGGAACGCCGGGAATACTTATTTCTATTACCCGGATAAGGCAGCGGGCTCCGGCAGCGGAGTGGATGATCGTGCAGAGTGGACGAAGCTGCAAAAGCTTCCCGAAGGCACTGTGGCCGAAGCCTACTTGTCTTGTGATCAATTGTACCCGACAGATGAGCTGCTGAAAAAGTTTGAACCGCTGAACCTGCTGCCCGTGTGGTTTGCCGCCGATATCGGCCCATTGTCCGGAGGCACGGTTGCCACAACCCCACTCGGGTTCCCTTACATGCCCATATGGCATGAGTCTGATGCGAAGGTTGTGCAGGAATCCAAGAAAAAGACGGGCTGGTTCAGAAGCATGAGCTCCAGGAGTGTGGCGTATCCGTCCGTTGAAGCCTACGGGGACGGCAAACTGCGGGAAGAGAACTTTATCAAGACGCTGCAGCTTCTGCAGCAGCATAAATCGCTCGCCCGCAAGGCAGCCCCAATGATCCAAGTGGATGGATCGCTTAAGTATCTGCAGGAGCACGGAGTTCTGCTCTACGGAGCTGTTGTCACCGGACCGGTGAAGGAGCTGTTGAAGCTGAAGGAGGAGCCCTGGGTCAGCAATATTCGAATTGGGGAAGTACGCCTGTGGAATTGGCGGGACCGCGGGAACTGAACCGTTGATATAGGGCGGTTTAACGCTTTGTGATAATCTCCCTGTAACTGCTTTACTTGCTTCTCCCCCCTGCAAATCGTACAATTATCTGAAAATTAGGTTTCGCTGATTAGGAGCTGAAGCAGATGAAGATAGGAGTGGTATCGGATACGCATCTCTCAAGCAGAGCCAAAGGGCTGCCATCCGTGCTAATGGAGGAATTCAGCAAGGTGGATATGATTCTCCATCTGGGGGATTGGGTGTCGCTGGAGATCTATGATCTTCTGGCAGAGCTGGCCCCCGTGGAGGGGATTGCCGGCAACAACGACGGAGCGGAGATCATTCGGCGGTTCGGGGAGCGCAAGATCGTGACACTGGAAGACAAGCGGATCGGGATGATTCATGGACATGCGCCCTATTCGCGTAAGGGAACCGACGGCAATGCGCTGCTTGCTTTTGAAGGTGAGCAGGTGGATTGCATTCTATTCGGTCATTCGCACCAGCCGCTCTTGCGGCAGGAGGGTGATATTCTACTGTTCAATCCAGGTTCACCTACGGACAAGCGGCGGGAGAAGCAGTATTCTTTTGGTTTACTTGATATTGAAGCGGGCAAGATCAGTGCACGTCATATTTTCTATGATTCAAGAGATTAAGAACAGTTGGCGGAAACGGCCGGAAAGCGGGACCATATTATGGAGAACTATCATTTGGAACAAGCGGGGACGCCGGATTTGGAGCTGATAGCTCCGTTGTTTGACGATTACCGCGTCTACTATGGCCAGCCCGCTGATCTGGAAGGAGCCCGCCGGTTCCTGGAGGCAAGACTTGCAAATGGGGAATCGGTCCTGTTCATGGCATCAGCAGGTCAAGGTGCATCCAAGAAGGCAGCAGGCTTCGCGCAGCTGTATCCGTCCTTTTCGTCGGTAACCATGCAGCGGGTATGGATTCTGAATGATCTGTTTGTCACAGCAGAGCAGCGCGGCAACGGGTTAGGCTCTATGCTGCTGAAGGCTGTAGAGAATTTTGCTAGGAGCACAGGCGCTAAAGGTCTGGAATTAAGCACGATGAAGCAAAATACCGGAGCACAGCGTCTATATGAGGCGCACGGCTACATCCGGGATGATGAATTTATTACGTATCATTTATTTTTTTCACAAGAGCAGGGAGCGTAAAAATGGATAAGAGCAATGAGAAACTGGCTATATTTTTTGATCTGGATGATACACTTTACGATCATCTGGTGCCCTTCCGGGAAGCTGTGCGCGAGGTGCTGAAGCCGGATGAGAGTCATCTGAATTATACAGATCTATTCTACAAGGTAAGGCACCACAGCGACTTGCTGTGGCCGAAGTATTTGCGGGGAGAGCTTGCCCTGGAAGAGACGCGGGTGCGGCGGCTGGAGCTGGCTTTTAAGGAATATGGCATAGAGCTCGATCACGATCAGGCGGAAAAAGTGCAGGCAGCCTATATCGGCCGTCAGTACAGCATTGAGATGATAGAGGGCGTGGCTGAGCAGCTTCAGCGTTTTATTTCCATGGGGCATAAGGTAGGCATTATAACGAACGGTCCGCAGGACCATCAGATGAGCAAGCTGCGCGGACTGGGCGTAGACAAGCTAATCCCTGAAAATATGATCTTTATCTCAGATGCGGTTGGACTGGCTAAGCCGGACCCGGCAATCTTTGCCCATGTGAACCGGGTAACGGGGACAACGGCTGAGCAGTCGCTCTACGTCGGAGATGCGTGGGATAATGATGTGGTTGGTGCGCTTGCGGCAGGCTGGAAGGTGTGCTGGTACAATCCCCGTGGCCGTCAGCCGGGAACGGAGCATAAGCCAAGTTATATTTTTACCAGTTACCAGGAATTCAATGAGCTTCCTCTAATTTGAACCCAAGCCTTTATCCTATGCGCAGCAAAAAAGCGGCCGAGCCAAGGCTCCGCCGCTTTTTTGCTATTATCTGCTGAATTCTCATAACAAATCATACTTAATTGGCAAACGTGTATCCCGGATCGGTCAGCTGCAGTCTTTCCCGCAGTCCCGAGGTAGCATAAATCTTGTTGTCATCTGTGATGAAGAAGGCATCGATCTTCTCCGGCAGTGATTCGAGATATTTCATGCCGTCCTCCAGACCCATGAGAAACACCCCGGTGGACAGGGCATCTGCGTCTGTGGCGTTGGGACTCATAATTGTAATGCTTTTTAACCCGTTCTGGGAAGGGAAGCCGGTACGCGGATCCAGAATGTGATGATAACGCACTCCGTCCAGCATGAAGAAACGTTCGTATACCCCTGAGGCGTCGATGACCTCGTCGGAAATTTTAATCGTTCCCAGCTGCGTACCCCGGCTCTGGTCAGGGTCCTGCAGGCCAATATTCCATGGTGAGCCGTTAGGCTTGTTGCCGAGCGCAATAATGCTGCTGCCCCCAAGGTTGATCATCGCACTGTCCAGACCCTGCTCCTTTAAATAATCAGCAATACGGTCTGCCGCATAGCCCTTGCCGATACCGCCCATGTCCAGCACCATGCCCTCTTTGGCCAGCTTCACTGTCTTCGCGGCATCATCCACAATCACGTCTTTATAGTTGGTCAGGGCTTTGGCTTTGTCGATATCCGCCTGAGGGGGAACCGATTCCCCGCCGCTGCCGATATTCCACAGATCTACAAGCGGTCCGATCGTCGGATCGAACAGCCCGTCCATTTCTTCGGCATATTTCAGCGACTGCTTGACAATATCCAGCGTTTCATCGGAGACCACCACCGCTTCTTTTCCGGCAGCCTTATTCACAGCGTACAGCTCCCCGTCTTCCTTGGTGCGGCTGAACTCTCTATCCATTCGTTCCAGCATCTGCTGGATGTCATCCATATTTTTCTGCTCTGCTTTATCACCATAAATCTTGATATTAACCACGGTATCATAAATATAAAACGTCTGCTCCAGGGATTTGGTTTCACCATCCGTGGATACCTTTGCACCGCCAGAGGTCTCATTAGAACTGCTGCCGTTGTTCTTATTGTTGCTGCAGGCTGTGACAGCCAGGGCACAAACCATGACGAGAGCGAGCAGGACCATTGCTGGTTTTTTGTTCTTAAACATATTCCACCATCCATAAAGTTAGTTTCTTTAATCACATCTTTTTTATAATACCCCAGATCAGCAGAACATGGATACTTTTTTCATGACATTTTGGGCATAAGAAATAGAGGAGAATCCCCTTTTAGCTGAAATTTAATTAAAATTGTTGTCATACAGACACATACATGGTAAATTGTTTATGACCGACTGACCGAAAATAAAATTTAGTCAAAATGTGACTGATTCTTTTAGAAAGAAAGGAGCTTGAACCATGTCCATCGACCGCAAAGCATTAATTCTGCAGGCGGCGACGAAGTCCTTTGTGCAGTTTGGCTATAAAGCCACGACTATGGATCAAGTGTCCAGGATCGCCAATGTAGGCAAAGGTACGATTTATACTTTTTTCAAAACGAAGGAAGAGCTGTTCGAAGAAATTCTGGACAAGGCCTCCCAGGAGCTGACCTCTGTTATGAACCGGCTGGCTTCGGAAGATATTACTTTTACTCTGAAGCTGCTCAATCTGCTCGATTCCATTCTGGAATTCCGCTCGGATCATGAACTGTTCGTCAAGCTGGCGCAGGAGGTTCGTGATATCGGTACGGCTCAGGCGCTTGAAGGGGTTAAACGGATGGAAGAATATGCGCTCGACTTCCTGAAGCAGCAGATTGAGCAGGCGACTCAGCGGGGTGAAGTGAAGCCTTGTGACCCAAGTGTGGCAGCCTTCATGATTCTGCGCTTATACCTGGCCCTGACTACAGAATGGAACAAAGGGCATGAGCCTCTGGACAAAAATCGGATTAAAGAACATATGATTTTGTTCATTTCGAAGGGCATTCTCGTATAGCAGCCAAGCCAACCGGCCTGTAAAAGGCTATTTTTTTTCAATAGTAATGATTGACTGTGAAAATTTTCATTAATTTACAAACAAGAGATAGAAGGTGACGGCTATGAAAGCTATGACTGTGTTTCTGAAGGATTTGAAAATACTGGTGACGAAGCCGATGCTTGCGCTCACTTTGCTGGGTGTTGCGGCTTTGCCGATGCTGTATAGCGGCTTTTTGGTAGATGCCTCATGGGACCCCTATGGCAATACGGGCAAGCTGCCTGTGGCAGTGGTCAACCAGGATAAGGGAGCGGTCTACGAGGGCAAGACTATGAAAGTGGGCGAGGATTTTGTTGAGGAGTTAAAAGACAACAGCGATTTCAAATGGGATTTCGTGGATGCGGCGGAAGCGGAGGATGGCATGGCCCATAACCGTTATTATTTGACGATTACTATTCCTGCCAACTTCTCGGAGAATGCGACTACCTTAACCGAAGAACATCCGGTCCAGGCTGAGATTGTGTACGAGCCGAACAGTGATTATAACTTTGTGGCCGGACAAATCGGCATCAGTGCGATGAATAAATTGAAGTCAAAGCTGTCGACCCAGATCACAGAAGCCTATACCCGCAGCATGTTTGAACAGGTAGATACGATCTCTGAAGGTCTTGGGGATGCCGGAGGCGGTGCAACCGAGCTTAAGGACGGAGCAGGGAAGCTCACTAACGGTTTGTCCACGCTTAAGAGCAACCTGAATAAGCTTGCCAGCGGCACAACCGAGCTCCAGAGTGGACTGAAGCTGCTGGATAACGGCGCGTATAGTCTGAATCAGGGCTCAGGCACATTAACGAAGGGAACAACAGACCTTGCCAGCGGCTTAAGCCAGCTGACTAAAGCCCATCAGCAGCTGCAGGATGGGGCTGTGAAGTCACAGAACGGTTCGGCCAAGCTGCAGCAAGGGCTGCTGGCTTCAAAGGCGGGCAGCAGTCAGCTAAAGGAGGGACTGACCGCATCCGAAGCGGCCAGCAGCCAATTGGCTACCGGTGCCGAACAGGTGGCCAAAGGTCTGGAGCAGATGATGGCGGCAACGCCTGGTCTGCAGGAGAATGAGCAGTTCCAGCAACTGCTGGCTGCAAGCCAGCAGGTAGCCGCAGGCAGTCAGCAGCTGCATACCGGGCAGACGCAACTGCTGGCCGGCAGCACGCAGCTGGACCAGGGGCAACAGCAATTGGCCCAAGGCGCTGCACAGCTGAGTGATGGCAGCACTCAATTGGCTTCAGGGCTGCAAGCCTTCGGCAAGAAGCTGGATGAAGCCAGCACAGGCGGAAGCAAGCTGGCTACCGGAGCAGCGGCACTGAACAAAGGCGCGTCGAAGCTGGAGCAAGGACTGACCAAGCTGACTGGAGGCGTGAACGGCCTGTCAGAAGGTACGGTTAAGCTGAACGATGGTGCGGGCGAACTGAAGGATGGTGCAGGCAAGCTGGCCAGCGGCAGCAGTGAGCTGGCGCAGAAGCTGAACGAGGCTGCAGCGGATACGTCAAGCGTGAAATCCGGGGATGACACGGTCAACATGTTCGCCGAACCGGTGAAGCTGACAGAGAAAACGGATCACAAGCTGGATCACTACGGACTGGGGATTGCACCGTATTTCTTATCATTAGCCCTGTTCGTAGGGGCGCTGGTGTTCACCACTGTGTTCTCGCTGCGGGATTCGAATGTGCCTGGCGCTTCTCCGATGGGCAGATTCGTCAGCCGGACGCTTACCTTCGTAATGGTCAGTATTCTTCAATCGGTTCTGGCCGACATAATTTTGTTATATGGTCTGAAGCTGGAGGTTCAGAGCGTTCCGCTCTTCTTCCTGTTCACGCTGATCGTCAGCTTCACCTTTACTATGATCGTCCAGGCATTGGTTACCTGGCTGGATAACCCGGGCCGTTTCCTGGCAATTGTGCTGATGATCTTCCAATTGACATCGAGCGCAGGCACATTTCCGCTGGAACTGCTGCCTACTTGGATGCAGAAAGTAAATCCTTGGCTTCCGATGACTCACAGTATCGCCGGTTACAAGGCAATTGTCGGTACAGGTGACTACGGGCTGATGGGACAGCAAATCGTATATTTACTCACTTACGCCGTGATTTTCCTTGTGTTAACCTTCCTGTATTTTGCGCGCCAGACTAAGCGCACAGCAGCTGCTCCGAAAGAGCTGACGGTTTGAGCCTCCGGCAGCATAGGGGTACAGCAGGCAAGGAAGCAGATAGACAAGCCATGTAAGCAGGCAAGTCGGCAAGCCAAGCGGGCAGGCGGACAAGTATACAAGGCGATAAGCAGGAGACAAGCCATACAAGGTGGTAAGCAGGCAGAAAAGTATACAAGGCGTTAAGCAGGCACATATATGGAAGCATATAGCAGAAACTCCCGCCCCTGAAGGGGAACGGGAGTTTTTGCGTTATTTAGATAATAAGATTTTTCTGTTATCGATAAGATATACAATCGAATTCGATAAAGTGCATATGAAGCCGAGGAGAAAAGCGTGGGCGAGTGCTGCGATGACTCGAACAACGGCAAAAATGCCGTTATTCAAGCGCCCACCGCAGGAAAGCGGCGGAACAACGGCAAAAATGCCGTTATTAAAGCGCCCACCGCAGGAAAGCGGCGCAATAACGGCAAAAGTGCCGTTATTCAAGCGCCCACCGCAGGAAAGCGGCGGAACAACGGCAAAAATGCCGTTATTGAAGCGCCCACCGCAGGAAAGCGGCGCAATAACGGCAAAAATGCCGTTATTAAAGCGCCTGCCGCATTCCAGGGCCAGTCAAGAAGCATGTACCAGAATGCTGGTTCAAGCTTAGTCCAGCATATATTCGCGGTACTTATCCTTACGGGGATTCAGTACAAAGAGGATGCCGCTGACATAACCTGATACTGCATTGAAGTTACGCTTTAGCGTCGACTTGCCGGTCAGGTAGGTCAGTGTCCACAGCAGGGCGGCGTAATTTTTTACCGGAGCTTTGCGCAGATTCAGCAGGTAATAGTGATTGACCGCTGTTGCACGTGCTACACGTCCCGCCTTGTCGCGGGAGCTTGGGGACTCGTGGTGGGTAATTTTCATATCCGGGTTGATTACAAGCTTGCCGTATTTACTCGCCAGATGGCACATATAGATATCATCAGCCACAGCATAGCTGGTCATCCAGGGGTAAGGCTTCATATCTTTAAGAGCCGAAGCCCGGAAAGACATATTGCAGCCATGGAAAAAATCCGTTTCAAAGGTGTCCCGGGTTTCCCCCCAGAGCAACAGGGAGCCGGCAAGAGTACTGGCAGACAATCTGCCTGGCGATGCCGACATTTGGCAGGTGAGCATACCGAGCAGTTTGCCTGATCTGCTGCTGGACATGCCTTTCGCTATGCCGCCTACGCCGACAATCGACTTGTCCGCTGCATAGGTATCCAGCATCCGGCGGATGTATAGCGGATCATCGAGTTCGGCATCATCATCGAAGCTGAGCAGAATATCGCCGTCAATCAGTCCGAGCGCCTCATAACGGGAGAGCCAGACACCAGGTTTGGTTTTGCGGTAATAGCGAAGTTCTGCCTGAGGCATACGGCCCAGGACTTTACGGAAATATTCCAGAACCTTCTCCTCTATCTCTCCATCGTCAACAATCAGCAGCTCGATCGAGACATCTTCGAGCTCAGTCTGTCTGCCGATGGACTCAATGCACAACGTAAGATCTTTGATCCGGTTGCGCGTGGGAATTACTATAGACACATCATGCATGCCGCTGGCTCCTTCCGGGACGCTTATAACGTCCGCATTCCTAGAATATGACAATCACCGATAATCCATGTTAATTCCAGTGTACTCCCCCTCCGTAGGACCGTATATACCACTTTCGTTTACTTTTTTTTATAGGAATTAAGATTATAATAATTAGGAAATAAGTTGCAGATGATTTTAAGTAATTGGAACTATTTGGGCTTAACTTAAGTCTAAGCTTCCGAAGCCAGTTTTGCGAGACTGATTCATGGAGCTTATGCTATCAAAACTTAAGTCTAAGCTTCCGAAGCCAGTTTTGCGAAACTAATTCATGGAGCTTATGCTATCAAAACTTTAAGGAGGAGACGTTATGCATGTCGGGATCTTTATGCATACTAATTACTTTGAAGATTTCTTCGTAAAAGGTCTGGGTCTCAGTGAAGAGGAATATGTAAGTTCGTATCATAATGATTTTTCATTCGATTATGCACGTCTTCTGCAGACCAAAGGCATCCGCACTACCATTTATAATTTCACCCGGACTGGTGATGAGGTCCGCACTTACCAGCACGGCATTGTGGATTGCACGATTAAGTTCATTCCAGTGGGAAGACTGTATAAATCGTATTGTCTGATCCCGCACTCCCACCGGACGCCTATAGGTAAATTCATCTCCCAATATATTTCCACCATTCAAAAGGATCTGGCCGGGATTCTGCAAGAGGATGGCATCAGCATCATCTATGCCCAGGAGTATGCTTCCGGACGTTTTGAACGGCTGGCTAGAACGGCCAAGCAGTTGAATATTCCCATCATTGCCGCGTATCACGGAGGGAGTATTCATAAATGGATCTTACCCATCAAAAAGCATACGCTGCACAAGGCTTCCTTTCTGACCACACTTAATGAAGATGAGCAAAAAAACATGGTTAGCCATTTCCCGCATATCGCGGACCGGATACGGCTGCTGCCGAACTTTGTGAACTCAGAGATCTTTTACAAAAGAGACAGGGAGCAGGCGCTGGCAACGCTTGGACTGGACCCGGCCAGCAGATATATGATCACCGTAGGGCGTTTGTTTGAGCATCAAAAAGGACATTCTCTGCTGGTTCAGGCCATGGAGCAGTTGCATGCCATTCCTGACCTGAAGGTATTGATCGCTGGCGGCGGGCCGGATGAGCAGAGCCTGAAGTCGCTTATTAGGGAAAAGAATCTTGAGGACCGCATAATTCTCCTCGGCACGATCCGCAACAAGGATATTCTGGCCAGCTATTACAGTGTTTCAGAGCTTTTCGTACTGCCTTCACGGTATGAGGGACTGCCGCTGGTCATTCTGGAAGCAGGTGCCTGCGGGCTGCCCACGGTGGCTTTTAATGTAATGGGGGTACGCGGGCTGGTACAGCATGGGGTGAGCGGTCTGCTTGCTGAAGGCTTGGAGCCATCCGCGCTTGCCGCCTCAATAGATACTTTACTTGCTAATCCTGAGCTGCGTGCAGAGATGGGAGAAGCTGCCTTGAAGATCGTACGCTCTGACTATTCAGAAGAGATCATTGGGGCCCGGTTGTACAATCTGCTTCAGGAAAGCCTGGGGCTTGACCCTTCAGTTACCCAATATGGCGGCGACGGCTTCGCTCCGGAGCTGAGCACCCCAGTGTAACGTGCAAACAGCTTAAGTGAAGTGTGTAAGTGGTATAAAAGCAACATATAACGATCATAATAGCGCTCTACACTCTGCAAAGTAAGCCGGCGGTTCACTCCAAATGTGATCCATCCGTCTTGTGTCCATCAGCTTCCGAATCGTCCAAGCACGATAAGGTGATGGCAGGCTCTTTGTGGAGAGAGGCGCTTTTTTGTGCGCGGAGTTGAGGCCATGCGGTGATAGTACTGCAGCAGGGATAAATATACTTGTAATTTTCACTAATTAACTATACAATTGTAAGTGAGATATATTTAGTTACTTAACTTTAGGAGGAATCCCTATGAGAATAGATGTATGGTCTGATAATGCCTGCCCCTTCTGTTATATTGGTAAAAGACGGCTGGAGAATGCACTGAGCCAGTTCGAAGGCCAAGACAAGGTAGAAGTGGTCTTCCGCAGTTTCCAGCTTGATCCGAGTGCCCCGGTGCAGGCCACTCAGGATATTTATGATATGCTGGCTGCCAAATATGGAATGACCCGGGAGAAAGCGATTGCGACGAACGTTCAACTCGCAGAGCAAGCCAGGGGTGTAGGTTTGGAGTTCAATTTTGATACCGTGCAGAATACGAATACCTTTGACAGTCACCGTTTGGGCCATTATGCTGCCGCCAAAGGTAAAGGTGCAGAGATGTCCGAGCGGCTGCTGGCAGCTTATTTTACCGATGGACATAATCTGGCGGACCACAAAGAGCTGGCTTCTCTCGCTGCCGAGGTGGGTCTGGATGCTGCAGATGTAACGGCAATGCTGGAGACAGACGCTTATGCAGATGCGGTGGACAATGATATTGCAGAGGGACAGCGATTGAATATCACAGGCGTGCCTTTCTTTGTCTTCAATAATAAATATGCCGTTTCAGGTGCTCAGCCTGGTCCGGTGTTCTCCGAAGTCTTGGATACCGTCTGGGCTGAAGAGAAAAGCACACCTGAGCTTAAGGTTGTCGGTAAGCCCCAGTCCAAAGCGGCAGATTCCGAGGGCTGCGATGACGGATCCTGCAGTATCTGATTGCAGAATCTCCGATCTGATCCCGGGTATCCTGCCTTGGACCAGGTTGGCTGGCATGGCATAAATGGAGATACACCCAAAGCCCCCTCCCGTTAGAATGACTGACGGCTAGGGGGCTTTTCATATGCGTTGCTATAGACCAAACGGCAAGCCAGGAAGCAGCGGCTTCCGGGTACGTTCAGCGTTTTATCTGAACGAAGTCACCAGACTCGTAAACAGTGTCCGCACATCATATTGATGCTGCTTGATCGGCTCTACAGGGCGGTTGACGCCCATCAGCGTATACACGGCAATTCTGGCTGCTCTCACAGAGTATTCCTCGGTGAATACCACGTCGTCCGGGATCTCGCAGTATTGGCCTACAAAGGCCAGGTTGGTGGACCCTGCGGGAACGACCTGCGGCCGATCGCTGTTCAGTCTTGGCATGAACTGGGAGGTAATGTAGGGCATCATGCATGGGATACAGTTCGAAGTAGCCATAATCTCTTCCTGATGCGCTTCGAAATGAAGGTGGCCGATCAGCTCCTGCATGATTTCTTCCCCGGTACAGTCGCACATTCTCTTCTTCACGAAATCGCCGGTCTTGTCCGGATACAGTCCGTACCCCCAGAATACCTTGACATGCTCCGGCTGGTTGCGGAAATGCGGCTGGAAAGCAAGCACTACGGACATGAACCAGCTGGAGTCCTTGAAGGTTACGAGTGCGCCTGTACCGGCCCGGTTGCGCGTGAACTTTTCCATCAGATCAAAGAATACCGGGTCCTGGAACGTTACCGTGAACGATTCCCATTTCGAGCCGTCCACATGATCGGCAAAAGGGGAGGGATTGCCTAGACCCGGTTTCTTGGCGGCAATGTTCTCCCACAGCTTCCAGGAGCTGCCCTTGCCGTTCAGGTGCGGGGCGGCTGTCATCGAGCCGAGACTGGAGCCTTCCGTCATAGAGCCGTTCGTAATAATCACGCGATCCTCTTCGCCAATCGCAATGACATCCGGGACGCCTTGGCGCAGCACCTGCATTTTTGTAACGGTAATGCCATCGCCGTCCTTGAAATCCAGATCGGTGACTGTACAATTCAGGGTGAAGTCTACGCCGAAGGGCTCCAAATACTGCTGCAGCGGCAGAATAATGGAATCATATTGGTTATAGGGGGTGCGGGTGACGCCCTCAAGCGTTTGAATACGCGGGAATTCATGCATGAAGCGGATCATATATCTTTTGAATTCAACCGCACTATGCCAAGGCTGGAAGGCAAACGTCGTTGCCCACATATACCAGAAATTCGTCTGGAAAAAATGAGGGCCGAACCAATCGTTGATTCGTGCTATGCCCATTTTGTCTTCAGGAGTGATAATCAGTTTGCCCAAGGCCATGCGATCCGCCATATCGAAGCCCATAGACAGTACATCCTCGACTTCACCCTCACGGTTAATCAGGCGGGCATTGGAGTGAGTGGGATTGGCGTCATCGAATGCTGTAATTTCCTCCCGCAGCGATTGCCCCGGTTGGTCGATCGAAGGAATGGTGCTCAGGAGTTCCCAGAGGTTCTCGTAGGTTTCATCGTTCAGCATCCGGCCGCCCCGGATCACATAACCTTGTTCACCGCTGCCCGAGCCGTCGTTGCTGCCGCCGAGGATTTTCATCTCTTCTATAATGTGAATGTTCTGTCCGGGAAAGTCGCAGTCTCTTACGAGGTAGGCCGCACCTGCAAGGGATGCAATACCGCCGCCGATGAAATACACCTGGCTGTTACCGTACTCTTTTTTCACTGTGAGTCGCCTCCATAGGGTTGCTGTTTCTATTGCTGTCCCTAATGTAAACCAAGGCTGCCGCACAAGGTATGGTCAAAAGTCTGCGAGTGTATGAATTTTGGTCACTTATGGCAAAGTGTAAGGTTTTCCGACGGAAACCGCCCTTTTAGAGATTGCGCAGTCCATTTTCATTGGCATATTGATGCAGCGCTTTGGCAAAATTCCCTTCAATCAGCACACTGAGCTTATCGATGATCAGCTTCGGTTCATCCTTCATGCCGTCCCGCATCCACTGGATCACAAGTCCTGTAAAAGCCAGTGTATAAAAATTAGCGATAAACCGCTTGTCCGCAGTGCTAACCTCCATCTCACCCGCCAGCTCTTGAATAACCCCCATAATCAGGCCGTTAGTCACTTCATACAGATATGCATCCAGATGTGTTCTCCCTAGAGAGTCCAGCGTATTGCAGCAAAAGGCCTTGTTAGCCCCTATATAGCAAAAAATCCGGTAAAACCCGTCTGTCCACGTGCTGTAGCTGCGGTACTGGGCGATGCTCTCCACAGCTTCCGTCTGATAAATCCAGCCCAGCAGCTCAAAAATATCCTGAAAATGATAATAGAACGTCTGACGGTTCAGCCCGCAATCGTCCACCAGATGTTTGACAGAGATTTTGTTCAGCGGGACATGCTCCATCAGGTTTTTTAGCGAATGGGCGAGGGCTTTTTTGGTCAAAAGGGAATTGGACACGGTCTACCCCCTCATCATGTAATCCAAAAGTATTATGCGCGGCGCTTGTGTCTGACCAGCCAATAGATTCCCTCAGCGAGCAGGCCAGCCGCCAAGCCCCCAAGCGTGAACATTGCAAACGTGAGGAAGCCCGCCAGATCTTCCCATCCGGACATATCCCGGTAGGTGTAGGCGATCATGAACCCAAGCCCGGTCAGAATCCCTAACGTGGTGATCAGCCAGACCAGCCTTGCGCCGAACCAGCCGAAGCCGTTTACAAGGATGGACACGCCAAGCGCAAGTGCGGAATACCGGCCAAGCAGGAGAACACTGAATTCCTTGTCCAGCAGGACAAAGCGGTGCAGCATCAGCAGCAGCCACAGAACAAGTGCGTAGACGGGAACTGCGATGTACCAGCGTTTGCTTTTAGCGGTTGGCAGGAAATTCATGAACTCTTCACCTCATTCAAAAGAATAATTAGATCTCTTCCAGTTCCTCCGCACTTTGCAAAAGAAACTTCAAGAGGCTTGGGATATCCTCCATCTGCTCTTCGGTAATCTGCCGGTTGAACTGCAGCTCGATGCAGTTATTGTAGGTGTCGTCTTCCTGGCCGTACAGGTAACTCAGAGATTGAACGGGCTGGAAATCAGGTCCCCAAATGGTGGTAAGGACATCCTCAATGGCCGGACACTGGACATCCACATCATCAATTTCCATATAAAAGCGTAAAAGAAGACCGCAGCCGGGATTGCTGCCCGGTGTTTCCAGAATCTCGTCGCTTAGCTCCTTCACCGATGAGAGCAGCACTACCTCGGAGGTCACATTTCTGCCGCCGGTCAGCTTGAAGGACAGAGTGAACTCCCGGGACATCAGCGCCAGGTTCATCAAATCGGTACGGTCCGTTACCACAAGAATTCCATCCAGATTATCGTAGTCATAGATCTGATTTTCAAATGCGGTTTTAATATTGTCAAAGACAGTAGGATGGAACATATAAGGCACCTTCTTAAGTTTCTCTATATTGTATCATGACGGGAATTGCTGCGAAAATGTTGCTGGTCCTGCGGCGTCCCATCTAAGCACATAAAGGGATGCATCTCCAGCGGATCCGCTGTGGATGCATCCCTTTATAGAAGCAAATAATCATTTATTTCAAGCCCAATCCCCGGTTCCGCAACAGACTTTAGTTCGTTGGCGCGGGTGCAGAGTATTTCAGGAACGTCTTGGGGATGGCGCTCTCAAAGGTAAGCAATTCTCCGGTGGTCGGATGTACGAAGGAGAGCACACGGGCATGCAGTCCAAGCCGGCCCACAGCTTTGGTCTCTGCACCGTATTTCTTGTCCCCGGCTATCGGATGTCCGATATCGGACAGATGTACACGGATCTGGTTCTTGCGCCCGGTCTCCAGATGAACTTCCAGCAAAGAAAAGTGGCGGTTAGCCTGAATAAGCTTGTAGTGGGTTACGGCATGCAGGCCGTCCCCTTCATGGGGACTGGAATACATCTTGAGCGTCGAGGTTTCCTTCAGCCAGGAGCTGATGGTTCCTTCCGGTTTTTTGACGACACCTTCAACAAGAGCTACATAGGAGCGTTCCTTCACCGTTTCTTTCCACGTATTCTGCAGCATTTGCTGGAGCTGTTCACTTTTGGCGAACATCATCACACCGGAAGTGTCGCGGTCCAGTCTGTGTACCACAAAGACACGGTTTTTCGGATTGCTCTGGCGGACATGCTCCATCAGCTGGCGGTAGGCGGTCAGTTCATTGTCTTCGCCGGTGGCGATGGACAGCAAGCCCGCATCCTTTTGAATGACAATCAGATCGTCATCCTCATGAACAATCGTCAGTCCGATCATTTCCTGTACCTGGACTGGCTTTTCCTGGTCAATGGTAACGGTCTGGCCGGGATGAAGCTGAAAATTATGTTTGGTCACTGCCTTGCCGTTCACCGACACCTGCCCCCGGGAGAGCATGGACTTAACGGAATTTCGCCCGCGGCTTGCAAGGGTCTTCAGCAGAAAAGCCAGCAGTTCGGCAGGTTCGGCCACCGTATACGATTTAACGGGCGCCGGTGCTTTGGCTGCCCCCGTCTTGCCGCCTGTTTTGCTATTAGGTCCTCTTGTACCGGACTTAGGCTGAACTTTAGCGTTCACTCCCGGCCTAGCACCGCGTTTGGAACCCTCTTTGGGATTTCGTCTTGTATTCATGGAAGCATTCTCCGTCCTCTAATAATGTACTCCTCAATATACCATGAGCCGTGAAGAAATACTACGGATCGGCTAGATCATGATTATTCGCCAGGCGATGATGATTAAAGCTATACCGGCAAAGCACCATCCGATTGCAGAGGCGAATTTTTTTTCCCGGACCCATCCGCTGGATTTGTAAATATTCCTGTCCACAGTGAGCAGCATCAGTGCGGAGAATATGGCAACGGCAGCAGAACTGGCATAAAGGTGGATCATGAGCATTCCCCTCGTTTCCTAAGTCTTTTTAAGTCCGACTCTCCGCAGGTGCAGTTCTAGGTTAATGTCCACGGTGATGCTGCCGTAGAGCTCCTCCCAATCATTTTTGTTATGAATATGCTGTTTCCAATACGCAGGATGGCGGGCCCGGATAATCTCCCCCATTCCAAATATATCAGCATGATCCTTCTGGGTCTGCTGTATCAGCCGCCGGATCACAGCGTTCGCATTCTCTTTGAATTCAAGCTCAATCTCATGCAGACTTGCAGAGGAGTCGGCAGGCCTCAGGTTATGATAGTGCTCATCCAGATCCCCTTCAAGATAAATGTCAAAGGATAGAACAGGCTTACCGTCCCGGATGAAGCTGCGGGCCTTGGTATAGCGCTCATTGGTTTTGGTCATGACCATACCGTACTTCCTTGTTTTGAAAAGAGTGGAGTAGCCGCCCGGGTCCATACCCTGAACTGCCATGAATGCGCCGATTTCAAGCGGCTGAGTTGTATTGACCATTTTGCCCTGGCTGAAATAAGCCAGACCATTAATCAGAATGTTCTCTTTGTTGCGCAGTGCCACATAAGGAAGATAGGCGCTTTGTCCCCATTTGGAATCCGACGACCAGTAGGTGCCGATATAATCTGCGGGGAATATGCCCGAAGTTACTGCCTTCTCCATCATGGATAACACGTATAGTGTAGGGACGCGCTGCAGCGGAGGTTTGACATCCATGAACTGCGAAGCACGTCCTTCGCATACCAGGAGCCAGGTTCTGCGCCGGACTTCAGGATTGCGCCGGAGATAGTCATCCAGATCGTCCATTCTTCCCCGGGCGATGTCTTCGCTGATGACAATCACCCGCAAATGTACGAGATACCGGGGATCTGCGATCTGCTGCTGCAGATTGTTCATGGCATCATCAAGCGAATGTCCCACCACTGTAACCACCCACACGGGGCTTGTTTTTCCGTTTTCACTTCCGCTGCCCGGGCCAAGCGGGACACGTCCGGGTACAGCGATCTGCGCTGTGACACTAATCATTTGATGCGGCATTTCTGTATCCTTAAGATGGGTAACCTGTTCTTCCTCAGCAGCCTTCTGGGGGGGGACGGTATCAATGGATAGGCCCAGCACCAATGCCCGGTCCTCAATCTCAACCTGATCCCAGCAGCCGGCAAGGAAGAGACTGATCATGGCAGCCGGCAATACTACCGAGACTATTTTTCGCAACAAATTATTCATGAGAGGCCTTCTTTCCAGAGCGGCGCAGCCCATAGACCACCCATAGCAGAATGGAGTAGCCAAGCATGAATATCAAAGATATATTTCCCAGTGCCAGCGACCACGTGTAGGTTTCAAAGACATTTTCCGGAAGCATGGCGATCACAAAAAGTAAAGGAAGCACCGCACTAGAGGTCATACGCTGATCTCTCAGACCAAGCAGATTCTGCAGGAGGTAGGACGACAGGTAATAGGTAGTGTAAATGGTGGTGTAGACTGAAATTACCCATATGACTATAAATAGAGCGTCCAGCCGCTCCAGAAAACCTTCTCCTACTGCCGCTGACCTTGCGGTTTCCAGTGTAGGATAAATCAGCAGTTTGGTTTCTTCAGCGCCGAACATGCCTATGCATGCTATAGCAATCAGCAGATATACAGCACCTGAACCCAGAATGCCAAATGCCCCTGCACGTACGGCCTGCTTTGGCACCTTCATGAAAGGGATCAGCAGGATGATCACAAAGGAGCTTTGGAACAGGTAGCTGGCTTCACGTGCGCCTTTCCAAAAAGAGGCCGTAGGAGCGGTCAGAACCGGCTGCAGATTCAGCACATCGACGTTCCTCATGGAAATCAGAATTGTTACGAGAACAGAGCCGATGATCATTGGCAGGTAAAAGAAATGAATATAGGAAAATTTAATAATATTCCTCCTGGCGGACAGCTGGCATATCAGCAGCATCAGAATAATGGTCGCTTCAATCGGTGTTTTATTGAATAAAACACTGGTGGCGACATCTCCAAACTGGCGTGCGGTAAGACCGGTAAGCGTCATGAAAATAAGACATATAACCAACGTGAAGAACATGGCCAGCGGGCGGCCGATTAATCGGCGGCTGAATATGAATAACGATTCTTTTGGGAAACGGCGGCATAAGGAGGCAAGCAGCCAGAAGCTGAAGAACGAAATCAGGATACCGGTGAGAGCTACAAAAGGTCCGGCACTATTTCCGGCGACAGCCATGTAACGGGGAAAGCTGAGTATTCCCACACCCATGATCGTGCTACTGATTACGGCTGCCGCCCGCAGTGTCGTGATCTGACGGGAATCGTTCACCGGTCTCCCCTCCTTGCTGAAGAATCTGGTCTATATAAGTTCCAGGAACAGAGCCGGGTAATTTGGTACTGTCCTGGGTATACAAAAAGCTGGGACGCCGGCGCATCCACCACAAAGGTGCCCTCACCAGCGTATCCTTCCAATCCCGCCATTTGCCGGGAATATACGGTGACATATACGGAACACCGAACGATTCGAGGAATAACAGATGATTGATGATCAGGATTGTACCAACCATCACACCGTAGAGTCCAAACATTCCGGCGAGAAGGATTAGGGGGAACCTCAGCATACGCAGACCAATGGCGGCGTTATAAGCCGGGGTGGCAAAAGAACCGATCGTGGTTAGCGCGACAATGACCACAGTGATCGGACTTGCCAGACCCGCTGCAACCGCAGCCTGGCCGATGACGAGCACGCCTACAATAGAGAGGGCCCCGCCAATCATCTGCGGGAGGCGGATGGTGGCCTCACGCAGCACCTCCATGGACACCTCCATGATCAGCACTTCCAGCACTGCCGGGAAGGGAACGCCGGCCCGGCCCCCGGAGATGGCTACGGCGAAATCTGTAGGCATCAGCTCCGGATTATAGGAAATCACAGACACGTACAGAGCCGGGAAGAACAGGGAGAAGGCAAGTGCGATCAGGCGGATCATCCGGATGAGGCTGCCCATAATAAAACGTTCGGTATAGTCGTCTACCGTTTGGAAGAATTGGTTGAACAAAGCCGGAACAATCAGGGCAAAAGGGGACCCGTCCACCAGGATAGCCATCCGGCCTTCGAGCAGGGAAGCTACCGTTTTGTCCGGCCGCTCCGTGCTCTGAACCTGCGGGAAGGGAGACAACGGCTGGTCTTCGATGAATTGTTCAATGTAGCCCGCATCGATAATCCCGTCGGTATGAATAATTGAAATCCTGCGCATCACCTCGGCTACCAGCTTCGGATCAGCCACGTTGTCCAGATAACACAAGGCTACCCTGGACTGGGTCCGTGTCCCCAGCGGACTGATTTCAATCCGGAAGTCCGTACTCTGCAGCCGGTAGCGCAGGAGAGAGAGGTTGTTCTCGAGCTTCTCCACATAGCCTTCCCGCGGTCCGCGGATCACCTGTTCCGTCTGGGGCTGCTCTACACTGCGGATGTCGATCTGACGCATATCCAGCAGAAGAGCTTCACTTGAACCTTCTATCAGCAGAATCAGCTGGCCTTTGACGATGGCGGGAGGCAATGCGGATACGTCTTGTTCTGTCGTTCCTTTTGTGACTTGTACCGCTACCTTCCAGATATATTGGGACATCTCAGCAAGCTTGTCCGGCATTCCGGGACTTCCGGCAGAACGGTCCATAAGCGGTTTAAGGATATATTCCTGAATCTGCTCCTGATTGACCAGAGAGGAGAAGAAAATAAGCGCAGCCTCATATCTGCCAAACAGCAGAAAATCACGCACGACAAGATCTCCGCTTTGGCCGAGCCGGGCAAGCAGTGCTTTCATATTATCTTTCAGGCTGAGGCTAATCTTGTCATTGCCGGGAACGGACGGCATAGGGGAGGGCTGCTTTTGCTTTTGTTTATATGAAGCGTATTTCTCTTGCCATCCTTGCATTCGGCCGCCTCCTTTGGGCTGGAAGTTTGGAGGATCACTATAAAGTGTTGGTTAGTAGGGGTTTTTTTATGTAAAATAAAGATAGAAAGTCTTAAGGAGTTATGATAGAGATGAAGATGCAAGCACCTACCATGGAACAGGCGCAGGCTGAACTGCAAAAATATTACGGTTATCCCGACTTCCGGGAAGGCCAGAAGAAAATTGTCATGAATTTGCTGGAGGGCCGTGATACGCTGGGAATCATGCCGACGGGCGGGGGAAAATCGATCTGTTATCAGGTTCCCGCATTGCTGCTGCCAGGACTTACCCTGGTCATTTCCCCGCTGATCTCGCTGATGAAGGATCAGGTGGATGCGCTAACCACAGCAGGAATTCCGGCTGCATATATCAACAGCACCCTTAGCGGCAAAGAAGTAAATGATCGGATTCGTGCTGCACGGCGGGGCGAGCTGAAGCTCCTCTATGTGGCTCCTGAGCGGCTGGAGCTGGACTGGTTCCGCCTGGAAATGGGCAGTCTGTCTATCTCCTGTGTCGCCGTGGATGAAGCCCACTGTGTCTCCCAGTGGGGACATGACTTCCGCACCAGTTATCTGGCCGTTTCCCCGTTTGTAGAGGGGCTGCCGGAGCGGCCGATTCTGGCAGCTTTTACTGCAACGGCTACACCTGAGGTGATGGAGGATATGGTCCGGCTGCTGCGGCTTCGCCAGCCGGGAGTCTTCATGACCGGACTGGGCCGTGACAATCTGGCCATGTCTGTACTGCGGGGGGAGAACAAGCGTGAGTTCGTAATGGACTATACGGCCCAGCATGCTAATCAGCCGGGAATCGTGTATGCAGCTACGCGCAAAGAGGTCGATGACCTCTATCAGCGGTTGCAGGCATCCGGCGTCGCCGCCGGCCGTTATCATGCGGGAATGAACGACCAGGAGCGGGCGGAGAGTCAGGAAGGGTTCCTTTACGACGATATCCGCGTCATGGTCGCTACCAACGCCTTTGGGATGGGAATTGACAAGTCGAATGTGCGTTACGTCATCCATTACAATATGCCGAAGAATATGGAGGCCTATGTGCAGGAGGCAGGCCGTGCCGGACGTGACGGAGAACCCAGCCAGTGCATTCTGCTCTTCAGCGCCCAGGATATTATGACGCAGAAGTTCCTGATCGAGCAGAATCCCCAGGACACAGACCGCAAAGCCAATGAATACCGCAAGCTCCAGCAGATGATTGATTACTGTTATACCACCCGCTGTCTGCGCAGCGCCCAGCTGGATTATTTCGGTGAGGAACACGGGGACAAGCCTTGCGGCATCTGCAGCTCTTGTACGGACGAAAGGGAATTAATAGATATGACGGTGGATGCCCAGAAGATATTCTCCTGTATTCACCGGATGCGCGAGCGTTACGGTGTGGCCCTGGTATCCTCTGTACTGAAAGGTTCGCGTAACCAGAAGGTGCTGCAGTACGGCTTCGAGAATCTGCCTACCCACGGGGCGATGTCCAGCCGTACGGAGAAGGAGATTACGGAGACCATCAATGTAATGATCTCGGAAGGGTATCTGGCATTATCCGAAGGTCAGTACCCAGTGGTTCGGCTACAGCCACTGGCTGCCGAAGTGCTGCGCGGCCAGCGGCAGGTGCTGCAGCGTGTGGCCCGTCCACTCCGCACCGGAGGGGCTTCCGGTTCGCGGGACCGCAGCCGTGTCCGCGATTTGTCACCGTCGGCTGTCAATGAGACGGTGTTCGAGCAGCTGCGCCTGATCCGCCGCGAGCTGGCGGGGCGCGAGCATGTGCCGTCCTACATTATCTTTAATGATGCGACCCTGCGCGAGATGAGCGTGGTTTGTCCGCAGACCGAAGCGGAAATGCTGAGAGTCAAAGGGGTCGGCGAAGTGAAATACCGGAAGTACGGCAAGCCATTCCTGGAATTTTTTCAAAATGAAATGTAAAGAAGGTTATAAGGCATGAAGATCATCCTGGCCACATTAAATGCCAAATATATTCACACCTCACTGGCAATCCGTCTTCTGAAGGCGTACAGCGAGCATGAGTTCCCGGATATTCATTTGGCAGAATACACTATCAAAGATCCCGTGATGAATATCGTGTCCGACCTATTCCAGAAGAAGCCGGATGTGATCGGTTTTTCCTGTTATATATGGAACATCGAGGAGACTGTTAAGCTGATCGGGATTCTTAAGCAAGTGATGCCTGAGGTATCAATTGTGCTCGGAGGGCCGGAGGTCTCCTATGAGCCGCTCTACTGGATGCAGCGGGAGGCTGGAATTGATTTTGTTGTCAATGGGGATGGGGAAGAGACCTTCCACCATCTTTTGCAGGAGCTGCGGGATGAACGCAAGTTTCATTTTGTCTACGGGGCTGCCTACCGCAAGGGTGAGGAGCTGATCGTGAATCCGCCGCGCCCCAAAAGCGATCTCAATACCCTGCCAACACCGCACCGGTTCCCGGATGATCTGCCGGATCTCGGCAAGCGGATTGTATATTTTGAGACCAGCCGTGGCTGTCCGTTCAACTGCCAGTTCTGCTTGTCGAGCATTGAGGTAGGGGTGCGGTACTACGATATTGAACGGGTCAAATCTGATCTGCTCTATCTGATTGAGAATGGCGCAAAGGTCATCAAATTTCTTGACCGTACCTTCAACATCAACCGCAATTACGCCATGGAAATGTTCCAGTTCCTGATCGACAACCATCAGGGCTGCGTATTCCAGTTCGAGATTACGGCTGATATTATGCGCCCCGAGGTGCTGGACTTCCTGGCCGAGAATGCGCCTCCGGGTATCTTCCGGTTCGAGATTGGCGTGCAGTCCACCAATGACGAGACGAATGAGCTGGTCAAACGCCGCCAGAACTTCACCAAGCTGTCCCGCACCGTCATGAAGATCAAAGCCAGCGGCAACATTGATCAGCATCTCGATTTGATTGCCGGCCTGCCGCAGGAGGATTACGCTACCTTCCGCAAAACCTTCAACGATGTATTTGCCATGGAGCCGGAAGAACTGCAGCTCGGATTCCTCAAAATGCTGCGCGGTACCGGTCTGCGGGCACAGGCAGCCAAATACGATTATACGTACATGGAGCACGCTCCTTACGAAATCTTGAGCAGCCACGTGATGTCTTTCTCTGACATCATCCGTCTCAAGCGGCTGGAGGATGTGCTGGAGAAATATTGGAACAGCCATCGGCTGGATCATTCGGTCAAATACCTGATCCGGCATGTGTTCACCTCCCCGTTTGACTTCTTCCAGGAGTTCGGCGATTACTGGGAGGAGCGGGGCTGGCAAAAGATCGGACACCAGCTGGAGGATCTATTCACCCGGCTGCATGCCTTTCTGACGGATCGGGGAACAGATTCCATGGACATTATCACCGGGCTGATGAAGCTGGATTATTTCCTGGGCCACAAATATAAGCCGCGTAAAATCTGGTGGGAGATGACGCTGGATAAATCCGAGTGGTCCCGTTATATGAAGGAAATCACAAGTCATCCCGAGCGCTTGTCCGCCAAGCTGGCAGAGGCGGGATTCAGCGAACGGGAGCTGCAAAAGTTCACAGTGCTTGAAGTCCTGCCATTCCGGCTGGATGCAGTTCTGGATTCGATTAGCGGACTGCGCTTTGATCCGGTGGCTTCTGAAGCTGAGGGGACCGTAACAGCTGACGATAGTATGTCGGTTAACCATATTATAACTGGCGGCGAAGAGACGGGTTCGGTAGCTTCTGCAGTTCAGGCGATAGCTGCAAATCCGGCGATGAGTTCTGCGCCGGTGCTAAATGCACCAGACAAGAGTTCCATTGCTCTGGCGGAACCTGTGGCGGTTACTGCTGGAAGCACATTGCTGGTCGTTATGTATCAGCAGGATGAAAGCCAGCGTGCACAGTATTTTTCACTGCCTTTGTAGTCAGTCTATCTCTTGTGCATCAGGAAACTTAGCCCTGTTGTACAACCACTGCTGTAGAATAGCTGGTCGTTATTCTTAATGGTTTGGAGTAGACCGTTACCTTTCGGGGCGGTCTATTTCTTTCTTTAAGGAGAGCACCGGCTGCATAATGTTGTACAAGGAATCACACCACATGCATATGGTTATGGGAAAACACAAAGACAGGCTTTCCGTCAGTTCCGGAAAGCCTGTCTTTTATAGTACGCTAATTAGCAGTGGGTTGAAGCAGCGATTCTGCCGGGAGGTGGCGTACAAGCCACGCCAACACATCCGCAGTCACCTCATCCCGGTTCACTTCATTGAGCATTTCGTGTCTGCCTTCAGGATATAACCTGTATTCTACATCGGATATTCCATTCTTCCGGTAGATTCCGGCCAGGCGGAGCACGCCTTTACCGTTCATACCTACAGGGTCTTTGGCTCCTGAAAATAAGTATACCGGCTTATCCTTGCATAGATTACGCAGCGTTTTGGGGGAATGGATATCCCGCAGCAGCCGCAAAAAATCGCGGAAGAAGCGGGTGGTGCAGACCGCACCGCAGAATGGATCGGCTATGAAGCGGTCCACCTCCTGCGAATCACTGCTCAGCCAGTCAAAAGCCGTCCTTACCGGGATGAAGGAACGGTTATACGGGCCAAAAACAATGCCGTTCATCAGAACACTGCGGTGGTGCAACCCCTGCAGTCTGGATTGAAGTCCGGCAAGCGACTCCCCTAGCCGAAGCATGCTGCGTGGTCCGTTAGTGCCGCTGAGAATAAATCCCGTATAGACATCCTGGCCTTCTTCACACATCAGCTTCTGCGCGAGAAAGGAACCCATGCTGTGAGCCAGGAGGAAGATCGGCAATCCCTCATGCCGGGAACAGGCGATACCGGCAAGCTGGAGCATATTGCGGCGCATCCAGTAAAAGCCGTCCTCCCCGGTGTCGCCGAGCAAGTCGATCCGGCCAGCCGTCTGTCCATGTCCCCGGTGGTCATTGGCATATACCGCATAACCTGCTCCGGTGAGCGCCGCTGCAAACCGGGCATAACGGACAGCTGTTTCGCACATCCCGTGGGCGATCTGAACAATTCCTCTCACCGGAGCCTCCGGCTCAGGCAGCCATTCATAGACATGAATAGCAACCCCCAGCGGATCGGTCATCTTAAAGCTGTTTTCCCTCATACCGTTCCTCCTAAAAGTTTTGTGAGCAATACTTCTTGGAGACAACTTCGTGCAAAACTTGCTTCGAAAGCATAGGCCTAAGTTTTGTGAGCAATACTTCTTGGAGACAACTGCGTGCAAAACTTGCTTCGAAAGTATAGGCCTGGATTATGGCAGATACGAGCGGAGCACAGTGGAGTGGCCTTCGATTCCGTAGGCACCCAGGGTGGATGGAAGCAGGTAACATTCCCCGGCGGAATAAGGCTGGGAGCCCCCTTCCCAGGTCAGATGTCCGCTGCCTTCGCAGACCACGAGAATCGTGAAGCTGTCCGGGGTGGTGGAGAGGTTCCATTCTCCGTTAACCACGCCTTTTTCTACGATAAAATATGGGGAGGAGGCAATTTGCAGCCACTCTCCGGCCACAGCCCCATCAGTTTTCATGGAGGTGGCACCTGCGCCTTCATAAGCGGTCACATTAAGCGAATCCTCGATATGAAGTTCACGCGGCTTGCCATCCAGACCCGGACGGTCGTAGTCATAAATCCGGTATGTAGTATCGGAGTTCTGCTGAATTTCCGCTACAACCACTCCGGCACATAAGGCATGAACAGTTCCTGCAGGGATATAGAAAGCGTCGCCGGCCGAAACAGTGATCTCTTGCATGCTGTCCATCACTTTGCCGGTTTCCAGTGCCTCGCGAAGACTTTCACGGGTAACCCCGTCTTTGAGGCCATAGATAATTTTGGCACCTGGTTTGGCATCGAGCACATACCACATTTCTGTTTTACCCAATTCTCCCTTAGGCAATCCTTCGTATTCATCCGTAGGATGAACCTGCACCGACAAATTGTCGTTACAATCTAAGAGCTTGATCAGGAGCGGGAAACGTCCGCCCTCCTTCGGGCTGCCTTTGCTTCCGAACCATTCCTGGCCGAATTGCTCACGGATCTGATCCAACCCTTGTCCGGCAAGCTCACCATTAAGTACAGATGAAGTCCCGTTCGGATGGTCAGCGATCATCCAGCCTTCGCCAATGTGTCCTTCCGGCAGTTCAAGTCCGAATTTCTCCAGAGCCCGGCCCCCCCACACACGTTCTTTGAACTCCGGTTGAAATTTTAAAGGATAAGGCTTAGTCATCTCTTCATCTTCCTTTCCAAATTATAGAGTAATGTTCTAAATGGTTTACATGGTGCGTGTGGATTCAAAAAACTCCAGCTTTTCTTCATCCGGCCCGTCAAAAAAGAAATAACGGCAGCCGTTCGCAAGCGTCGAAATACTGGTCAGTGCGGGTATGCCGAGTCCGGCAATTCTACTGTGTTCTTGTTCAATATCATCCACCGTAAAAGCGAGATGGCTTACTCTGCCCTCTTGCGGGAGGTCTTTAAAGACCCGCTCAATCAGTTCCACCTCCACATTAGACTGGCCAGGGAAGCTTAGAAAAGCAAGACGTACCCCGTCTCCAGGCTCTCCCAGAATGTCCTGCAGCTCCAAACCGATGACCTCCTGGTAAAATTGCAGCGAACGTTCCAGATGATTCACTTTAATGCCAATGTGCTCAATTTTGGTTACGGCCACTTACAGATCAGCTCCTTTTTTCTTCTCGATGGCCAGCGTATAGGGAGCGGTGGCCCGCTGCAGCTGGCGGTAGACGATCGCTTGTGCCTTCTGAGATGGAAGGCCCGCCGCCCAGGCTTCCACTGCGGCAGCTTCGCGATCGCCGCCTTCATGACCGGGATAGAGCACCGCTGTGACGATGCCGCCCGGCCGCAGCAGCTCAAGCGCGGCCTCCAGCGCGGCCAGCGTGCTCACCGGCTCGGTGATGATTGTCTTGTCGGCATCACCCGCAGGCAGATAGCCGAGATTGAACATCACCGCAGAGACCGTTCCGCGCCAGTCCGGCGGAACGGCTTCCACCATGGCTGCATGACTGCGCAGCAGCAGCGTAACGGGAGCCAGCGCGGCCTGCGCTTCCTCCGAAGCCAGCCGCAGGCGCTCTTCGGCAAGTGCCAGCGCTGCTGGCTGAATGTCGAAGCCGTACACCGCGCCGCGCGGACCGGCCGCTTTGGCGAGGAACAGCGTGTCGGCACCGGTGCCCACGGTGGCATCAATGGCCCGGCCGCCTGGCTGGAGGCGGTCTTCAATACATTTATGAGCAAAGCTGAGGACCGACATAAAGCCCATTAGCTCTTCCTCCAGTACTTACCCTGCCAGGTATCACGTGCAATCAATTCATCATCAATGGCATTCAGAACTTCCCACTTCTTCAGACTCCACATCGGCCCGACCAGCAGGTCGCGCGGAGCATCGCCGGTCAGCCGGTGTACAATCATCTCCGGTGGCAGGATTTCCAGAGAGTCGGCGATTAGCTTCACATATTCGTCCTGCTCCAGGAATCGCAGCAGCCCGGCTTCATACTGCTTGACCATTGGCGTCTTGCGCATGAGATGCAGCAGATGGATCTTTATTCCCTGCACATCCATATTGGCAACCGCAGACACCGTCTCCAGCATCATTTCATGGGTTTCCTGCGGAAGACCGTGAATAATGTGGGTACAGACACGGATTCCATGACGCCGCAGCTTCTGGACTGCTTCGATATAGCACTGAGTATCATGTGCACGGTTAATCAGCTCTGAGGTAGAATCATGAATGGTCTGCAGACCCATCTCAACCCAGAGATAAGTGCGCTGGTGGAGCTCCGCCAAGTATTCGACCACATCATCCGGAAGGCAGTCGGGACGCGTTGCGATGGAAAGGCCGACTACACCCGGCTGCTGCAGAATCACTTCATAATATTCTCTAAGCTCCTCGACTGGAGCGTAGGTGTTCGTATAGGCCTGGAAATAGCCGATATATTGGGCATTCGGCCATTTTAAGTGCTGTCTGTCCCGTACGTTATTGAACTGGGTAACCAGATCGTCCCGGCGGCTGCCGGCGAAATCCCCCGACCCTCTTGCGCTGCAAAAAGTGCAGCCCCCTTTAGCGATGGAACCGTCGCGGTTCGGGCACGTGAACCCGGCATCCAGCATCACCTTGAATACTTTGGCATCCAGCTGCTCGCGCATTTCGTAATTCCAGGTATGGAAACGTTTATCCCCCCACAATAATGGAGAGGTGGTTTGTAGAAGGTTAGACATGGAGTACTCCTTTCTATGAAACATAAGGATTATGTATCACAACATTCATCATCCTTATTTATCTCGCTGAGACAGTACCGTTTCTATTTAACCTTTCTATTGTATCAAAAATCAGCGATGAGCGTAACATTCAGACCTCTGTAAATGCAGTAGAAAATAGACTCCAATAACAGCGCTTACATCTTGATATTGCTTACACATTATGTTATATTTAGGGTGTAAAAAAGCCGCTGCAGCAACTATAATTTCTATTTCTTGAATTCATAATTTCGTGTCGCAAGGTCCATAATAAAACCAAGAGGTGATCACGATGAATTCTCAAACGGCTTATGCCGAAGGAAAAGGCTCCATTGACGTGCAACTGACTCCCGACGAAGCGCTTGCGCTGACGGGCGTTGAATTTAATGGCAATCACAAGATCAAGACTGAAGCACAGCGCAAGATCCGCAGTGCCTTTGAGAAGAGATTTGATTTTCAAACTCCTGCAAGGTAGACGGTCAGCTGCATGATAACACGAACCCCAATTCCAAATATATCAAGAAGGAATTCTTCGTTCCGGCCGTATCCAGGCCAGCGGAGAATTCCTTTTTGTTTGAAGCCTGAGAAGGTTTAAGCTTCAGACTGTTCACTTATTCCCCGGGTTCTGCCTGCTTTCTTGTTAAAATCCCTTTACTTTTGCGGGCAAGTTCGGCACAATATTGCAAGTGACAGTGTTTGTATTAGAGAAAGCGGAGGAAAACTTATGCGTTTACGCGGAAGAAAAGGAATACGTGAAAGTCTGGAAGAACAGACCGATCTGGTCATATTGGATCCACGCAGCCTCAAGGGGCGGTGGTCTGAACTGTTCGGCAACGATCAACCTATTCATGTAGAGTTTGGTATGGGTAAGGGACAGTTCATCAGCCAGATGAGCTTCAAATATCCGGATGTTAATTTTATCGGTGTTGATATGTATGATGAGCTGATCCGGCGTGCGGCGGAGAAGGCCCGCGCGGTCTGGGAACCGGCAGGGCAGGAGACACCGCCTAACCTCAAAGTGGCGCTTGCCAATATTAACTATGCGGAGGAAGTGTTTGCTCCGGGAGAGCTGGAGCGGATCTACTTGAACTTCAGCGATCCGTGGCCTAAGAGCAAACACGCGCGCCGCCGGCTGACCCATCCGCGTTTTCTGGACAAATACCGCGGCCTGCTCAGTCCGCTTGGCGAGATTCATTTGAAGACGGATTCGCGGAGCCTGTTTGAGTTCTCTCTGAATGCTTTTGCCGATTATGGTCTGCAGATGAAGAATATCTCTCTTGACCTGCATCCGGATGGAGTGATGAACGAGGAGCAGGTGATGACAGAGTACGAAACCAAATTTTTTGGCCGGGGTGTCAATATTCACCGCTGCGAGGCGATTGTCGGCGCGGAAGCGCTGGAACGCTATCAAGCTACGCGTCTGGACAAGTACCGCCTGTAATTGGCACAAGTGGCGGAGAACTTCCGCTTTATAAGCGGTCTGTACAATAAAAAGGCGGTCCAGTGAACCACACCTGGACTGCCTTTTTATTTCATGAGGATATGATAGCTGTAGATTCAAGTTCTTGCCCGGGCTATTCCAGCATATCAATAATGCTCTGGGCACTTTGCATGGGATGAAAGCGGGCAATTTCCTTCAACAGGCTTTGACGTTTGGCCTGCACCTCGTCATAGCTGTACAGCAGCCGCTCCATCCATGCGTCAACCACCTGAAGTGAAGAAATGGGTTCGCCCAGTCCCACTGCTGTGAAATAACGGCAATTTTCTTCCTCCTGCCCGGGGAGTGGGTCATAAAACAGCATGGGAATTCCTTTGGCCAGTCCTTCACTGCAGGTCATCCCACCCGGTTTTGTGACCAGCAGATCGGAGATTTCCATCAGTTTGTCAATTTCACGTGTGAAGCCTATCAAGGAAACGTTAGGGTGGCTGTAAAGGGGATTCTCCCGCATCGCATGAAGCAGCTTTTCATTTTTGCCGACGCAAAAAATAATTTGCACCTTATCCCGCC
Source organism: Paenibacillus sp. LS-5 (assembly GCF_056121505.1). Lineage (NCBI taxonomy): Bacteria > Bacillati > Bacillota > Bacilli > Caryophanales > Paenibacillaceae > Paenibacillus > Paenibacillus sp. LS-5. The sequence continues at coordinate 64,050 of NZ_JBWAVA010000005.1, read as the reverse complement.
AACCGGCCAAAGCTTCGTTAATGACCTCGTCGTTCATCATCCCCCAGCCGCCGCCCATGACCAGAACAGTTGGCATATTCTGCAGTGTGAAACGTTTGAGAATATCTGCTCTGCTTGGATGCTCCCAGAAGCTCGGGTGAACCGGCATGCCGGTGACCTGGATTTTGGCGGCAGTGACGCTTCGGGTGCGCAGCTTGGCTTTGACCTCGGGAGTGGAAACCAGGTATCTGTCTACTTCGGGGCTGATCCAGGTCGCATGGGCGTCGTAATCGGTTATAACGGTGATCAGCGGGGCTTTGAAGGCCGGATCGAGCCGTTTGAGACGGGAAACGACGGCACTGGGAATGAAATGGGTGCAGACTATAATGTCCGGCCTCAGCTGCTTCACAATATTTTGCGTATGTGTATAAAATATCCGGTGCAGGGCAAGTGTGGTAAGACGGTTGAATGATTTCTGGTGACGGTACACATAGCCCATCAGCCTGGGCTTTGAGGTTACCGTCTTGCGGTATGCCGAGACAATCAAAGGTGCCATTTTGGGATTGAGAAAGCTTCCTAGCTCCAGCACCTTCGTTTGCAGATTAGGCGACAATTTGCGCAGGCTGCTCGACAACGCGTAAGCTGCTTGCGTATGCCCTGCGCCAAAACCTTCTGACAGCAATAGTACTCTTTTTTTACGCAATGTATAATCCACCTGTTTTCGTAAAGGGTATTCGCCGTGTTAGAACATCTCGGACTTTAGAACCACAAGACTACTGTGCCTGCAGCGACTCCGGAACCAATTACTGCCCCTGCAAAAACGTCAGACGGATAGTGCAGTCCGAGATAGATCCGGGAAAATCCGACAATGCAGGCCAGGGGCAGCAGTATGAAGGTTAGGGCAGGAAAGACCATCATATAAGGCACTGTAGATGCGAAGATAGCGGTCGTATGGCCTGATGGAAAAGAATGATCCTTAAGCGGATTGTGAAACGTATTCGTGCCCGGAAGCGCCAGGTACGGCCGCATACGCGGATAGAGTTTCTTGGCAATGGCAACAGGCAGATGGCTGACAGCCAGGGCAGTCAGGGCCTTAAGCCCTGTAGTTCTCAAAGGCTCAGGAGACAGGGCCCAGATCAGCAGATTAATGCCGATGGCGCTTGTGGCTCCGCCTAGATGAGTCAGATAAAAAAGCCAAAAGTTCAGAAAAGGGTTATGCAATCGTCCGTTAATCCATTTGAACAGGCGCTGCTCCAAGAGATGCAATTTCATGAATAAATGTCTCATATCTTGTCCCTCCGATAGTCCGGCTGAAGTTGGTTGGCGCAGCTGCTACAATCCGGTCTATGCCATAAAGCTGTCTTTATCATACTTTTTTAAGGTAGTCCATTTCAAGGTAAAAGCTCGGGTTCGTTTGGAAATCAACAGTTTTGACTTCATCACCACTTACGCCGTACAATGATTCAAGCAGGCGGAACGCGTTTATAAGGTAACAGAGAAAAAGAGGAGCCGAATACAGAGCATCCGGATCGTATCTTGTGACGTATACACATACAGGCAAGCCTGCCTTAGCACAAAGGGAAGTCCTTGGTCTTACTGTAAGGGATGCAACAAAAGGGTCAGTACGAACGTCAGCAATGCCAGAGAGAGAGAAAAAAAAAGAACATCAAGATTGAAAAGGGGGCATCAAAGGTCATGACAGACGCACTGTTTGTTACGCTCCAAGTGATCTTGGCGGCTATCGCAGTCTATCAGTTTACGTTTTCGTTATTTGGACTGCACAAGAAAAAGAATAAGGGACATATCGCTCCGCAAAAATCATTTGCTGTACTGGTTGCCGCTCACAATGAGGAAGAAGTCGTCGGTGCACTGATGGAGAATTTGAAACAACTTAATTATCCCCAGGAACTGTACGATGTATTTGTCATCTGCGACAACTGTACGGATGGTACAGCCAAGATTGTAAGAGAACACGGAATGAATGCCTGTGTCCGCACCAACAACAACCTGCGCGGTAAGGGTTATGCCATTGAATGGATGCTCAAGGAATTATGGGCGATGCCTAGACAATATGACGCCGTCGTCATGTTCGATGCCGACAATCTTGCTCACACGGAATTCTTAATGGAGATGAACAAGGATCTTTGCTCAGGCGCTCAAGTTATTCAGGGCTACATCGATACCAAGAATCCTGAGGATTCTTGGATCACTGCGGCTTATGGTGTGTCCTACTGGTATATCAACCGGCTCTGGCAGCTGTCACGCCACAATCTCAATATGGCGAACTTCCTGGGTGGAACAGGTATGTGTTTCGAGACTAATCTGCTGAAGGAAATGGGCTGGGGAGCAACAAGTCTGGTAGAGGATTTGGAATTTACCATGCGGAGTGCCTCCAAAGGCGTCTATCCAAGATTTAATTATGATGCCAAGGTATTTGACGAGAAGCCACTGACATTCAAGGCTTCCTCCAGACAGCGTCTGCGCTGGATGCAGGGTCACTTTACTGTAGCCCGCCGTTATTTCTTTCCTTTGCTGTGGCAAAGCATTAAAGAACGCAGTCTGACGAAATTTGACCTGGCTCTATATGGTGTCAATGTCTACATCGTGTTGCTGACATTCTTGATGACAGCAGTCATGTTTATCGACAATTCCATCTTCGGAGGCCCGCATATAGCGAATATTTATGGTAGCCTGCCACTGTGGCTCAGCTACTTTGCTGTGGGAGCCAATATTCTGACCTTCCTGCTCGCGATGGCGCTGGAGAAGGTGAAGTTCAAAAAGGTATATCTGTATTTACTGGTATTCCCAATTTACCTGATCTCCTGGTATCCCATTACGTTCTATGCGTTCTTTACGCAGAACAACAAGCAGTGGAGCCATACCAAGCATACGCGTGTCGTACGGCTTGAAGAAGTTCAGAGCAAACAGGTTTCTTAAAGAAGATTTTTTGGAAAAAAAGAATTTGGCCACTGTTGACACAGTGTGCATAGTGTTGTATAGTATTCAAGTATGCAAAACATAGGGATTGCAAGCAGAAGCACCGGCTTCTCACCTGACTGGCTCTAAGCCAGCTGGTTTTGATCTCAATGCTTTATGGATGTTATAATTCATGAACGTTGATCAAACGGGGTGTCGGGAGTTACCGGCACCCCTTTTTTATGGAGAACCGCATAAGTGATTTCCCAAGTAGATCCGGAGGTGGAGTATTATCAGTAAGGAACATATGATCAATGATGAAATTCGGGCCAAAGAAGTTCGGTTGGTTGGAGCGGAAGGCGAACAAATCGGTATCAAACCGATCCGCGAAGCGTTGCAGATGGCGATTGATCTTAATCTGGATTTAGTCAACGTAGCACCGCAGGCGAAACCGCCAGTATGCCGCATCATGGATTACGGCAAGTTCCGTTATGAAACACAAAAGAAAGAGAAAGAAGCACGCAAGAACCAGAAGATCGTGGACATCAAGGAAGTCTGGTTCCGTGCCAACATTGAGGAACATGATTATCAGACCAAGTTCCGCAACGTTATCAAGTTTCTGGGCGAAGGTGACAAGGTGAAATGCTCCGTACGTTTCCGCGGACGTGAGATTACACATGCCAGCATCGGTCAGAAGATTTTGGAACGGGTGAAGAACGAAGTTGAAGATATTTCTGTTGTGGAACGCCAGCCTAAGCTGGAAGGACGCAGCATGATTATGATCTTGGCTCCCAAAGCCCAATAAATTTGGAGTCACTTGCACAGCAATTTGGCGCCGCATAATATTCAAGGAGGAAACACCATGCCTAAAATGAAAACTCACAGCAGTCTGAAAGGCCGTTTCAAGATTACTGGAACGGGCAAAGTACTGCGTTACAAAGCTCACAAGAACCACTTGCTTTCCCACAAATCCAAGCGCGCAAAACGCGTACTGAACGGAAATCCGGTTATGGCCCCTGGGGATGTAAGACGTTTGAAACAAGGACTCGCTAACTTGAAATAGTTTTATCACACATTTTTGGGAGGTTTATTAATATGGCAAGAGTTAAAGGCGGATTTGTAGTTCGTCGTAGACATAAAAAAGTATTGAAGCTGGCAAAGGGTTATTTCGGTTCCAAGCACCGCATTTTCAAAACTGCTAAAGAGCAGGTAATGAAATCGATGGTTTACGCATACCGTGACCGTCGTCAGACTAAACGTAACTTCCGCAGACTGTGGATCGTCCGTATCAATGCTGCAGCCCGTTTGAACGGCCTGTCTTACAGCAAGCTTGTATTCGGCCTGAAATTGGCTGGAGTAGAAGTGAACCGCAAGATGCTGGCTGACCTGGCAGTTAACGATCTTAACGCATTCAACTCCCTGGCTGTTGTTGCCAAAGAGAAGATTAACGCATAAGTATTAGAAGTAACCGAAAAGCACCGCCTGCGGGATCTCCCGTTTGACGGTGCTTTTTTTTGAGTCTTGCAAAGGTTTTTCAGTTAATTGAACTTAAGGCCAAGGTTTCAATGTGTCTGGAAGAGGGAGTGAATCCCTAAGCGAAGCTCTACTCCCAGTACTTGGTGGTGCTTAGCTGGGATGCCAGCAGCTTGCTACTGGTTCTTCTAATCTTCCGCAGCTCGGAACGCTCATTTGCAGAGGCGCTGATCAGCTTTTCCTCATCGGTTTCAGCAATGATGGCGGGTACCAGTGCCGGTGTGCCGTCTTCATGGACAGCTACAAAGGTGAGGAAAGATGTCGCTGCAACAGCTCGCTCGCCGGTATATAGATTCTCTGATATGATTTTGACGAATACCTCTATACTGGTTCTGCCCGTCCAGGAGACGAAGGACTCGAAGCATACTGAATCTGTAGGTCTGATAGGCAGTAGGAAGTCAACAGAGTCCGCTGAAGCGGTAACCACATTGGTGCGGCAGTGACGCATGGCAGAGATCGATCCAACTTCATCAATAGTGCTCATTAGCTTGCCACCGAACAACGTCTTATGATTGTTGACATCATTCGGGAATACGCGGCCTGTTTTGAATACACGGGACTCCCGGCAGTATTTGAAGTCTGGTGCAGCTTCTGGTTTGTTTTGATCATCCATTTTTCAATACTCCCTTTTATTACATTATGTAAACATTCATGATAATAGAAAACACATAACCGTGCAATAATAATTATATTGTACTAACCACAACCATGCAATTCGAGCGCTTCTGACATGGTTTGAATGTTTTGCTGACGTGTGATGTGATAGTAAACGGTTTCTTGTGAAAAAATGCAAATTATTATTGACCTGAGGTCATTAATTGACTGGATTTTAAGGTTTTTACCAGTTATAATTTGATCTAATGGTATGTCCAAGGAATACACAGAAGACATCCAATTTTTTAAGGGGGATCACACTCAATGAAAAAGGTATACCAACTATCTCTTGTTATGTTGCTTGCGTTCACTGTCATTCTGGCAGGCTGCGGCAAGAACAATAACAACTCCGGCAATGAAGCAAGCAACGCTGGAACAGCAACCAACGCACCGGCTGAAGCAACAGCAGCTCCAACGGATGCTCCAAAAACTGACGTCAAAGTCGGTCTGGTTACCGACGTAGGCGGCGTTAACGACAAGTCGTTTAACCAATCAGCTTGGGAAGCTCTGCAGGCTCTTGAGAAAGAATCCGGTATTGAAATCAAGTATCTGCAAAGTAAATCCAATTCAGACTATGAGCCAAACCTTAACCAATTCGTAAAAGGCGGCTACAACCTGACTTGGGGTATTGGTTTTGACCTTGGCGATGCTGTTAAGAAAGTTGCAACCGAGAATCCGGATGCCAATCTTGCGATCATTGACAGTGTGGTAGAAGCTCCAAACGTAGAATCCGTTACGTTCTCCGAGAATGAAGGATCCTTCCTGGTGGGTGTAGTTGCAGGTTTGACTACCAAAACCAACAAAGTAGGTTTCATTGGCGGTATGGAAAGCCCAGTAATCAAACGTTTTGAAGTAGGGTTCATTGCTGGTGTAAAAGCTGTTAACCCTAATGCAGCCGTAAAAGTTACTTATGCAGGTGCTTATGACAAGCCAGACGTTGGTAAGTCTTTGGCAGCTACTCTGTACAATGACGGCAATGACATCATCTTCCCAGCTGCTGGCGCAACTGGTAACGGTGTATTCAACGAAGCTAAATCCCGTAACAAAGCTGGCGGCGATAAAGTATGGGTAATCGGCGTAGACAAAGACCAATCCCTGGAATTTGGCGACGATGTAACTCTGACTTCCATGATCAAACGTGTTGACGAAGCGGTTAAGAAAGTTTCCCAACAGGTCGTTGATGGAACATTCAAAGGCGGCACTACAACTGTACTGGGTCTGAAAGACAACGGTGTAGGCCTTCCTGAAACATCCAAAGCCAACGTATCCGCTGAAATTCTTGCCAAAGTTGATGAATACAGCAAACAAATCATTGATGGAACAATCAAAGTTCCTACCGAGTAAGACGGACTTGATGTTTCTTGCTTCACAATAATTAACAAGGAACAAGGCCGGTTATTGAGCTGGCCTTGTTCCTTGTTAGGTGAATGTTTCAGGTAATAGGTCAACATAGCTGTACCGTCCTTCAGGGGCGGTATAGCCATGTCTATAAGGTAATATATATTCAGTGATGAGGGTGATTCCATGAGTGCTGCGGCTCCTGTCGTAGAGTTGAAGCAAATCACAAAACGCTTTCCCGGTATCGTCGCGAACGACTCCATTAGTCTGACGCTCGAAAAAGGAGAAATTCATGCACTGCTTGGCGAGAACGGAGCAGGCAAATCCACCTTGATGAATATCGTCTTCGGACTGTATCAGCCCGATGAAGGCAGCATCGAAATCGGCGGGAAACCAGTTGTTATCGATAACCCCAATAAAGCGATTGAGCTTGGCATCGGAATGGTTCACCAGCATTTTAAGCTTGTAGAGCCTTTCACGGTAACTGAGAACATTGTTCTGGGCATGGAACCGAAAAAAGGTCTTAAAATCGACTATAAATCCGCTGCGGAGCAGGTTCGTATACTATCAGAGCAATACGGCCTTCAAGTCAATCCAAATGCCAAGATTTACGACATTTCGGTCGGCATGCAGCAAAGGGTAGAAATTATGAAAACCCTGTACCGCGGTGCGGATATACTTATATTCGACGAGCCTACCGCTGTGCTTACGCCTCAGGAGATTACAGAACTGATGGCGATTATGAAGCGGCTCGTTGCAGAGGGCAAGTCCATCATTTTGATTACTCATAAGCTTAAGGAAATCATGCAAATTTCTGACCGGGTTACCATCATCCGCCGGGGTAAAGTCATTGATACGGTGAAGACTGCTGATACAAATCCTAATGAGCTGGCTGAAAAGATGGTAGGACGCGGTGTAACCTTCAAGGTAGACAAGCAGCCTCCGCGTATTGGTGAAACTGTACTCCAATTGAATAATGTAAGCAGTAAGAGCAAAGATGGTGTGCCGGTATTGAATGGGCTTAGCTTTGATGTGAAGGCTGGGGAAATTCTAGGTATTGCTGGCGTCGACGGGAACGGACAAAGCGAGTTGATCCAGGCGATCACCGGCCTGCGTAAGATTGATTCCGGTTCTATTGCCGTATCCGGCAAGGAAATTTCTAATCTGAATCCACGTAAAATCTCTGAAATGAATGTCTCTCATATTCCGGAGGACCGGCATAAGCATGGGTTAGTCCTGGATTTTACAGTTAGCGAGAACATGGTGCTGGAAACATATTATAAAAGTCCATACAATCAGAACGGATTCCTGAACAAAGAAGTCATCGATCAGCATGCCGAGGATCTGGTCAAGCAGTTTGACGTGAGAACTCCTTCTATTGAGAACAAAGCCCGTTCTTTGTCAGGTGGTAATCAACAAAAAGCGATTATTGCGCGGGAAATAGATAAAAATCCGACACTGCTGATTGCTGCTCAACCTACCCGCGGCCTTGACGTTGGTGCAATCGAATTTGTGCAGAAACAACTCATTGCTCAGCGTGACCAAGGTAAAGCTGTACTGCTGATTTCTTTTGAACTTGATGAAATTATGAATGTGTCCGACAGAATCGCCGTCATCTATGAAGGCCAGATTGTCGGTGAAGTATTCCCGCAGGATACCAATGATCAGGAACTGGGTCTGATGATGGCGGGAAGCTTGAAGCGGGGAGGCCATTCGGATGTATAGACTCAAAAAAATATTTGCGACGGACAGCTATATCGTTCCGTTAGTCGCAATAGTGATGGGGTTCCTTGTAGGGGCTGTAGTGATGCTGATCGGTGGATACGATCCTGTAGCTGCCTACTCAGCGCTGTTCAAACGCGTATTTGGTAGTCCATATGACTTTGGTGAGGCTATCCGCGAGATGACACCACTGATGTTCACAGGACTTGCAGTAGCTTTCGCCTTCCGTTCGGGTATGTTCAATATCGGGGCGGATGGACAGGTGCTTATTGGAATGACTGCGGCTTCTATTGTTGGCATAAAGCTAGCCGGAACCCTGCCGAATTTTATACTGGTGCCACTGGCAGTTATCATTGCAGGAGTCTGTGGCGGACTCTGGGCAGGCATTGCTGGTTATCTCAAGGCAAAACGCGGAATTAACGAGGTTATTACCACTATCATGTTGAATTGGATTGCATTATTTCTGTCCAATTATATTGTCAGAACGTTCTTGCTGCTTGAAGGGCAGAATCGTTCAGAGGATATTCCGGCCTCGCTCTCCATGACATTCTTAAATTCCCTATTTGATAATGCGCGGCTGCACTGGGGAACCGCAATTGCACTGGCTGCAGCGGTATTCTTCTATGTCTATCTGTGGAAAACCAAACAGGGGTACGAAATGCGAGCTGTCGGCTTGAATCCTCATGCAGCAGAGTACGCAGGTATGAATGTTGGCCGTAATGTTATTAAAGCCATGTTCATCAGCGGTGTTTTTGCCGGGCTGGCAGGTGCAGGCGAAGTGCTTGGCGTATTCCATTATCAATCTGTATTTGCGGCTTCTCCAGGTTATGGCTTTGACGGGATTGCCGTTGCGCTGCTTGGTCTGACGCATCCACTCGGAGTGATTCTGGCTGCTATTCTCTACGGAACCTTGACTTATGGATCTGCAGGTATGAGTTTTGGAGCGGATGTTCCTCCTGAACTCATTCGTATCGTAATCGGTTCAATTATTTTCTTCATTGCGGCACAAGGAATTGTGCGCTGGGTGCTCAAACCGTTCTATTTCAAGCGCAAGAAAGAGAAGGTGTTATAGATGGAAGTATTAGGCCAATTGCTCAATACAACGCTTGTTTTTTCCACAGCGCTGATATTTGCCGCCCTCGGTGGCATCTTCTCTGAACGTTCCGGTGTCGTGAACATCGGACTTGAAGGCTTGATGATGTTTGGCGCTTTTGCTGCAGCTGTAGGCGGATATTATGCTCAGGATGCAGGGATGGGTGAATGGGCGCCATGGGTCGGTGTACTTTGTGCTATGGTTGTGGGTGTACTTGGCGCACTTATTCATGCCGTTGCGTCAATTACGTTCAAGGCGGACCAGACCATAAGTGGTACAGTTATTAACTTTCTGGCTGCTGGCAGTACGCTTTATGTTGTGAAGCTGATTTTTGACGGAGCTGGTGAAACTCCGCTACTGGACGGATTCAGTAAAGTACCTATCCCCGGTCTCTCCAAGATTCCGGTTATCGGCGAGGGGATTTTTAATTCCTATCCGACGACTTACCTTGCGATAATCCTGGTTATTGTCATTTATTTTGTACTCTTCAAAACCCCATTTGGTCTTCGGCTGCGTGCAGTCGGTGAACACCCGAGTGCGGCGGATACACTGGGTGTCAACGTAAACCGCATGAGATATATTGGTGTTATGCTGAGCGGGCTGTTAGCCGGTATTGGCGGAGCCACTATCACCCTAACAACAACGGGAACCTTTGCGCACAACACGGTTTCCGGTCAGGGCTTTATCGCTATTGCGGCGATGATTTTCGGGAAATGGAATCCGCTTGGCGCGTTCGGAGCAGCTGTATTCTTCGGGTTGTCGCAAGCGATCCGGAACTATGTGCAATTGTTCGAATGGTCCAAAAACATTCCACAGGAATTTATCTTCATGATTCCTTATGTATTAACGATTATAGTCTTAGTCAGTGCGGTTGGCCGTTCTTCGGCTCCGAAGGCATTGGGTGAACCTTACGACCCTAGCAAACGTTAATTTGGATGTATCGCTTGTTGCGTAGATCAATAAACGCATTTCCGGTATGAACTGGGAATGCGTTTTTTTTGTTGAAATTTTAGATGTATCAGTCAGGGACAGGTGTACAGGCAAAGTGTACTTGGCACGAATAGACTGTTGTGAAGAAGAGCTTAACCTAAGCTTTTGCAGCAAAATTCGTATCGAGTAAATTCTGGGAGACTATGTTTACAAAACTTTTAGGAGGGATAAGATGACACAGCCGGTTACAAGGAAACAGGTGATGAAGCTGGTGGGTAAAAATATTACCGCAGTGAAAAAAGATGGCACGAAAGTAACGGGGAAACTGCTCCGGGTCTCGGGAAATCGACTGGTTTTACAACGGACCAGCGGTAGAAAAGTGCAAACCAAGGCTTTGATTCCGCTGGTGCTGTTTGATTTGTTGGCCATTGGTACGGCCCCCTACGCTTATGGCGGAGGCTATGGCGGTGTACCTGGACCCTACGGAGGGTATGGACCAGGACCGGTGCCTGGACCTTATTGCTGTGGATCCAATTATGGCGTACCGCCGATCGGTTTCTTTTAAACTCTGAATCTGCTGGATAAAGGTTTTTCGAACTCATAGCAGAAGTTTTGCGGCTGATAACGGGCTACGCTGTAGCCCAATTTTTGATAAAAAGAAATTCCCGGCGCATTGCCGGTGTCCACTGAAACTTTGGCTCTCTGGCAACCGCGTGATAGTGCAAACCGCTCAGCCCGGTCCATGAGCATATTCCCCCAACGCTTGCGCCTTGCCGCAGGGGCTATGGCTAACATGTCAATATAGAGTAAGTCTCCATGCAGCATGAAATGAACGAATCCCAGGGGATCGCTTTCATAATCCGGACAAGCTACAAGGGTAACCCCTTGCCCCAGGCGACGGGGCAGGTCTTTTCGGACCTGGTTGATTACGGTTTGCGGAAGATGCGATAATGGAACCAGTTGTTTCTCAATCAAGTCAAGAATGATAAGATCATCCTGCTTGGGTCTGCGATAGCGAATCATAAAGCGCCCCCTTCACGCATTGTCGTACATCATATGCCCAAAGGCGTGTGGGCGTTCCGGCAAGAATAGAACAACGTTTTGTGACGATTGCAGAAAAGATGGGTATTGACTAACCGTGTGAGGAATCATATAATGTGTCTAAACATTTTAACGAACATACATGCATCGGCAATGATGAGGACGAAGTTTTAAGGGCTCTTTTGCTCAGAGAGTGAGAGGAATTGCTGCAACCTCCACCAGAATCCCTTATATACGAGCTCACCTCGGAGCTGTTTTCCTGAAAGGTCCATCGGCAAGAGTGGTGGAATTATTAGGGGGAATCGTTTGGTCCGCGTTAGGGACTTCAGGTTACAGAGATTTGGGCCCTGCCTACATCGATGGATTTTTGTATCCTGATAAGGTGTTGCATCGTGAGATGCAATGCAAACATGGGTGGTACCACGGAAGATCAACCTTTCGTCCCTCACGCGCTGTCTTTTGCGCGTGGGTGGCGAAAGGTTTTTTTGTTGTCAGGCACATTATCGGTCGTATATAAGACGTTCTGTCATTTTCATAATGAATGTTAACTATCGAAGGGAGGAATACTGATGAGCGCGCAAATACCGGAAGTACAGTCTATAGAGCAGTTACGTGAGAAATGGAAAAATCCCGAGGTGATTACGGGCTCCGAAGTGCTGCTGCGCAGTCTTGTATTGGAAGGGGTAGATACCGTATTCGGGTATCCAGGCGGTGCTGTATTATACATCTACGATGCTCTTCATGGCTTCACCGATTTCAAACATATCCTGACACGGCATGAGCAGGGCGCGATTCACGCGGCTGACGGCTATGCCAGAGCCAGCGGTAAGCCGGGCGTATGTATTGCAACCTCGGGTCCGGGAGCAACCAATCTGGTAACAGGCATTGCCACCGCCTTTATGGACTCTGTTCCACTAGTGGTAATCACCGGTAATGTCTTTTCCAGCCTGATTGGAACAGATGCTTTTCAAGAAGCGGATATTACAGGCATAACCATGCCGATTACCAAGCACAGTTATCTGGTACGTGATGTTGAGGATCTTCCGCGTGTCATTCATGAAGCCTTCCACATTGCGAACACCGGCCGTAAAGGCCCGGTTCTCATTGATATTCCGAAGGATGTATCGGCTGCCAAAACTTTGTTTGCCCCGGCCAAACAGCAGGGCATTAACCTTCGCGGCTACAATCCGCGTACGGTTCCGAACAAGCTTCAATTGGATAAGCTGGTCCGCGCAATATCATCCGCTGAACGCCCGATCATCATTGCCGGCGGCGGTGTCATTTACTCCGGGGCTCATGAGGCTATGTACGAATTCGTGAAGCGGACAGAGATTCCAATCACAACAACATTGCTTGGACTGGGCTGTTACCCGAGTGCGGAAGAACTGTGGATGGGAATGCCCGGTATGCACGGTACCTACACCGCTAATAATGCCATTCAGCAATGCGATCTGTTGATTAACATCGGTGCCCGGTTCGATGACCGTGTAACCGGCAAGCTGGACGGTTTCGCGCCCAAAGCGAAAATTGTTCATATCGACATTGATCCGGCTGAAATCGGAAAAAATGTCTCACCAGACATTCCAATTGTCGGTGATGTGAAGACCGTACTGGAAATGCTGAATCCTGAAGTAAGCCGTGCGGCTAATGCGGATGCCTGGAGAACGCAGATTGCCCAGTGGAAGCTGGATTACCCACTTCGCTATAACGATTCTGATACAGAGCTCAAACCACAGTGGGTAATTGAAATGATCAATGACACCACTAAGGGTGAAGCCATTGTCACTACGGATGTTGGACAACATCAGATGTGGGCTGCTCAGTATTACAAGTTCAATCATCCTCGTTCATGGATCACTTCCGGAGGACTTGGAACGATGGGATTCGGATTCCCGTCAGCCATCGGAGCGCAAATGGCACATCCGGAACGGCTGGTAGTCTCCATCAATGGTGACGGCGGCATGCAAATGTGTTCGCAAGAGCTGGCAATTTGTGCAATCCATAAGATTCCAGTCAAAATTGTGGTGATTAACAACCAGGTTCTGGGGATGGTCCGGCAGTGGCAGAACCTCATCTATGAGAAGCGTTACAGCTATACTGACCTTGCGGGCAGCCCAGACTTTGTTAAACTGGCTGAGGCATACGGGGTAAAGGGACTACGGGCAACAAACAAGGAAGAAGCAGGCGCTGCGTGGAAAGAAGCACTGGAAACGCCGGGACCCGTTCTGGTAGAATTCGTTGTTCCTAAGGACGAGAATGTCTACCCGATGGTAACCCAAGGGTCAACCATCGATCAAATGCTGATGGGGGATGAATGACAGTGATGAAACATACGATTGCTGTGCTTGTAAATGACCAGCCAGGTGTACTGCAGCGGGTGTCAGGCCTGTTCGGCCGCCGGGGCTTCAATATTGAGAGCATCACCGTCGGACAGTCCGAAGAAGTGGGTTTGTCCCGGATGGTAATTGTTACCCTGGGTGATCAGCACACCCTTGAGCAGATCGAGAAGCAGCTTTACAAGCTGATTGATGTAATCAAGGTTGTGGATCTAGGCTCCAAGCCAATGGTTGCCCGCGAACTGGCGTTGATCAAAGTCAAAGCGGATCCGGCTGAACGTCCGGAGATCATGGGTGTTGTTGAGACTTTCCGCGCTTCAGTGGTCGATATTGGTTCAACCAGCCTGCTCGTACAGGTGGTTGGAGATACTCAGAAAATTGATGCAATGATTGAACTGCTCAAGCCATACGGCATCAAAGAGCTGTCCCGTACCGGTGTTACAGCCATGATTCGGGGAAATGCCTGACTATATTTTACGGCTTTAACGAATTGCTGCTTGTTTGCATTAATTTGATAAGATAAGGGTAAGGAAATTCCCGCGAAAGAGCGGGGGCTTGAAGAGCAGCCTATCCTATCTTAAGGACTGAAGGCTCTTGAAGCACCCGCTCTTTACGATGGGTCCCAAATTAAAGGAGGATATTGACAATGGCAGTGACAACGTACTATGAACAGGATGCAGAACTTAGTGTACTAAAAGGGAAGACAATTGCAGTAATCGGGTACGGCAGCCAAGGGCATGCCCAGGCACAGAACCTGCGTGACAGTGGTCTTCAGGTTGTCATCGGCCTGCGTGAAGGCAAATCGTTTGAAACCGCCAAAAATGACGGCTTTGAAGTATTGCCGGTAGCTGAAGCAGTATCCCGTGCAGATGTAGTGCAAATTCTTATGCCGGACGAAACACAGGCATCCGTATATAAAAATGAAATTGAACCAAACCTCAAAAACGGCGCGGCTCTGATGTTCTCTCATGGCTTCAACGTACATTTTGGCCAAATCGTTGCCCCTAAGGATGCTGATGTACTGCTGGTAGCTCCAAAATCCCCGGGTCACATGGTTCGCCGCACCTATGTTGAAGGTTTCGGCGTTCCTGGACTGATCGCAATTGAACAGGATGCAACCGGCAATGCTCAGGCGATTGGTCTGGCTTATGCCAAAGGTATCGGCTGTACACGTGCAGGGGTTATTGAAACTTCCTTCCGTGAAGAAACCGAAACCGATCTGTTCGGCGAGCAGGCTGTTCTGTGTGGTGGTGTATCCGCACTGATCAAAGCTGGTTTCGAGACGCTTACCGAAGCAGGATATGCTCCTGAAATGGCGTATTTCGAATGTCTGCATGAAATGAAGCTGATCGTTGACCTGGTGTATGAAGGCGGACTTGCAACTATGCGCGATTCCATCAGTAACACTGCCGAGTACGGCGATTATGTAACAGGTCCACGCATCATTACAGATGAAACCAAAAAAGCAATGAAAGAAGTGCTTAGCGATATCCAACAAGGTAAATTCGCCCGCGACTTTATTCTTGAGAATCAATCCGGCCGTGCCTTCCTGACAGCCACCCGCCGCAACGAAGCTGCTCATCCGGTAGAAGTAGTCGGCAGTCAGCTGCGTGAAATGATGCACTGGATTAAGAAATAGTCTCATATAATTAAAACGTTGAACGTAATATAGTGTGATTCTCAGATGCGGCCGGTTTTTTTTGCGGGCCGCATTTGAGGGTTTTAGCGCAATCTTTTTCAGGAGGTGCTCAGCTTTGCGTAAAATATATGTGTTCGATACGACGCTGCGAGACGGAGAGCAGTCGCCGGGTGTGAACCTCAATACACGTGAAAAGGTAGAGATTGCTTACCAGCTGGAGAAGCTGGGGATTGATCGGATGGAAGCAGGTTTTCCTGCTGCGTCACCCGGAGACCTGGCTGCGGTAAACGCAGTAGCGAGAGCTGTGAAGAATGTAACCTTGATAGGACTCTCTCGTTCCAGAGAGAGCGACATCGATGCAGTTAGAGAAGCGCTTCAAGGAGCGCAGGACCCCTGCATTCATCTGTTCCTGGCAACTTCACCGATTCATCGGCAGCATAAGCTTCGTATGGAAAAGGCACAGGTGCTGGAGACCGCACAGGCCGCCATCCGTTATGCCAAAAAATATTTTTCCAAGCTGGAATTTTCACTGGAGGATGCTGGCCGGACTGAACGCGACTTCATGGCTGAAATGGTGGCGATGGCCATTCGTGAAGGTGCGAATGTGGTTAATATACCGGATACTGTCGGTTATCTGAACCCCTCGGAATATGGTGCGATCTTCAAGTTTCTTAAGGACACCGTGCCGGATATTGAGAAAGTGCAGCTTAGCGCCCATTGTCATAATGACTTGGGTATGGCTACGGCGAACACGCTGGCTGCGATTCAGAATGGTGCGGACCAGATTGAAGGTACCATCAACGGCATCGGCGAACGTGCCGGGAATACAGCCATTGAAGAGGTGGCGCTGGCGCTGGAGACACGCAGTGAGTTTTTTAATGCCAAGACTTCGCTCGTATTGTCTGAGATTTCCCGTACCAGCCGGCTGGTCAGCAAGCTTACAGGCATGGTTGTTCCAGGCAACAAGGCAATTGTCGGCGCCAATGCCTTCGCCCATGAATCCGGGATTCACCAGGATGGTATGCTGAAGGAGAAAACCACTTACGAGATCATGACTCCTGAAACTATCGGGCTCAAAGAGAGCAAGCTGGTACTGGGCAAACATTCAGGCCGACATGCATTCCGCGACAAGCTCAGTGATCTGGGCTATGAGCTCTTGGATGAAGAACTGAATCATGCATTTGCCAAATTCAAGGATCTGGCAGATAAGAAGAAGGAAGTATCCGATGAGGACATTCTGGCGCTGCTGGAAGAGAAACTGATCGATACGCCGGAAGTTTTCAGCCTGCAGACGATCTATGTGACTTACGGCAATGAGGCCACTCCTACAGCCAAGATAACGATTAAAGGGCCGGACACGGAACCGATTATTGCAGTTGCCGAAGGCAACGGGTCAGTAGATGCGATCTATAATGCCATTGACCAGGCTACAGGTGAGGAAGTTACACTTGGTGACTATTCCATCAAGGCTGTCAGCCGCGGCAAAGACGCACAGGGTGAAGTCCATGTAGTATTGTCACAGGGCGAGGTTGCCGCTCAGGGCCGAGGACTCAGCACAGATATTCTGGAGGCGAGTGCCAGAGCTTATCTGAATGCCCTGAACAAACTGCTGGAGAAACGCAAAACGTATACAAAGCGCGATCATGTTAACCTGTAAATCAGGTTGGTCTCATACCTGACTCGTGCGTTATATCTTTTGACTAACTATTGATGTGAGCTGTTCAGGCCGTAGATTGACTCTGCGGTTTGGATGGCTTTATTTGTTTTTCTAAGAACATCATAGCGCTTGGAGGAAGGCGGAATACCCGGTACAATGAGTAAGTATGTTGTTCACCATATTTACCAGAGAATAGGCGGATAAACTGGATTATTGATCCTTCAAAAAAATAAATAGAAACCTTTGCAGGGGAAGCCCGGAGTCTGTCGTCTAATATTATGAAGCTGAAGGAGGGGAGAACGACTTGGAAGAGGCAGAGTGGATATCAGCCGTGCTAAATGGGCAGCATCAGGCTTTTGAGCAATTGGTGTCGCGTTATCAAGGCATGGTGTATCGGGTATGTATCAAAATTACAGGAGAAGCTGAGTCAGCCAAGGATATGGCCCAGGAAGTCTTCATCAAAGCCTACAAGGCGCTCCCTTCCTTCAGAGGGCAATCTTCATTCTCCACCTGGTTGTACCGGATTGCTTACCGGACATGTCTGGACTGGAAACGGGCCAATGACAGGGAATGGCGGCACCGCAGTACAGCCGATTATACGGAGAATGATTGGGTAACATCGCAGACGCCTGAGCATGTGCTGATCCGCAAGGAAGCGTCGGAAGCGCTAGGCGCGAATCTGAATCATCTCACAGAACCGTACCGGTCGGTCGTGCAGATGTATTATTTTCAGCGACATTCCTATCAGGAGATTGCCGAGCAGAAAGGCGTTTCAGTAAAAACAGTAGAGTCACAGCTGTACAGGGCCAGACAGATGATGCGTAAAAACGGGGAGGAATGGCGATGAATTGTGCAACAGTAAAAGAATGGATGCCGCATTATATCGAAAACTTGCTGTCTCCGGAAGCGGAGCTGAGAATCCGTCTGCACATCGAGTCTTGTCCCGAATGCGCACAGTGGCTGGAAGAAGCAAGAGAAATGTCTGCGTTATGGAACGAAATGGAGAATGGACAAGAGTCCTTGGATACATTTGCCTTTCCGGATATTACTGCCGATGTAATGGCGCAAATTGAACAGCTGGAATCGGGGCGCCGGGAACGGGCGGTCAGAGCAACTATGGTTAGACGCCGCACAGCTCCCAAAACCTCTTGGGTACACTATGGGGTTGCGGTCGGCTTGACCTTCCTGCTGCTGCAGCTTGGGGTATTTAAGGATATGGCCTATGGCATTACAGAAATTAATGGACATATGTCCACATCGGTCAGCGCCTGGCTTAACCCTGATGGATCAAATGAATAATTAAACAACTTCAAATGGGAGGATATTATATGATCAAAAAAAGACGTTGGCTCACTTTTCTTCTGGCTATGATTCCGGGACTAGGGCATTTGTATTTAGGCTTCAAAAAATTGGGGCTGGAATATATGGTCGGGGCATCCCTTTGTATTATCTTTATCCCCTCCATGCCAACCATTTTTCCGTTTGCTCTGGCTGCGCTGTGGTTCTATCAATTATTTGATGCTCTTCAAAAAGCGGCGTGGATGAAAATATCTGCCGAAGAGCATGAACGTATGATGTTCCATCCTGACAGCTATGGGGCTCCATGGAGTATGGGCATGCCTGGAAGCGTGGCGTATCCGAACGAAGATGTGAATCCGGTCTGGGTCGGTTTTGGCTGTGTAACAGCGGGTATTCTGTTGCTGATTGTTACTACCTTCCCGGGGCTCTGGGATTTGCTCACCGATATGAATATCGGATCCATTCTATTGTCGCTGGGCCTGATCGGCTATGGACTAAGAATGCTGAAGAAAAATCCAAAAGTATAAAGAAATGGGGATATGAACAATGGGGAGATGGAAGATCGGCAGCTTTACCGCAGCCTTGGGATGCATCATGCTGGGGGTTATCATCGTACTAGCCCAATTTGATGTGGTTACCTACCAGGCGCTGAATTATCTCTGGCCTGCGCTGCTTATATTGTTCGGGCTGGAGACCCTGCTCCGCATATTTGTGAAGTCCGATGTCAAAACGCGTGTCAGCGGCTGGGCTATTGTCCTGATTGTGGTGTTGGTTGCCGCAAGCGGGGCCCAGAGGGTGCTGGCCGATGGCTCGCTCAGCGGGATTTTCGGTAACACAGAGATTGTGCCAGTAAATGGAACAGTGGATGTGCAGGCAGGGATCAAGAAGGTGAAGATTGAATTGCCGCACGGTAAGGTAAAGCTAAGCGGTGTGGATGGCAGCACTCTTGACTATGAGGGTAAGCTGGAAGTGCCGGGGAAATCGGAAAGTGAAGCTTCAAGCACACTCGAACAGAAATGGACAGTCATAGCCGAAGGAGACACCTTGACCATGAAGCTGGAAGGGGAATCGGGCTGGCTCTCCAACATTCATATTGGATTTAATCTCAAAGATCCCTATTTGAATGTTAATCTTCCCAGCAATCTTGCAGTAGTGGTTGAAACCAGTGACGGATCGATTGAAGCTGGCAATTTGCAGTCAGGTGTAGAATTGGATACCAGCAACGGAACATTGGATATTCATGATGTGGCCGGTGGCGTGGATGCACACACGAGCAATGGAACACTGACTGTGCAGAATGTGCAGGGTGAAGTGAAGCTGGTTAGCTCCAATGGCGCTCTGAATCTCGGCAATATCGACGGTTCGCTGTACGCGAAGAGCAGCAACGGCAAGATCACGATTAACTCGCCGATTACCGGTGAATGGGAGTGCTCTTCCAGCAATGGCAAGATTGTAGTGAGTCTGCCGGCTGCTAACGATGCAACGATTACTGCAGATACCAGCAATGGCTCGCTCAAAGGAGATGTCAGCTGGAAGGGTGATGACAACAGTCACGGAACCGCCGTGCTCGGGAGCGGGACGCACAAAGTTTCCTTGTCCACCAGTAACGGATCTGTAACCGTGGATACAGCAGAATAAGGATGGACATATAGTTGAACATTCGTGGTGCAGGCAAAATAGGATACGGATAAAAAGAGCTGTTGTACTTGGCAGAGTAAATGCCATGTACAACAGCTTATTTTTTTGCGGAAGGTTAAAGAAGGGTATCTTCTCCATCAGCCGCAAGCACGACTCGTCCTCGCATGGAATTCGTGCCTACCAGGCATATGCCTTTGGCGCTGCACCACCAGGGCCAGGGAAGATCTCATCCAGACGCTTGAGTACGGACTCGTCCAGAACGACTTCCAGGCTGCGCAGCGCACTTTCGAACTGCTCCATGGTACGCGGGCCGATGATTGGTGCCGTGACTGCCGGATTCGCCAGCAGCCAAGCCAGCGCAATGTTGTCTTGGGGTTCGCCAAGCTCTTGGCTGAGTTCGGCAAAAGCCTCAAGCTGGTTCTTGTATTGTTCTACCCGTTCTGCATTACCACCGCTGCGGCTGCCCTCGATTTTCTTGAGCGCATTGCGTCCAAGCAGCCCTCCGTCGAGCGGACTCCAAGGGATGACTCCCAGACCGAGGTTCTGGGATGCAGGAAGTACCTCCAGCTCCGGCAGGCGGCAGGTGAGGCTGTATTTATGCTGCTCAGATACAAGCCCCAAGAACCCCCGGGCTTTAGCTTCCTGCTGGGCTACTGCAATATCCCAGCCGGCAAAGTTACTGGAGCCGACATAGCCGATTTTCCCCTGGCTGACTGCAAGCTCGAACGCGCTCCACAGCTCGTCCCAGGAGACACTCCGATCTACATGATGCATCTGATACAACTCGATGTGGTCAGTCTGAAGGCGTTGGAGTGAGCCCTCCAGGTGACGGCGGATAATATAGGAGGAGAGACCGCTTTCATCATTAGGGCCGTCAAGCTTGTCGCTCATAGCTCCATAGACTTTGGTGGCCAGTACAACCTTTTCCCGCCGGCCTCCGCCCTGCTTGAACCAGCGGCCGATAATCGTCTCGGTCAGTCCGGAATTCTCGCCCCAGCCATACACGTTGGCGGTATCAAAAAAGTTGATCCCCGCATCCAATGCGGCGTCCATAATGCGGAAAGCCTCTTTTTCATCCGTAATTGGACCAAAATTCATCGTCCCGAGACAGAGACGGCTTACATTCATACCGGATTTGCCAAGCTTTGCATACTGCATCTCACCACAACTCCTCTACATGTAATGGTCAAACCATACATTCATAAGTACATACTTATTGTAAACAACCTAATAAACAAGAGCAAATGATCAGACAGGGCCGACCGGGAAGGGAATGGATAGTACGAGGTGAATGATAGCGTTATAGGCTGGGCCTATCACTTTCATAGAATCTATATCTTTGTCCTTTGGCCGTAGGTATGATACAACAATATACAGAAGAACTATGTCTGCGAACAGCAGAAACCAGAGGAGTGACGGGAATGAGTGAGGTTAAAAAAATCGCAGTGATATCCGGGGACGGTATCGGACCTGAAGTTGTGGCAGAAACGTTGAAAGTACTCAGAAAAACGGAAGAATTGTTCGGTTATGCGTTTGAAACCGAGGAGGCACTCTTTGGCGGAATCGCCATTGATGAACGGGGAACACCACTTCCGGAGGACACGCTGGCGATCTGCCGCAAAGCGGATGCGGTGCTGCTGGGTGCAGTCGGCGGACCGAAATGGGATAACAACCCGAAAGAGCTCCGTCCAGAGACAGGACTGCTGGGTATTCGTAAGGCGCTGGGGTTGTTCTCTAATCTGCGTCCGGCTGTCGTATTCGATTGCCTGAAGGATGCGTCAACGTTGAAACCTGAGGTGCTGGAAGGCACAGACCTTATGGTAGTCCGCGAGCTGACAGGCGGTATCTATTTCGGAGAGAAGCTGCGCCGTGAAGGTGAATTCGGCGAAGAAGCAGTGGATACTTGCGTATATAATGTTACCGAAGTGGAACGCATCGTTCGCCAAGCCTTTGAAATTGCCGGCAAACGCCGCAACAAGCTGGCAAGTGTCGATAAGGCGAATGTCCTCGAAACTTCGCGCCTCTGGCGTGAGGTCGTGAACAGAATTGCTCCCGAATATCCGCAGGTAGAACTGGAGCATGTACTCGTGGACAACTGCGCTATGCAGCTGCTGCGTCGTCCTTCCAGCTTTGATGTTATTGTAACCGAGAATATGTTTGGTGACATCCTGAGTGATGAAGCAGCGATGCTGACCGGATCCATTGGCATGCTTGCCTCAGCATCGCTGGGTGAGGGCAGCTACGGCCTGTATGAACCGGTACATGGCTCTGCACCTGATATTGCCGGACAAGGCTTGGCGAATCCGATCGCTACGATTCTGTCACTCGCGCTTATGTTCCGCCTGACCTTTGGTTATGAGGAAGCAGCAGCGGCCATTGAAGCAGCGGTGGCAGAAGTGCTCGATGCCGGACACCGCACTAGTGACATCGCTGTCGACAAGAGTAAGGCCATCAGCACTACAGAGATGGGCGATCTTATTGTGGCCGCTATCCGTAAAGCCTAGGATACTAGAGCAGCTTGTTCTCCTTATGACGCAGAAAAACAATAAACTTCACAGAAAGTTGCTTATTTATAATAATTATAAAAAAATAATGACTGCAATATTGACTTTAATTTTGTACGATGATAACATTTGGTATACAGCAACACGTATTGACCAACTCATCCAATCAAGAAAAGCATATTGCACTGGAAGTGGATTTCAACAATTGTTTTTCTTACATACTCAAAGGAGGATTTAAGCAATGGCAGAACGTTTGGTAGGTAAACCAGCCCCAGATTTCACAATGGAGACCGTAACGGGCGACGGTAAGGATTTCGGTAAGGTAAGCTTGTCCGACTATCGCGGCAAATGGCTTGTATTCTTCTTTTATCCGCTTGATTTCACATTTGTATGTCCTACGGAAATCACAGCACTTAGCGATGCAGCAGCTGATTTCGCAGCTCTTGACACTGAAATTCTTGGTGTGAGCATCGATTCAGTCCACAGCCACAAGGCATGGATCACCACACCTAAGGATGCAAACGGTCTTGGCCCGATCAACTTCCCGCTCGCATCTGATATTACGAAGAAGGTTGCCAGCGATTATGGTATCCTGATTGAAGAAGAAGGAATTGCACTGCGCGGTTTGTTCATCATCGATCCTGATGGCGAACTGAAATACCAGGTAGTTAACCACAATGATGTAGGACGTAGTGTTGAAGAAACTCTCCGTGTTCTGCAAGCCCTGCAATCAGGCGGACTATGCGCCATGAACTGGAAACCTGGCGATAAGAATCTGTAAGCAAGGGTTGGCATAAGCACCGATCTTTGAGATATTTAAAGAACCTCCTTGCGGGAGTAATTGCCGGCGAGGGGGTTTTTTGCACCAAATAGCCCATAGGTAACTGACTTTCGTTTGAAAATGGGCACAAAGGTTAATATAATAGCTTCAAGGCGAGGAATCTCTACTGCTATTTTGTAATATAATATTAAATCAATGTAAAATACCAAGGAGGGTGAACAAAAATGAGCTTTTGCTGTGGAGCGAGTATGGTTGGAACGAAGGGAACCCTAAAGCATTATCGCACGCAAGTCCATAATGTTCCCCTGCTTTTTTGCCCGGTCTGCCATCGGGTTGAGGTACATTATAAAGTGGAAAATGAATATGAAATTCTTGCTGAATATGCCCATGGTGACGGCGTAACAGATGTTGATTTCCAGGATTATGTTATGGAAGACGAGGAAGCCATTTTCGAGAATGTCATCAATGTAGAGAGTGAAGATCCGCTGCACATCGTGCGCAGCCAGATAGATATGGCCCTTGACCTGCTGGCTGTGGCCAAGCAGATTGAAGATACCAAATGGGAGCGGGAGCTTAAGAAACGTCTCGCTGTGATGAGTCAACGGCGTCACCGCTTACAGCAAAAAGCCTAACAAACGGGCTGTTATTCCAGTAAACCAATATGCAGATCACAGAGCCTTCGCTGAAGCGAAGGCTTTTTTACGGTTTGGGAAGCAACCCGAAAGGGGAAACTGGTTTTATATTGGGATTATGTGTGTCTTTAGAATCATTTTAAGAATAAATCTGTAATTCGACAGTTTCTCTGATTGCGTTGTCTGCTTCACTTGGATATGATTGGAATATAGTTGAAACGGTTGGATAATATAATACGATTTCCGAATGTTCTGGCGGCTTCGTCATATACTCAAATACATAGTAATTTGATGTCGCTTAAGCGTCTTCGTCAAATGCAGTAAAAGGGGGAACTTCGTATCGTGATAAGCCAATATCAGGAAAGCTTGCTTTTGCCGGCAAGAACGTTTCATACTGGACCGATGAACACTACATATGAGGATGTACTCGAGCAAATGGACAGCGGAATCATGCTTTTTGATGAAGAAGGTGTGCTAACGTTTGTGAATAAGCAAATGTACAGCATTCTGGGACTGAGCAGACATTCGCTGTTGGGCTGCACTATGATTCATTTATTATCGAATATCCAGATGAACCGATTCAAGAAGAAACAGGTACTGCGCGGATACCGTGAAATAATGAAGAGGGGTAAGCCAAGCTATGAGTTTGTAGATGAATACGGCAGGTATTGGAAAGTGACACTAAGCAGCGGCGAGCAAATGAAGGGCTGTTATCTGTTCACGTTCAAGGAAATCTCCGATTACAAGATGATTGAACAAACAGCATATCAGAACGACAGTCTGGTAATGCTGGGCAAATTATCTGCCTCGATTGCTCATGAGATCCGTAATCCGCTAACAGCGATTCGCGGGTTTATTCAATTGCTGCATCCCCATCTTCATCAACTCGGCAAGGAGGAATACGCCAAGATCATATTAGCGGAGATTGACCGGGCCAATGATATTATTCATGAATTTCTCATGTCCTCCAAACCTTCAGTACCTCAAGTTGCCATGATCTCTGTGTCGGGACTTCTAAAGGAAGTTGTTCTTCTTACCGAAAGTGAAGCATTAATGAAAGGCTGCGAGATCCAGCTTCATCCGTTTCAGGAGGATATGATCATCTCCGGCGACATCAAGCAGATGAAGCAGGTCGTTCTTAATATGATAAGAAATGCGATGGAAGCGATTACGGATAAGGTTGATGATGCCATAGGAAAGATCGAGCTTCGGGCACGCAGAGAAGGTGCAGAGGTTCGTATTTCTATCTCTGATAATGGTAAAGGGATGGATATTTGCACCTTGGACAGGTTGTTCAATCCTTTTTTCACCACGAAGGAAAATGGGACTGGACTCGGTTTGTCCGTCAGCGACCGGATTATCAAGAACCATGGCGGATGCATATCGGTCAGCAGCCGGGTTAACGAGGGCACTTGCTTTGTTATTTCGCTACCGCTGATTCAGTAATTCAATAATTCAGGTAATACACTCATGTATTAAAATAAATTTCATGTGAGGCTGATTCCCGCGCAGCAACGTCTGTGTGGGAGATCAGCCTCGTTGCGTTATTGTAGATAAGTATCATTGGATGAACCAGGAGGGATTATGATTAATATTCATTGGAGTAGTGGCAGCTTGTCACAATCACTACAAGGTGATGCCTTATGCATCATTATGCCTGAGGCAGAATGTGAAGGGGGACATACGTCTGCTCAATGGTCAAGACAAATAAGTATGCTGTCAAAAGCCGGATTATTCAGCGGTAAGCTGAACCAAACCTACGTCCTTCCTATAGAAAGCCTGCCAGAACTTCCGGTTGTCATTCTGGCAGGCAGCGGTAGTGGATTGCTAGGAGAGGAGGAACTCCGTCTTTTGGCTGCCCAGACGGCTCGTGCTGCACTCAGATTGAAAGTACACAAACTCATTGTTCAGATTCCAGACACATGGAGCCAGTTGACTGCTATTGGGGCTGAAGAGGCCAGTCAAGCAATCTCGGAGGGTCTTGCTCTGGGGAGTTACTGCCGGAAGCACTACAAGCGGGAACAGCCGGTATACAAAGGTCTGGAGTCTGCTGTGTTGCATATGGAACGGCAAGCGGAGACGGCAGAGTCTATGGAATGGGTGGAAGGGATTAAGCTGGGAAAAGCATTTGGGGATGCCACCAATCTGGCACGCCAGCTTACTAATCTTCCCGGAAATCTGCTGACACCTTCAGCGCTATCTATGGCAGCGATAGAAATTGCTGAGCGGCACGGATTCCCTGCTGAAGTTCTGGATGAACAGGAAATTGAGCAAAAAGGTATGGGGGGCCTGCTTGCCGTCGGTAAGGGAAGTGTGCATCCACCACGGATGATCGTCATCCGTTACCAGGGGGCAAGCCAGTGGGAGAACGTTACAGCAATTGTCGGCAAAGGGATTACTTTTGACACGGGTGGCATTTCGCTGAAAAGAGCGCCGGGCATGGAAAACATGATTAGCGATATGGGTGGGGCAGCAACTGTACTAGGGGTAATGGATGCGCTTGGAACGCTGCGTCCGCGGATTAACGTGGTCATGGTAATTCCATCCGCGGAGAATATGCCGGCAGCTAATGCCTTCAAGCCAGGAGATATAGTGACAACGCTTAGCGGACGAACCATTGAAATACTAAATACCGACGCTGAGGGCCGGGTTGTGCTCGCTGACGCACTCACTTATTCCCTGGAATGGGGGGCGGAACGGATCATTGATGTAGCGACCCTGACAGGCGCCGTAGTATCGGTTCTGGGTGATATTGCTACAGGTGCTGTGACGAATAACGAGGCGATGATGGAGAAATTAGAGATAGCCTCGTTGAGAGCTGGAGAGAGAATCTGGAGGCTGCCGGTGTATCCCGAGTTTCGGGAAATGCTGCGAAGTGAGGTGGCAGACATCCGCAATGCCGCCGGGAGATACGGGGGAGCCACAACGGCAGGGTTGTTCATCGGCGAGTTTGCAGAGGGGCTGCCGTGGATTCATCTGGACATTGCCGGAACGGCATTTCTGTCCAAAGAACGCGGAGTGAATCCTAAGGGGGCAACCGGGGTCATGGTGCGTACACTTTTGCACTACTTGCTTCATTCATGAACGTTAAGTCAATTCCAAGGCGATTACAGAAAAAAGCCGCCAAGACCTATATTCCAAGGTCTGGCGGCTTTTTTGCCAAGATATAAGAATCCTTCAGGCTTGTTATAATAACTATAAGCATTGTCCAATCTGTTCCAACATTCCGGTTAGATGTTCTTCTTGCTTCTCATCTGGGAAGTAATTGACGAAATGCCATTCATGACCTTATTACGCGCATCCTTGTTACGAAGCAGGTAAGCTGCTCCAAGTGCTGCTGTAGTCCATAATGTCTTTTTGGTATTCATGTGTATTCCCTCCTTGGGTTGGTCTGGCTGTAGTTGCTTATTAGTAACATACCCGCATCCCAGGGATCCTAAACGAATCTGTTTGTATTAGCTGTTCAAGCTTTGGCCGAATGTTTGGTATCTGCAGGTCCTACGCTGCAGGAGAATGGAGAGTCTGACGAAGCGCCTGCGCAGGTCTTGCTTTTATCACAGCCGGCACAAGCCCCTTGTTTGCCCTTTTGCACGTGACGGTAGATCATCCAGCCGGAATAACCAAATACAAGCGCTATAATTAAGATATTTATTAACATTATCGTTCCCCGCTTTCGCTCAAGTAACTTTGGGTATACCAGATTTAAGACAATCCCAATAAGCTGCCGCCTTGAAAAATGACCAGTGCAACAATATATGCCAGTGCAACGGAATATCCTATGGAGAAAAAGGTCCATTTCCATGAAGCTGTCTCTTTCTTGATGACCCCAACAGTAGCCAGACAGGGTGTGTAGAGCAGGATAAAAGCCATGAAGCTGACCGAGCTGAGCGGAGTAAAGACCTGTGAAATCTGGCCTTCCAGTCCGGCTGCATCCGGGGCATGATAGATAATATTCATGGTGGATACCACTACCTCTTTGGCCAGGAACCCAGGAACCAGTGTGGAACCGGCCTGCCACGTGCCGAATCCAAGCGGATGCAGCAGCGGAGCAATCATACCGCCAAATTTAGCCAGGAAACTGTTATCCATATCCACATTTAATCCGGAAGGACCAACGTAGGACATCAGCCAGATGATAACCGAACCGGCGAGAATAATCGTTCCTGCTTTGCGCAGAAACCCTTTGCCTTTTTCCCAGGTGCTGCGTCCTAGTGTCTTCATCTGCGGCATGCGGTAAGGAGGCAGTTCAATAATGAAGACGGAAGATTCATTCTTGAACAGATATTTGGAGAACAATTTGCACAAAATAAGGGCAAACACAACGCCGAGCACATACATCGAAAGTACGACAGTCGCCTGCTGGGCCGGGAAGAATACTGCCGCAAACAGCAGATATACCGGTAAACGGGCGGAGCAGGACATTAGTGGCAATAGGAGTGTAGTCAGCATACGTTCCTTAGGCTGTTCAATACTGCGCGCGGCCATAATCGCAGGAACGTTACAGCCGAAGCCGATAATAAAAGGAATAAAGGCTTTACCGTTCAGGCCCATGCGTTCCATCGTACTGTCCATCAGCAGGCAGACACGCGCCATATAGCCGGAATCCTCAAGAAAAGAAATCATCAGGAACAGAATGAAAATCTGCGGAACGAATACCAATACGCCGCCAACTCCGCCAATGATTCCGTCAACAATAAGTGCATGTGTAAACCCTGAAGCCCCGATCGTCTGAAGCAGCGAATTCGCTCCATCGCTGATGGGGCCGGAGATCAGGCCATCCAGCATATCGGATAATGGTCCGCCAATCCAGTCAAAGGTTGTTTTGAACATGGCGTACATGAAGACGATGAACAGCGGGAGCCCGAGGAAACGATGAGTCAGGATCGCATCCAGCCGTTCAGTCAGATTATGCGGCTTGAGAAGTGTTGTATCCATTGCAGCTGCACATAGGGAGCGGATGAAGTCCATACGGACCGAACGAATCCATTGGGGCAGCGTCAAGGCCAGCTTGCGGTTCTGCAGTTCACTTTGACAGCTGTCGCAGATAGCCATTAGACGGGATGTATCTATGCGCTTTTTGAGCAGCTCGAGAACCACCGGATTTTGTTCCATCAGTTGAAGGGAAATCCAGCGCAGATTAGGCAGTCCCTGAATAGTCTTCAATTCTTCTTCTATAGAAGTAATGGCTTTCTCGGCCAATTCGCCGTAATCCAGTTTGAAGGTTACCCGGGGAATGGCAGAGGCTTTCTCCAAAATACTGAGTACTTGTCCGCTGCCTTTGCCGGTTCTGGCAATCAGCGGAAGCACGGTAATCCCAAGGTGTGATTGCAGCACTTCAGGATTGACCGAAATACCGCGTGCTTTAGCCACGTCAATCATATTCAGTCCCAGGACAGTAGGTTTGCCGTATTCAAGCAGTTGAAGCGTGAGCAGCAGGTTCCGTTCGAGCTGGGAGGCGTCAACGATGTTAATGAGGGCTTCCGGGGATTCCTCAAGTAAATATTGTGTGGCCACACCCTCGTCACGGGAGAGGGGATGCAGAGAATATATACCTGGAAGATCTATGAGCTTGCCTGCACCATTCTTCAGGCTGCCGACTTTTTTCTCTACCGTTACACCTGCCCAGTTACCCACGTATTCATAGGAAGAGGTCAATGTATTGAAGAGAGAGGTTTTACCAGTATTTGGATTGCCTACGAGGGCTATTGAACTCATGAGACGTTCACCTCAATCCTGGAAGCTTCCTTCCGGCGGATGGCGAACAGTTGACCGTTACATTCGAGGGTAATGGGACCCAGAAAAGGTCCTTTCCCTTTCAGACGAATCAGAACGCCTTCATACACCCCAAGATCAGCCAAGCGGCGCCGCAAGATGGGGTTCATTCCTTCAATTCGTTGGATTGAACACGTTGAGCCCGGTTCTAAGCGCAGTAAGGAGCAGGATGTTGAAGCCATTTTTAAACCCCCTGAGAGAGATTGATAATCAATCTCAATTGTTTTCTTGTACTGTAGCATTTCTTGTGTATTTTTGCAGTGATATTTGTCATAGCGCACCTGTGGTGAAAAGGGTTATGAAAATAATCTCAAATTTCCTTTACAATTGTTTCTTTGCTCAGTATGATTGAACGATAATGACTGCACAGGAAGACTGTCCTGGCGGAATAATGATGGTTATAGTTGAAGGGAGAACACAATGGTCAAGAGTAATCAGAGCAAAATTGTCGACTGCACCATCCGTGATGGGGGACTTGTGAATAACTGGGATTTCAGCGTTGAATTTGTTCAAAATCTGTATGCCGGTCTGAATGAAGCCGGTGTTGATTATATGGAAATCGGGTATAAGAATTCACCCAAATTGCTAAAAGGAGCTGAGGGGGCGGGCCCTTGGCGTTTTTTGAATGATGATTTTCTTAGAAAAGTAATTCCGCAGAAGGGTCATACCAAGCTCTCTGCGCTTGTGGATATCGGACGGGTAGATGAGAATGACATTTTGCCGCGTAGTGAAAGTATGCTGGATCTGATCCGTGTAGCCTGCTACA
The DNA here is from genome assembly GCF_056121505.1 of Paenibacillus sp. LS-5. NCBI lineage: Bacteria > Bacillati > Bacillota > Bacilli > Caryophanales > Paenibacillaceae > Paenibacillus > Paenibacillus sp. LS-5. Next base: position 33,820 of record NZ_JBWAVA010000005.1, on the reverse strand, counting down.
GCAAGGATGTAGACAAGGCACTTCAGCTGGTGCAGACCTTCCATGATCTAGGTTATGAGACTACCATTAATATTATGGCATTATCGAATGTCATGGAGAACGAATTGCTGGAGGCTTTCGAGCAGATCCGCGAGAGCGTTGTAGATGTTGTATATATTGTGGATTCTTACGGAAGTCTGGATCATCAAGACATTCATTACCTGGTGGAAAAGTTCCAGACCCACCTGCCGAATAAGCGTTTGGGTGTACATACCCATAATAATCTGCAGCTGGCTTTCTCCAATACACTAGTAGCTGCCGAGAAGGGTGTAGAGCTGCTGGATGCTTCCTGTTACGGGATGGGGCGTGCTGCCGGCAACTGTCCAACTGAACTGCTGGTTACTCATTTGAAGAATACCAAATACACACTTCGTCCTGTACTCGATATTGTGGAACGGCTGATGATTCCCCTGCGCGAGAAGGAAGAATGGGGTTACATTATCCCGTACATGATTACTGGAACACTGGATGAGCATCCGCGTTCTGCAATGGCGCTGCGTGCATCAGAGGAGAAAGACAAAGCAGTCGAATTCTATGACAAACTGACCACGCCTGAAGTGAATTTTGGAGATAAATAAAGGCTTCATAAGAAGCACTGAACTCTTCAACAGGGTGACGTGCTTTTTATTTTTTTATCTTTGTTTTTCTTTGTTTTATATGTAGCTGAATGTAACTTTAGGGGACTACCAAACCGATATTTATACATAGGACATAAATATATCCATTCACTTACTATAGATATCAATTTCAGACGCGAGGGACCTATGAGACAAGAAGAGAAAAAGACCATTCATGCGGCGATTCTAGGGGCCGTGCTGTTCCTTCTGATTCAAATTTTTCGGACGCCGCTTGGGAATATAGAAGATAAAGATATACTGTCTGCACTCTATCTTATCATTGGCTGCTGCAATGTGGCCTTCGCATTTGCGATTTTTGCACAGGGCTGGCTATTCTTCGCTAACCGCCTATCCCAGGCAAGACTGTACACGTCTGCTCTTTTCCTGGGTGTCTGTATCTTAGACTTTTTGCACACGCTTAGCTTTGCAGGCATTCCTGCGATATCTTCCTATATAAATGCTGAACAATCTCTTTGGTTGCTCACCTTCTCCCGTCTGGCCAGCGCACTGGGGATCTTATTGATTTTCAGCAGGGCAGATAAACCGGTTGCGGCCGCAGACAAACATAAGGTATTCCGGATTTCCTTTGGAATGATCCTGGTAGCTTCGACTGTGTTCATTGTGGGCTACATGCTCGCTCCGTGGATATCGGGGTATTCATGGGTCTCTGGTCTGCAGCATCTGATGGATCTGGCTGTTCTTTTTGTATACCTGCTTGCAGTAGCGCTTATCGTATACCCTGGCAAAGCAGACAAGTCAGCCTCCCTCCTGATTATTATCCGCTCATTGATCTTTTTTGCTCTCGGACAAGTATTCTTTATGAATCCGCTAAGTGTAGGGGAAATGGATTACTTGTTTGGCATGTTTTGCAGTGGGGTGGCCTATTACCTCCTGTTAAAGGGAGTCTACCGGCTTACGATCGAAGAACCTTTTCAAGAAAATGAGCAGGCTGAAGCCCGGATTAACTATTTGGCTTACCATGATGACCTTACTGGACTACCGAATAGACGCCGGCTTAAGCAGCGGATGGAAGAAATCGTGATCCAGGGTGAACGTGACAATAGCCGAGGATTTGCTGCACTTGTGATTATGAATATTAATCATTTTAAGAATATCAACGACTCTCTTGGCCATTACGCCGGGGATCTTTTACTTCAACTGGTGTCCAAACGTATTGGAAATGAAGTGAATGTGGATGAGGAACTATTCAGCATGGGAGCGGACGAATTTGCTTTTCTTATGTCGGGCCGGACTGGCGAAGAGAGTTGCCTGATTCGGGCGGATGAACTTTTGAAGCTATTCGAAACACCGGTGGAGCTCGAATCAGGAGAATACCATATCTCACTCAGTCTGGGGATGAGTATTTACCCCGGTGACGGAGATACAGCAGAAGAGCTCATTCAGAATGCCGATACTGCTGTGCACAATGCCAAGGACCAGGGCGTAGAAATCCGCCGCTACATACCTGCTATGCAGATGAAAGCGAAGGAGCGCCTGAAGCTGGAGAATGATCTGCGCCGGGCGCTTGAACGGGACGAGTTCTATTTGGTCTATCAACCACAAGTTCAGCTGGATTCCGAAGAAATTGTGGGCATGGAAGCACTGCTGCGGTGGAATCATCCAAAGCGTGGACTGGTATCCCCAGTGGACTTCATTCCTATTGCCGAGGAGTGCGGGCTGATTGTTCCGATCGGGGAATGGGTGCTCAAAACAGCATGCCTGCAGAATAAAATCTGGCAGAATGCAGGCTACCGCCCCATTTGCGTCTCCATTAACCTGTCTATGCGCCAATTCCTGCAGCCGAATCTCGCGGGTAAAATCGATGCTATTCTACAGGATATAGGGCTCGATCCTTCTTATGTGGATCTTGAGATTACAGAGAGTATGACACTGGATAAAGAAACTGCATTTGATCAACTGAACCGGTTGAAGAGACTCGGGGTTTTTATTAGTATTGATGACTTCGGGACCGGCTACAGCTCCTTGCATTATCTGAAGGATATGCCGATTGACCGGCTGAAGATCGACCGCTCCTTCGTGTCAGAAGTAATGGAGGACTCCAATAACGCAGCTATTGTATCGACTATAACGTCTATGGCCCATCATCTGAAGCTGAAAGTAACGGCAGAAGGTGTGGAGAACAAGGAGCAGCTGCAATTCCTGCGCCAGCAGCATTGTCATGAGGCGCAAGGATATTTGTTCAGCAAGCCGGTCCGGGCTGCTGAATTCGAAATGTTTTTTCTAAAATCTTCGCTGGGAATGCCCTCTTAACAAGTAAGCAGATTCCAAAGGGTTGCATTTTATTCTTGGGAATGATACAATATTTTTTGTCTTCACTACCCAATGCGGGTGTAGTTCAATGGTAGAACTTCAGCCTTCCAAGCTGATAGCGTGGGTTCGATTCCCATCACCCGCTCCAACTTACAAACTCCGAAATCCTTGTTATGCAAGGATTTTTTATTTGCGTATATTTCGGGTTTAAAGTCCGAATAAAAAGCCAGGGTCTCCGCGAAATGCTGGGGATTCCCTGGCTTTTATTGTACTGGGCTGGACTTGCTTAGACAGTTGTCAGGAACTCGACAATGGTCAGCAGACCTTTATCGAAGTTCTCCAGATTGAAGTGCTCATCCGGTGCGTGAAGGTTCTCGTCGTCCAGACCAAAACCCATCAGTACTACCGGTGCTTTCAGAATACGGGAAAAGCTCTCCATGATCGGTATGGATCCGCCATCTTTAGTGAAGAGAGCGCGGGTACCGTACACTTTGCCATAGGCATCCGCTGCTGTTTGCAGGATTGGATGGGAAGGGTCGATGTTGAAGGCGCGGGCTTTCTCCATCTGCTTCACCTGGATCTTCGCTCCAGTCTGGATATTGGCCTTCAGATGGGCTTCGATGACATCCAGGATATGCTGCGGGTCCTGGTCACCGACAAGGCGGCAGGTGATTTTGGCATGGGCTTCTTTAGGAATAACGGTCTTGCTGCCTTCACCCTGGAATCCGCCATAGACACCGTTCAGTTCAAGCGTGGGCCGTGCGCCAACACGCTCCACAAAGCTGAAGCCCTCTTCGCCATACAGCTGCTCCAGGCCAAGTCCTGCTCTAATTTTGTCTTCATCCACGCCTTGCTTGGCGAATTCTTCACGCAATAGCGGAGATAACTCAGGAACGCCATCATAGAAGCCCTCAACTGCGACCCGGCCCTTGTCATCATGGAGTGAGCTTAACACAGAGACCAGTGCATGAAGCGCATTGGGTACACCCCCGCCGTAGGAACCGGAGTGAAGATCGGTCAGTGCGGTGTTTACGGTAACTTCGAGCGAGCAGAGGCCGCGAAGACCGGTGCAGATCGCAGGGCGTCCGCGCTCCAGCAAGGAGGTGTCGGAGACTAGCACGGCATCCGTTGCCAGTTTGTCCTTACTGGCTTCCAGGAAAGGCGGGAGATTGGCGCTGCCGATTTCCTCTTCACCTTCAATGCACAGCTTAATATTGACCGGTAAAGTGCCTTCCTGCTTCAGGATAGCTTCAATGGCTTTGATGTGCATGAATACCTGGCCTTTATCATCGGTTGCTCCACGCGCATACAGCTTGCCGTCACGGATCTCCGGTTCAAATGGCGGGGTTGTCCATAAGTTAAGCGGATCGACCGGCTGTACATCATAGTGGCCGTAGACCAGAATGGTTGGTTTGCCGGGAGCATGCAGATAATCGGCATAGATAACAGGATGGCCTGCTGTGGGGTGAAGCTCAATATTCTCCAACCCGGCGCGTTTCAGAGTATCCAGAAGCCAGTGTGCTGCAGACAGTACATCATCTTTGTGGGCAGAGAGAGCAGAAATGCTGGGAATTGTCAGCCATTGCTTCAGTTCGGCCAGGTGAGCTTCACGCTCCGACTGAAAATAAGTTTCGTAAGACATAGTGGGTATGTACCTCCTTGGATTTCGCTGCAAAAAACCGGCTGTATCACCCGGCTTGGCATAACGGCAAGTGCCGCAGTCTTTTTTTGGCAGTGTAATGCCTCCATTATACTGGAGAAGTCATGATGGATCAAAGGATCCGTTATCTTATAGGTCTACTGTTATAGTTCTTTTCAGGTTGTTGATTACCTTCATTAACCATGCTAGACTTAGTGAGCTTAAGCAGCAAGAAGGCGCCATTACTTGCTATAGTTACATGGATGTAATCATCTTGGACCATACAAAGAGTCACCGGCTGGAGGATATCCGGCAGTTGTCTACGCTGGAAGAGTGCACGATTACACGGCAAATTTTAGACCGGGTTGGAGATAAATGGAGTATACTGATTATTGTAAACGATAGGAGCGGAATAGAGAGTGTCATTGAATTCAAATACAAGAACTTACATATATACTTACGCCTGCACCGGGGATGAAGAATCCTTGTGCGGCATGGAACTGCGATGCTTATTTGACCGTGATATTCCGGCAGCGATTTTTGAGAGCGATATTGAAGTAGATGTTAGCCGTAGCCCGTTTATTAAGGAACGGATTGACGTCATGTATGCCGGGGATAGCCTGGAAGAGATCTATAAACAGACGGAGCAGGTAGAAGTGGAAGGCCAGTCATTCAAAGTGATTTTTGTGAAGACAAACGATTTGTCCCCGGCTGAAAAAATTGAGTATGATGAACGCAGAGTGATTGAGCGGGAAATTGGCATGCGTATCGAAGGTGAAGCAGATGTGAATCATCCGCAGCTGGTATACGGAATAGTAACACTGGGCGGACGCTGGTATTTCGGTACCTATCACAAGAATAAAGCCACCTGGTTCCGGCAGATGAAAAAGCCGCGCAGCTACTCGATTGCCCTTAGCACGCGTGTAGCAAGAGCGGCTGTTAATATGGCTATTCCGCATCCTGCTGGTGTGCGGGCTATTGACCCTTGCTGCGGGATTGGCACGGTAATGGTAGAAGCGCTGTCGATGGGCATTGATATCGTTGGCCGTGACATTAATCCTCAAATTGTTGCCGGTGCCCGTACGAATATTGCTCATTTCGGGTTCAGCAGCACCGTTACACTGGGAGACATCGCAGACATTGAAGATCATTATGATGTAGCGATTGTAGATATGCCCTACAACTTGTATTCGCGGATTACACCCGAAGAGCAGCTTGCGATCCTGGTCCATACCCGCCGTATTGCTGACCGGGTCGTCATTGTCGCCATTGAAGCGGTGGACGAGATGATAGCAGAGGCAGGCTTCACCATTATCGACCGCTGTATAGCGAAGAAAGGTGCGTTCTCCCGGCATTTGATGCTTTGTGAGTAAAGGAGGAGCTGTAATGGAGCAGAAATGGTTAACCTGGGCCAAAGAAATACAGGCGATTGCCCAGACAGGACTTACATATGCCAAGGATGTCTATGATATTGAACGTTATCAGGCCTTACGGGAACTGAGTGTGGATATTCTCGCCAACTATACCTTTGAAGGTAAGGAGAAGATTAGACTCGCTTTTGCCAGTGAAGAGGGCTATGCTACACCTAAAGTTGATGTCCGCGGCGTGATTTTCCGTGAGGATAAAATTCTGATGGTCCGTGAAAAGCTGGACGGCAATTGGGCGCTTCCCGGAGGATGGGCCGATATCGGACTTTCGCCTAGTGAGGTAGTCGTCAAGGAAATTGCTGAGGAGTCTGGTTATAAGGCTGAGGCTGTGCGGCTGCTGGCGGTGCTTGACAAGAAGTTCCATCATCATCCCCCTGAACCGTATCATATCTACAAAATGTTTATTCTCTGCCGGATTACTGGCGGTGAAGCGGTTGAGGGCGTTGAGACGAGCGGGGTGGGCTTTTTTGGCGAGGATGAGCTGCCGGAACTCTCGGAAGAACGCAATACAAAGCAGCAGCTGCGAACAATGTTCCAATTTCTGCGAAATCCCGAAAAACCGGTCATTTTGGACTAGAACCATGCATATAATGTATGAATAAGTGAAATATAAGTTTTAATTGAGTAAAAAACTGGTTAATGATAATTATGAAAGCCTTTGCAAAACAAATCCGCTGAGCCTTTATATCTAAAAAACCTTCGATAATTTAACTTTTTGGGCCGAGCGGTCTACATTTTTTCCTCTACTGTGACGATAGATATTTTAGGAGGGGATCGCATGGAACAAGAAGAATTGAGACTTCCGCTTACGCAGGAAGGCATGACACGTCCTGCAGAAGGCAACATTGCCAATGGCCTGGTATGGGGCATCCTCATCAGCATTCCTTTATGGATATCAGTGATAGGCTGGGTTATGGTTTTTTTGCACTAGAGCTTACAGCAGAGCAACAACTTCTACCAAATTGAAACTATACAATGAAGGCTGCCTCTCCGTGAAGGAGAAGCAGCCTTTTTGATTTGTGCGTGATTGTGTTTATTAGCGGAATACCAGTTCGAAATTCTCGCAGACGACCCGCATGCCTGGATCAAAAGTCATACCGTAAGCCTCCATCTCTCTAGAGAAATACGCCTCATGATGAAACCGCCATGATTCCAGGGTACGGTCATCTTCCCCTTCGGAATAGGCGAACTCCGGAGTCACGTCGTGAAAAGGGGTGATTTCACATTTTGTGGTTTTGATTATTCCGCGCGGGACACCCTGACTGTCCAGCAAGATGGAATGCCCGCCGATAAAAGGCAAAGGCAGTCCGCGTAACTCATTTAGCTCATAATTCATGGCTGTTCCGGTCTTGACTCCCTGCAGCACTAGTGCAAGCAGCTCATCGGCTAACCGTGCATTGTCCCCAAATGACCAGGCACTGTCGTATAACGCTTCCGCCTCAGGATGTTCCTCCAGATAAGCCTTCCAATATTCAATGATGGCAGGGTTTTCCTGCATGATCTTCACCAGTTCCTCTCTTTTTTATTGCTCGGTTACGCTCATCCAGCAGGCAAATAATTCATCCAGTTTCTCTTGCAAGGTATCCCGGATGAGCTGAAGTTCTCCGAGCTTATGCGCATCGCTGGAATTCAGCGGAGCAAGCATTTCAGCATCAATGGAGCCAAGCTGGGCCTCCGTTTTGGCAATCATCTGCTCCCAGTATTCCAGAGGGCGTGACTTCCCGGAGACGGCGGCCGATGTGGAACTGCTGCGTCTGAATTCGCCCTTATCCGTTCGCCTTCCATCTGAAGCAGCAGTCTTGGCGTCAGATGGGTTGTTGCTGGATTTGGCGGAAGGTTGCGGTTGCGGGTCCCCCTTATAGTTGCTGTTCAGAGGCTGCGAGAATGCGGCAGCCTGTTCAGCCTGCTTTTCTTTGTAATACTCGTAGTTCCCGGAGAACGCGCTGAATCTTCCTTTCGCGATGGACCAGAGCTTCCCGAAGCAGCGATTGATGAAATAACGGTCATGGGATACCGCCAGCACGGTGCCCGGGTATTCTTCCAGTGCTTCTTCCAACGCCTCGCGGGAATCGATATCCAAATGGTTCGTGGGCTCATCCAGAACCAGCAGGTTCGGACGGCGATGCATCAGCACTGCGAACCGCAGCCGTGTCCATTCGCCTCCTGAGAGGCTTGAAATGCTCTTGAACACGTCACTTCCGTAAAAGAGGAACCTGGCCAACTGTCCCCTGGCCTCACCTTCCTCGAGGCCTGCTTCCTCCCGGAAGTACCGCAGCACGGACAGGGTTCCGTCTTCGGGAACAGCTTCCTGTGCCAGGTAGCCGACAACCGCTCTGGAGGCTAAGGTGCAGCTTCCCTCGTCCGGCATTTCCTGGCCCAGAATAATCCGGAGCAGCGTACTTTTGCCTGCCCCGTTGCCGCCGATCAGTGCAGTGGTCTCGCCATACCGCAGAATTTCACTGGCTTTCGAGAAAAGGGTACGTTCTCCGTAGCTTTTGCTGATCTGCTCAAGAATGACGACCTGATTACCGGTACGGTCTTCCTGCTGGAGCTGCAAATCCATAGCTTTGCGCTCCAGGATCGGTCGTTTGACCTTCACCATCCGGTCCAGCGCCTTCTGCATCGAGGCGGCCCGTCGGTGGAAGGAAGGATTCGGCGGATTGGAGCGGTTGCCCCATTCAATCAGCCGTTTGATGCTTTCCTGCATCTGCTTGATTTTCTTCTGCTGCTCCTGGTAGTCGGCGAATTGCCGCAGCAGCCGGGCTTCTTTCTCGATCTGATACCCGCTGTAATTGGTATGGAAGGTGAAGGCTTCCCCGTCTTCGATCTCAATCACTTTCTTCACTACGGCATCGAGGAAGTAGCGGTCATGGGAAATGGCCAGCACCGTGCCGTCATAATCCTGCAGGAACTGCTCCAGCCATTCGATGGCCTCCATATCCAAATGGTTCGTCGGCTCATCCAGCAGCAAAATATCCGGGCGGCGCAGCAGCAGCTCGGCCAGGCCGACTTTGGTTTTCTCGCCGCCCGAGAGGGAAGAGAAGCGCCGCTCATATTGCCCGGCACCGATGCCGAGGCCTGTGGCTACACGCTGTATAGAAGATTCAATTTCATAGCCACCAGCGGCCTCGAACTTCTCTTGAAGCGTACCGTATTCCTTAAGCAGCTGATTCCAGCTCTGCCCGCTTGCAGCGGCATCCGGTACGGACATTTCCAGCTCCAGCTCCCTTAGCCGTGCTTGCCACTTCAGTGGTTCAGCGAAGCTTCGCTGCAGGACTGCATACACGGTTTCCTCGTCATTCACCTCTTGGATTTGAGCCAGCATTCCGATGACGCTGCCTTTGCGGATAGAGATTTGCCCTTGCTCGGGACGTTCTTCGCCGCTTAGCAGATGGAAAAGGGTGGTTTTACCGCAGCCATTGCGGCCAATCAGGCCGATTTTTTCGCCTTGCCTTATATCGAAGGTAATATCGCTCAGTACGAGCTGAGCACCGTGGTATTTTTGAACATTTTGGCATGAGATGATCATAGGTATTCTCCTTTTATAGGAATGCCCTAATCGCTGCTCTGGTCCAATCTTCCAAAACAAAAAAGACCGCAGGGAAATCTCCCCGCGGCCTTCATCGTTCTCCGGTCTTAAAGCGTCCGTTGAAGCGTAGGCAGGAAAGGCATTTCACAATGTTGTAGTGTTATTGAATTCTTGTAAATGGACAGACTTCTCCCGTTGTCGGCATTTACATGAACGATGCCAGCCATAATATTAATCAGCCGGCTGCTAACACTATTGGTCCGATTGTGATCCATTCCTCCTACACCTCCTTCATACAAATTTAGGAATAGTGTAACCAATAACGGCTGGATATGCAAGAACAAAAGTACAGCACCTGTGCATATCTGATCAAAGCCTTAAGTAGTATGAGTATATGGCGGGGGATGATTGGCCAAATCAAACAAGGAAACGGGGTCTTGGCGATGGCGATTTTTAACGGGTTGCTGGGCAATGCCACCCAGGTGGCGCTGACGGATGTTCAGCGGGAATACGCACAGATTCTTGCGCCGCAGGAAAAAATCGAGCGGGCCTATAAACTGGTCAGGGATATGTTCATTTTTACGGATAAACGGCTGATTCTCGTGGATAAGCAGGGGGTTACCGGCAAAAAGACAGAATATCATTCCATCCCTTACAAAAGCATATCGCATTATTCCGTGGAGACGGCCGGACACTTTGATCTGGATGCGGAGTTATGCCTTTATGTCTCGGGAAGCGCAATGCCGCTTAAGAAGACCTTTAACAAATCGGTTAATATTTACGAGGTGCAGGCTGTGCTGTCCCAGTATATTTTAAAATAACCTTAGTGCGGCATGGCTGCTAAACGGTATAACGGAGCACCAGCCCGCCATAGGCAAATGCAGCCAGGATCACCAGCGCGGGGTGCAGTTTAAGCTTTTGTATCGCCCCAAAGGCGATTGCGGCAATGATCAGTGTCTGCCAAATGCCAATCGATTCGGCGGGGCCTTTAGCCATTTTTAAAGTGAGGACAATCATCATAATAGCGATCACTGGCTGTACAAGCAGGGTCATGCCTTTCACTACGGGCGACTGCTTGTATTTTTGCATAACGCCCAGCAGAATGATCAGTGCCGCCGCCGAAGGAACTACAGTGGCGATCAGAGCTGCGGTCATTCCCAGCCATCCATAAACATCATAACCGACGAAAACGGCGATCTTGGTGGCGATGGGACCGGGCAATGCATTACCAAGTGCCAGCATATTCGAAAATTCCTGATCCGTAAGCCAGCCGTGATGCGGCACGATTTCCTCATACATCAGCGGGATGGAAGCGGGGCCGCCGCCGTACCCGAGCAGATTAGCCATAAAAAAGCCGTAAATCAGTTTCAGCCATTCCATTAGGCGGTCCCTCCCTTTTGTTGTTTCGCGAGAATCCGGTAGTGAACGGTTCCATAACCGAGGAACAGCACGATCACAATCGCCGGATGGATATGCAGCACTTCAAGTAATACCAGGGCGAGCAGCAGAAAAGCGGCGCCGAACCGCTTGCCGAGGCCTTTAAAGGCTTTTTGGGCAAATTCGTAAGCCATGAGTCCCAGCATCACCGCGATGACAGGTGAAACGGCGGCAATCATTCCGGCAACTACCTTGGAGCCGCTGAGATAATTGACTGCAGAGAGAAGGGCGATCATCGCGATCCCGCTCGGGAGGATATGCGCCAGCACAGAGAGTATTGCGCCTCTGACTCCCTTCAGCTTATAGCCGAGATAGGCGGCCATTTTGGTGGCAATGGGGCCCGGCAGGGCATTCGCGATAGCCAGCGTTTCCCCGAATTCATCATCTGTCAGCCACCCGTAACGGGCCACAGCATCATGACGGATTAAGGGAATCACGGAGGGGCCGCCGCCGTACCCGAGTATGCCTGTTCTGCACATGGCGACGGCAAGTTGTAAATAGGGATTGTCTTTGATGTTCACGTGACTCCTCCTAGTAAATGTGGTGAGTGTAACTGTCAAACTCAATATAGAAGGGGGCTGGTTTTGAGGCCTATTCTATACAATTCATCGGTTTGCAGCTACCTCATGGAAGGGGGTTCCGTGAAACTTTGTGCACAGCTCACAAAAAACAGGGAAGGCGCGTGCGTTTTCATTTGCCTGGATTGACAAAGGTTTTTGCGGTGCTGTTAAATGACACTAACTTGAACCACAGGAATGGGAGATGGGCAGCATGACGACAGGTCCTGTAATAGGCACAAAAACGATGGTGGTCAGCCCTCATTACCTGGCATCCGCCGCCGGAGCGCGAATTCTGCAAAATGGCGGCAACGCCTTTGATGCGGCGGTAGCGGTCAGCGCTACGCTCGCTGTGGTCTATCCGCATATGACGGGACTGGGCGGCGATGCCTTTTGGCTCACTTACAGCGCCGGTGAAGGGCGCGTCCGGGCTTACAACGGCAGCGGACGTTCCGGTTACGGCGTCCGCAGGGACTGTTACGCCGGCGAGGAAGCGATTCCGAGACGGGGAGTGCGCAGTGCCATTACGGTACCCGGAATGGCGGACAGCTGGTCTGCCGTCCAGCGCGAGTATGGACGCCTGACCCTGGGGGAGGTGCTGGAGCCGGCGATCGGCTACGCCGCGGGCGGGTTTCCGCTGTCGCCGGACCAGTACGGCAACAGCATGCTGGCAGGAGCGGCGCTGTCGCCGGAGGCAGCCGCGATCTATCTTCCCGGCGGTTCAGTTCCGGCAGCCGGGAGTAGGTTTGTGCAGAAGCAGCTGGCTGCGTCACTACGGGTCCTGGCAGAGGGAGGCAGGGATGCTTTTTATAAAGGGAAAATCGCCGAAGATATAAGTCAATATATGCGTGATTCCGGCGGGTATCTCACCCGGGAGGATTTTGCCGACCATGAGGGGAACTGGGACGAGCCGGTATCTACGGATTATCACGGACACATGGTCTACCAGGTTCCGCCGAACTCCCAAGGGTTCACTGCGCTGATGACGCTGAATATCCTGGAACATTACAATTTCGGAGACATCGCGCATGGCTCCTATGAATATTACCACCTGTTGGTGGAGGCCTTGAAGCTGAGCTTCCGCGACCGGGACCGGGTGCTCACTGATCCGGTGTTCAGTCGGATTCCACTGGAACAGTTGCTGGATAAGCAGTACGCGGAACAATTGGCTGCCTCGATTTCACTGGCGAAGGCAACCCCGCTTGGCAGTGAGCCGGTGGGCCGGGATACCGCTTATGCGGCGGTAGTGGATGCTGAAGGGAACGCCGTTTCCTTCATTCAAAGCCTGTACTTTGAATTTGGCTCTGGCATCGTGGCAGGCAATACGGGGATTCTGCTGCAGAACAGGGGCTCGTTCTTCTCGCTGGACCCAAGGCACATCAATACGCTGGAGCCGCACAAGCGCACGTTCCATACGCTGATGCCGGCGATGGCCTGCCGTGACGGCAAGCCGGCTTATCTCTACGGCACACAGGGTGGCGAAGGCCAGCCACAGACGCAGAGTCTGCTTCTGACCCGCATGCTGCATTACGGAATGGACCCGCAGGCGGCGGTGAACGCGCCGCGTTTTGTCTGGGGTAGAACCTGGGGCGAGCCAACCCAGGAGTTGAAGGTGGAGGGTAGAGTGGCACCCGGGGTAAGGAGCCGACTATCCGAAGCCGGACATTTGGTGCGCACTGTTGGAGACTATGATGGGATTATGGGCCATGCCCATGCGATTTCTATCGATAGCAACGGCTTCCGCAGCGGAGGAACAGATCCGCGCTGTGATGGGACTGCTATTGGCTGGTAAATGCAATCATACTGATGGTCAGGCAAGAGGTAAGAGTCTATGGTTAGAGGCTAAAGGACAATGGGCTGGAAGAGAGCGGCGTGTACAGGAAGAGATTGCCGGAACTGCCCGGGAGGAGAGGAGGGGACATGATGGGTCTTCATAATCGGTACGGCGCATTTATTGAACCGGAGCTTGAGGTATCGGCTCTAGGGAACGGAATACTGGAGGGTGCCAGTTTTACTGTGAAAGATGTATTTGCTGTGGCCGGGCACCGCTCTTCTGCGGGCAACCCGGATTGGCTGCGCAGCCATCCTCCTTCAGCTACCCACGCATCAGTGGTCCGCAGGCTGCTGCAGTCCGGGGCTAGCCTACGGGGGGCCGCGCATACCGATGAGCTGATGTACAGCCTTGGCGGGGAGAATTACCATTATGGCACGCCGGTTAATCCGCGTGCCGAGGGCCGTATCCCCGGAGGCTCCTCCAGTGGTTCGGCGGTGGCAGTGGCTTCAGGTAGTGTGGATTTTGCCCTGGGAACGGATACGGGCGGCTCCATTCGTGTCCCTTCGGCTTATTGTGGCGTGTACGGCTTCCGCCCGACGCATGGCGCGGTGGAGATGGAAGGGGTAATCCCGCTTGCACCGGGCTTCGACACCGTAGGCTGGATTGCAGACAGCCCGGAGGTGCTTCTGCGGGCGGGAGAGGTCCTGCTCGGTGCGGTAGCTCCGGGCAGCGGGGATGGCGCGATGAGCATGCTGCACATCGCGCCGGAGGCTTGGGCGCTGGCTGGTGCAGACAGTGCGGCCAGCCTGAAGCGAGGCCTGCGCCAGCTGCAGGCCGGTGCGGGACGATCCGGCGAGACGGAGCTCGCGCCGGAGGGGCTGAAGACATGGATGAATGTCTTCAGGGAACTGCAGGGCGCCGAGATATGGGCGACCCACGGGGCCTGGATTGAGCGTGCGCAGCCGCTCTTCGGCCCGGATATTGCCGCCCGCTTCGCGTGGGCGGCGGGCCTGGCCGGGCAGGATCACAGCCGCGCACAGGCGGTGCGCGCGGAGATTGCCGCCCGGCTGCGGCAATTGCTTGGAGAGGACGGTTGCATCGTCCTCCCGACCGTGCCCGGCCCCGCGCCGCGCCGCGGCGGGGATCTGGCCCAGCTGGAGCAGAACCGCAGCGGCGCAATGATGCTCAGCTGTATCGCCGGCTTAGCCGGGTTGCCGCAGCTGACGCTGCCGGTGACGGGACCTGGCGGCCTGCCGCTGGGCTTGTCCGTAATAGGCGGTCATGGCCAGGATATGCGGCTGCTCTCCTGGGTCAGCCGCATATGGCAATGAACTGTTCGTTAGGGTTGCAGCGTCTTGCTTGGCGCACTTGGGTTATCTGCAGCAATGAGATGATGCACTTATCCCGTGCTGAGACATTGTTCTGTCAACATGATGGGGGCTATTCCCGCTTTACTGTAATTTATTCCTGAATAGGATACCTTCCTTGATAAAAGGGGGTATCCTTTTTTTGCGTCAAGATAAGCAGCAGCATCTCAGTAAGCTTAAGAGTATTTGTTATGTTTCCTAACATAATTGTCTGAGATTCTGATTTTCCTCTTCCCATCACCGGTATCTTTATCTATAATGTTACATAACATAACATCAAACATGAATGAACTTCAATACATGAACTCAAAAATAAGGAGGGGTGGCTATGCATCTTACGGTCGAAGAAGCGTTGTCCATTTATCCTTTGTCCGAAGCGAAGCTGATCGCTGGCTCGAAGGGCAAGCACCGGGTGATCAAATCTGTCAATGTGATGGATGCCCCGGATATTTCTGACTGGATCAAAGAAGGGGAAATGCTGCTTACGACGGCATATCTAATCAAGGACAATCTGGAGGATGCATCGGCGTTGCTGCAGACCTTGAACCGGCGCGGCTCTGCGGGCCTGGGGATCAAGCTTGGCCGGTTCTGGGACGCTGTCCCGGAGAAGCTGGTTGCTGAAGCGGAGACGCTGAATTTCCCGCTGATTGAGCTCCCGTTCCAGTTTACCTTCTCCGACCAGATGAACGGGCTGTTCCGTGCCGAGCTTACACGCAGCACCAGTGTGCTCCAGAGCATTATGGAGAAGCAGCGCAAGCTGATGCGGTTCGCCCTGCGGTCCGGGCGCAGCCGCCCGCTGTTCGAATCCGTATCGGAAGTGATTGAGACTCCGCTGGCTGTTATCAGCGCCCGTGGGGAAGTGGTATTCAATAATTCGGACAACACCGCACAGCAGCTACTGGAGGGCTGGCCTTGGCAGAGCCGGAATCAGCGCTTCCGCATAGGTGACAGAACCGGGTACCGGATCCCTTTGCTGCAGAGCGACAAGTGCTCCGGTTATCTTGTATACTGCTCCATTGACCCTTTGCTGCTGCCTGTGGAAGAAAGCTTGTTTGTCCAAGGCGCAGAGTTGATATCTTATCATATTCATTCCGGTTATGAAGATTATTTCGAGCATGCCGAACATAGGGAATTCAGCGGAATTATGAGGCGCTTCCTAAGCGGCGGGATGTCTTGCGGCGAATTGGCCCAGGCTGCAGTCAAGCTGGAAGTGGAGCTGCTGCAGGCTCCTTTTCAACTGATGCTTACCGATTCTGGAACTTCTGGGGAAGCACGATTAGGTGAGTTGCTCCGTTTGAAGGAGGAATATCTGGAGCATCCGGAGCTGCGTGAGCTGAATGGCATTCACATGATGATGGGCGAAGGGCTGTTATCCTTGTATCCGGCGGGTCCGCATAGCCCTGAACAATTAAGGGAATGGGTGAATGAGTGTTTTGATCATCTGAAATTTGATAAAGGTTATTATCCCCGCGCCGCGCTCAGTAGCTCCAAGGCGAAGCCGGAAGGTCTGAAGGAAGCTTTTACCGAGATCAAGGAATGTATGGGCACCTTCCAGCACTGGGGAGGGCACGGAAATGTTGTGCATTACCGGCAGCTTGAACTGAACCTGCTGCTGCGTCAGATACCGGCAGAAATTATGGAAAAATACTGTAACAGCAGTCTTCGCGGCCTTCAGAGCCGGGAGCCGGAGTATGTCAGAGAGATGCTGCATACCCTGGAGGTCTATCTGGATCATGACGGGCATGTGAACGAGACCGCGAAGAAGCTGTTTATTCACCGCAATACCGCCACTTACCGGATTGAGAAGCTCAGTGAACTGCTGGACGTTGATTTCAAAAAAATCAATGATCTCATGCGCCTGAAGCTCGTCTTTCTTTTCCGCAGCATGTTAGAGCAAGATTGAGGGGAATCCCGAACTTAATGTTATGTATTATCACATAATTTAAGGACAATTCGACGTATCATAGTGCGTTTGGCACAAAAAAACCAGCCATTCTTATGAAGGGGCACAAACGTATGTTATATAAATTTACGCGAGTGCGATGTCTCAGTATAGTAGAGATACATTAATGGCTTGAGCTATTATGAGAGATTTACTGGAGGAGGAGAATTATGAAAAAAAGGGGTCAGGCAGTTACTTTTAGCTTCGCATTAATGTTCCTGTTAGCGGTGGTTTTGGCGGGGTGTGGAAGTAACAATAATTCAGGCAGCAACGCCAGCAGTACGGCAGCTCCAGCGGCATCGAATGCAGGTACGACAACAGAGGCGGCAGCAACAACAGAGCCGGCAGCAAAGAAGCCAACGGTTGCATTTGTCTACATTGGACCTCCGGGTGACGGCGGATATACCTTCCAGCATGATCAGGGCCGTCTCTATATGGAGAAGGAGCTCGGCATTAAAGCGGACACTGTAGAAAATGTTCCGGAAAGTGCCGATGCCGAACGCATCATTACCGAGCTGGCTCAGAGTCATGATATCGTATTTACCACAAGCTTCGGATATATGGACTATACCCTTAACGTAGCTAATAAATTTCCAAATGTAAAATTCATGCATGCTTCCGGCTACAAAACAGCCGCCAACATGGGAACCTATTTCGGCAAAAACTATCAGGGCAGCTACCTGGCGGGTATTGCAGCCGGCAAAATGACCAAGAAAAACCACCTTGGTTATGTAGGTGCTTTCCCGATCAGTGAGGTTATCTACAACCTTAACGCCTTTACACTAGGCGCGCAAAGCGTCAACCCGAATGTTAAAGTGGACGTGGTGTGGACGAATACCTGGTACGACCCTGCTACGGAACGTCAGGCGGCAATCAGTCTTTTGGATAAAGGCGCAGATGTATTGCTCGCTTATCAGGATTCACCTGCAACCCTGCAGGCTGCAGCAGAACGCGGTGCTTTTGCCGGGGGGAACGACTCGGATATGGGCAAATACGCTCCGGATAATTATCTGACCAACCCTGTATGGAACTGGGGACCTTATTACGTGAAGGCTGTTCAATCCGTGATGGACGGAACATGGAAGAACGAACAGTATTCCGGGGATATGGCCGACGGTATGATTGACATTGCGCCGTTCGGCAGCAAGGTTCCCGATGATGTGAAGAAGCTTGTAGAAGATGCCAAGGCCAAAATCATCAGCGGTGAGCTGGATGTATTTACCGGCCCCATCACTGATAACCAGGGCAAGGTTCAGGTTCAGGAAGGCCAAAAGCTGACGCTTGAAGAAGTGCTGTCCATGAACTGGCTGGTCAAAGGCATTGAAGGCACGATTCCGAAATAAGCACTGAAGCCAAGTGGATATTGCAAGGCCTTATGGGTGGGGCGGGTTCCGTACAGCGGAGCCTTCCCCACCCGTACTACAAGTATAAGGAAAGGAGCGTTCCATAATGCAGAACCCTTCGGTTGAAATGCGCGGGATCGTGAAGAAATTCGGTTCTGTAACGGCAAGCGATGAAGTCGATTTTTCGGCAAATGCGGGTGAGATTCACGCGTTGCTGGGTGAGAACGGAGCAGGTAAAAGCACGGTCATGAGTATGCTCTCAGGGGTGTACAGAGCGGATGAAGGCGAAATTCTCGTTCACGGCCAGCCGGCCAAGATCCGTTCCCCCAAAGATGCTGCACTCCTTGGCGTAGGCATGGTATTTCAAAACTTCAGACTGGTGCAAAGTCTCACGGCAGCGGAGAATATCGTGCTTGGCGAAAAGTCGTCTTTCTGGCGGGGAAGTCATTGGATAAAAAATAAACACAGGGAAATCGAAGGTCTGGCGGAGCGGTTCGGGCTCAAATTTCCGGTGGATCGTCCAATCTGGCAGCTGTCCGTCGGCGAGCAGCAGCGGGTAGAGATCGTCAAGACCCTCTACCGCGGTGCGGATATCATCATTCTGGATGAACCCACCTCTGTGCTGACTCCCGGTGAGGTGGAGCAGCTGTTTGCGACACTGCAGGTCATGAAGCAGGCCGGCAAGACGGTCATCATGACTACGCATAAAATGAAAGAGGTGATGGCTTCTTCAGACCGTATCTCCGTCATGCGCAAAGGAAAAATGATTGCAACGCTGGCCACAGCAGAGACGGATGAGCTGGAGCTGGCCCGCCTGATGGTTGGACGCGAGGTTGAAATTACCCGCCAGGAGCGCGAGGTCTCCGCTGGAGAACCGCTGCTGGTTGTCAATAATCTAGAGGTTACTGCCGACCATGGCCGCAAAGCGCTGGACGGCTTGTCCTTCAAGGTATGCGAAGGTGAGATTGTAGGGGTTGCCGGGGTGGCCGGCAATGGACAGAAGGAACTGGCAGAAGTACTGACAGGGCTTCGGACCTGGAAGAACGGCGACATCGAATTTGATGGCAAGCCGGTAAAATCCGCTTCGGTGCGGGGCGCTATCGATTCGGGAATCTCTCATGTACCGGAGAACCGGATGAAGAGTGGACTGGCCGGACGTCTGGGCTCTGTAGATAACCTGCTGTTCAAATCTTACCGCAGTGATGAACACTCCAAATTCGGTTTTCTGAAGGCAGCCAAAAATCGATCCTGGTCGCAGGCACTGGTCGAACGCTTCAATGTCAAGACGCCTGAGCTGGATACCCCGGTACAACAGCTGTCAGGCGGCAACCAGCAGAAACTGCTGTTCGCCCGTGAAGTTAGCCACCAGCCGAAGCTGATGGTTGCGGTCCATCCTACCCAGGGGCTGGATGTAGGCGCTACTGCCGGTGTGCATGATTTATTGATGGAGCTGCGCAGTTCGGGCAGCGGAGTACTGCTGATATCCGAAGATCTGGATGAACTGCTTCAGTTGTCAGACCGGATTCTGGTAATTTATAACGGTTCGATCATCGGTGAGAGTGACCATGAGCATGCGGACCGCGAGAACCTCGGCCTGCTCATGGCCGGAATCCGGAACAAGGAGGCAAGCGCCATATGAGTCCCCAAAATGCAAGTGACACAGTAACGATGAAGTCCGCTCCGGCCAAACCCGGCAAATGGCTGTCCATGCGTCTGGAGTATGATGCAAGCCGTACGCGCTCTCCATGGTGGTCACCGGTCCTATCTGTTATTCTGGCGCTTCTGCTCTGTGCGGTGTTCATCGCTGCCAACGGTATGAGCCCGATTACTGTATATGAAAAAATGTTCCGCGGAGCCTTCGGTACCTCCTACGGCTTCACGGAAACCATGGTTAAAGCGATACCGTTACTGCTGTGCGGACTCGGGATCGCTGTGGCATACCGCATTTCTGTATGGAATATCGGCGCAGAGGGACAGCTGACCGTTGGGGCGATGGCCGCTACGGCGGTGACCATTTATTTTCCAGATCTGCCGTCCTTCTGGTCTATTACGCTCATGCTGGTATTTGGAACGGCCGCCGGAGCTCTCTGGGGACTGATGACTGCGATTCCGCGGACCCATTTTGGCGTCAACGAGCTGATTACCTCTCTGATGCTGAATTATGTAGCACTGCTGGCGCTGGATTATGTGGTGTTTGGCCCCTGGAAAGACCCGAAGGGCTTCAACTTCCCGGGTTCACCGATGTTCACTGCTGCCCAGTCGCTGCCTGTGCTGGGAACCACGAGACTGCATATCGGGCTGATCTTTGGTCTGGTGGCGGTAGCGGTCTATTATCTGATGATCAAATTCACCCGATGGGGTTATGAGCTGCGGCTGATCGGCGCCAATCCGACCGCTGCGCGTTATGCAGGAATTCACATCAAGAAGCATATTATTATTGTCATGCTGATCAGCGGCGGTCTGGCCGGTATTGCAGGCATGGCCGAAGTGTCCGGGGTCACACACAAGCTCATGCAGGGAATCTCGCCGGGTTACGGCTATACCGCTATTATTGTCGCCTGGCTTGCCAAGTTGAATCCGCTTGGTCTGATCGTCACCTCAATCCTGTTCGGCGGTCTTATTGTCGGCGGCTACAGTGTGCAGACCATCGGGCTGCCTTCGTCCATATCGGAAATGCTGCAGGGTGCAATTCTGTTTTTCCTGATCGCCGGCGATATGATCCACCGTTTCCGCATCCGCCGGAGCGCATAGCAGCATCCTCTTAGAGAAGGGAGTATAACCATGGATTTCACTACACAGTTATTAATAGCCGCCATATCCGCCGGAACACCGCTGCTGCTGGCTACACTCGGAGGTATCCTGAATGAGCGGGCGGGCATTA
Source organism: Paenibacillus sp. LS-5 (assembly GCF_056121505.1). Lineage (NCBI taxonomy): Bacteria > Bacillati > Bacillota > Bacilli > Caryophanales > Paenibacillaceae > Paenibacillus > Paenibacillus sp. LS-5. The sequence continues at coordinate 12,997 of NZ_JBWAVA010000005.1, read as the reverse complement.
TCCAGCTTGGGGCGGAGGGGCTGATGCTGATGGGGGCAGTCACGACCTGTATCGTCTACATCCGCAGTGAAAATCTGTTGCTGGCCTTACTTGCGGCAATTGCGGTCACCGCTGTGCTTGGCCTAGTGCACGCCTTCCTGTGTGTTACCCTGCGTGCCAATCAGACCATGTCGGGGCTGGCGATGACACTGTTTGGCAGCGGTCTGAGCGCTTATCTGGGCAAATCGATCAGTGGGATTCCGCTGCCGGGTCCTTCGCCCAAGCTGGATCTGGGCTGGGTCAAGTCAATTCCCGTGGTCGGTGATATCTTCGGCCGGATGGATGTTCTGACATGGTTCAGCCTGCTGCTGGTACTGGTGCTGCATCTGCTGATTCACCATACCTCTTGGGGACTGCATCTGCGTGCCGTAGGAGACAGTCCAGCCACGGCTGACGTTATGGGAATCCGTGTACAGCTGATCCGTTACAGCTATATCACTGCCGGGACCGCGCTGATTGGTCTTGCAGGTGCCGACATGGTGCTGGCCTATGCACCGACCTGGAATGAAGGGCTTACGGCGGGCCGGGGCTGGATCGCTGTGGGTCTGGTGATTTTTGCAAGATGGAATCCGCTTCGTGCATTGTTCTGTGCCTATTTCTTCGGAGCGCTCGACTCACTCGGATTCCGTATCCAGCTGCTCGGCAGTGTCATTCCACCCTATTTCCTCAAAATGATTCCGTACGTGGTGACGATCCTGGTGCTCATGTACCTCGGTTACCGTAACCGCAACAAGCCTTCCGGTACACCGGAATCACTGGGAACACCATACATTCGGGAACAGCGGTTCTGAATATTCACTACAGCGAATCAGCTATGAAACCTCCCTGAAAGAAGTTAAAATTAAAAATAATCGGAAATGAGTTAACTATAGAAAGAGGGGAAGGTTGTGACGACACCACCTGTATTTTTGACGCTGGAAGAGATAAATCGTATGAGCAAGCAGGAATTTGTGGCGAACCTTGGCGGTATCTTCGAACATTCGCCCTGGGTAGCAGAGGGGGCTTATGCGCATATTCCGTTCCAGTCCACCGCAGAGCTGCATAGTGCGATGTTGCGTACGGCGAGGAATGCAGAGCTAGGACAGACAGAGGCGCTGTTGCGGGCACATCCGGATCTGGCGACCCGGCTGGAGGTCAGCCCGTTATCCGCGGCAGAGCAGCAGGGGGCTGGACTCGACCGTCTGACTCCAGAGGAATTCACCAGGCTTACAGAATTGAATGCAGCATATACGGATAAATTCCGCTTTCCTTTTATCCTGGCTGTGCGAGGCAAGAATAAGGATGATATTATTCACTCTATTGAAGCTCGCGTGGTCCGGACACTGGAGGAAGAGCGGGAGCAGGCGCTAGCTGAGATCGGCCGGATTACAGCTTTCCGGCTGTATGACCTGATCCAGGAGAAGACTGCAGAGCAATAAATCGAGAGTCAACGGGAATAGAAGATACAAAGCCAATAGAACCAGCGGAGGTGTTCTGCCATGACTGGAGCGGGAATTGCAAGTATTGCTATGGATGACATGAGCGGTCGTCTAACAACGCATGTGCTGGACCTGTCGCATGGCTTGCCGGCAGCTGGTATGAAGCTTCAGCTATGGAGCCTTGAAGAGAGCTCATGGAAGCTGTTGCGTGAAGCAACCACGAACCATGACGGCAGACTGGATGCCCCGCTGCTGGAAGGAGCAGAGCTAATTCCGGGCTGCTACGAGTTGCTGTTCATGGCGGGAGATTACTATCGGGGGAGGGGACTGGAAGGTTTGGAGGATGGGAGAACGCTGGGCGACCAGGGATTGCAGGAAGCTTTTTTTCTGGAAAATATCCCGATCCGGTTCAACATCACTAATACGACAGACCATTACCACGTTCCGCTGCTGGTTGCACCCGGGGGATACAGTACATACCGGGGGAGCTGAATAGAGCAAGAGTAAACGACCGGAGGTGACCGACTCATGGAGGAATCATACGAGCTTATTATCAGAAATGGTGATGTCGTGCTGCCCGGAGAAGTGCGGAAGCTGGATGTCGGGGTAAGGGACGGAAAGATCGCCGCACTGGGCCAGGGGCTTAGGGCCACGGCAGCAACTACGGTCATCGATGCAGAGGGGCAATATGTGCTGCCGGGGATGATCGATATGCATGTGCACTTTAATGAACCGGCGTTTGGCCACTGGGAAGGATTCCGCTCCGGTTCTGCAGCATTGGCAGCAGGGGGATGTACCTGCTATGCAGATATGCCGCTGAACGGCAATCCGCCTACGGTGAATAAGGCTGCGCTTCAGCTTAAGGCGGAGGCTGCTTCTGCAAATTCTGCAGTAGATTATGTGTTGTGGGGCGGTCTCGTTCCTGGAAATCTGGGGGATTTAGAGGATCTGATGGAGGCTGGTGTGACTGGCTTCAAGGCTTTTATCTCTAATCCTGGCGGCGAAGGAGAAGGCCGGTTCCGTGAGGTGGATGACGAGACACTATATTTGGGAATGCAAAAAATCGCCGCCCTCGGAGGTATTCTTGCCCTGCATGCGGAGAGCGAAGATATTACGGCTGTGCTGTCGGCAGATGCCGTCCGCAGCGGTAAGACAGGGGCGCGGGATTTCGCTGCTTCCCGTCCGGCGATAGCGGAGCTTGAGGCGGTATCCCGGGCACTGCTGTACAGTGAACGTACCGGCTGCCGGCTGCATTTCGTGCATATCAGCACGGCAGCTGCGATTGATATGATTCATGCTGCGAAGCTGCGCGGATTGGATGTGACAGCGGAAACCTGTCCGCATTATCTGTTGCTTAATGAAGATAGCATGGAACAGCTGGGGCCTGTAGCCAAGTGCGCTCCGCCCCTCCGCAGCCCGGAAGAGCAGGAGAAGCTGTGGAAGGTGCTGGCTGAGGATAAAATCGACCTGATCGCTTCAGACCATTCGCCTTGTCCGCCTGAGCTTAAGCTGAATCCTGAGCTGACGTTTTTTGAAGCCTGGGGCGGGATTTCGGGTGCCCAGAGTAGCCTGGAGCTGATGTTCCATGCAGGCGTGCATGTACGCGGCTTGCCAGTCACTCAAGTCTCAGCTTTATTGTCGGAGAGACCTGCTCGGCGGTTCGGACTGGATCACCGCAAAGGCTCCATCGCCATGGGGCTGGATGCAGATCTGGTGCTGCTGAACCCCAACGCTGATTACACACTGGCTGCGGAGGATCTGCTCTATCGGCACCAGCACAGCCCGTATACCGGAATGACCTTATCCTGCAAGGTCACGGCTACAATCGTCCGGGGGAACGTGGTGTATACCGCTGAACAAGGTGTGATGTCGGCGGACGGAGGAGAGTGGCTGCAGATCCATAAGGGGCAGCCGGCTGTATGAAGGGGCCGTCCCTGCGCGCACCAGCCGGGAATATGATGGTGCTTCTGAAGGAACTGGCGGCATTCAGCGCTCCGGGACCGGGAGTTACCCGCCTGCTATATACACCGGAGTGGAGCGGGGCCCAGCATTTTTTGCAGGAAAAAATGGCTGCGCTCGGGCTGGAGGTTCACACCGATCCCGTAGGCAATGTCTTTGGACGGCTGAGCGGATCCAGCCATACCGATAAAGTAATCCTGACCGGCTCACATATCGACACTGTAGTGAACGGCGGCCAATATGACGGAGTCTATGGAGTGGCGGCTGCGGTCACCGCGCTCCATTATCTGGCGGAGACTTTCGGGCCGCCGCTGCGGACGCTGGAGGTTGCTGCGTTCTGTGAGGAGGAGGGAAGCCGTTTTCCGCTGACGTTCTGGGGTTCCGGAAATGTGACTGGCCTATATAACGGAAGCGTGTCAGAATCCATCTCTGATCCGGAGGGGATTACACTCATGGCGGCGATGGAGGCCTGCGGCTACGGCTTGCCAAACCAGGGGGAGCGGCCAGAACGTGATGATCACGTTGACCACTGTGTGAATTCTTCCTATAGAGATGATATCGGGATGTATGTCGAGCTGCATATCGAGCAGGGAATTATTCTGGAACACTCCGCGCAGCACATTGGGGTGGTGCAGGCGATTGTGGGCCAAAGACGTTTCACGGCCAAGGTATCTGGAACCGCCAATCATGCCGGAACAACGCCGATGAGGCTACGCCGCGATGCGCTGGCCGGTACAGCGGAGATGCTGACTGTAATGGAACGATTCGCTGCAGAAGCGGGAGAACCGCTGGTTGCCACCACCGGAAGGCTTGAAGTCCTTCCGGGGACATCGAATGTAATTCCAGGCGAAGTAGAGTTCACGCTGGATATCCGTCATAGCGAGGCAGAGCAGCTGGAGCGCTTCTGCTCCCGGCTCATGACGGAGTTCAGAGAGATTGCAGCCCGGCGCGGCCTTGAGCTTGAGCTGGTGCAGACATTGGCAACCTCCCCCGCGCTCATGAACCAGACACTCTGCGAAGCCCTTGAACACATCTGCCAGGAGCAGGGGAGGAGCTTCCGCAGTATGGTGAGCGGAGCGGGGCATGATGCCCAGCTGTTCGCGCCAAGGTGTCCGACAGCCATGATTTTTGTTCCTAGTCGGGCGGGGATCAGCCATTCTCCGGAGGAGTATTCTTCCCCGGAGGAGCTGGCGACTGGGCTGGATGTTCTGATCGCTTTATTATATAAGCTTGCCTACGAGGAGAGCTGAATCTATAGAGGGAGAGATGATCATGAAGCGGTACGAAGATTTGTCGCCGTCCCTGCGGTGTATTATGACCCCTGGTCCGGTAGAGGTCGATCCGCGTGTGCTGCGGGCGATGTCTTTTCCGGTACTCGGACAGTTCGATCCCGAATTTACTGATATTATGAATGAGACAATGGGAATGCTGCGTGAGCTGTTTGCAACAGAGAATAAGTGGGCTTATCCTGTAGACGGTACCTCCCGCTCCGGGATTGAAGCGGTAATGGTTAGTCTGATTGCCCCGGGCGACCGGGTGCTGATTCCTATCTACGGGCGGTTTGGCCATCTGCTGCATGAGATTGCTGAACGCTGCGGTGCCGAGGTATTCACTATAGAGAAAACCTGGGGAAGTGTGTTCACACCAGATGAGGTCATCGCTGCGATTAGGGACTTCAAACCTGATGTGGTTGCCATGGTTCATGGCGAGACCTCGACAGGGCAGGTACAGCCGCTGGCGGAGATTGGGCGGGCTTGCCGCGAGCATGACGCGCTGCTGATTGTGGATGCTGTGGCGACTATCGGCGGGGTGCCGGTGGAGACGGATGCTTGGATGCTGGATGCCGTTATCGGCGGTACCCAAAAATGTCTGTCCATTCCTTCAGGCATGGCGCCGGTGACGTATAATGCGCGCGCCGAAGCCAAGCTTATGAAGCGCAAACAGGTTGAACGCGGTCTGCGCACAGGTGGGATTCAGAGCAGTGAACTGCCTGTGATCCGCAGTAATTATTTCGATCTGAGCATGCTGCAGGATTACTGGAGTGAACAGAGGCTGAATCATCATACGGAGATGACCTCCATGCTCTATGCCTTGCGGGAAGGCCTGCGGCTCGTGCTGGAAGAAGGCCTTCAGAATAGGCATGTCCGGCATGCCTTACACGAAAAGGCTCTGGTCGCTGGACTTATGGCGATGGGCCTCAAGCTGTATGGAGACCCGGAGAGTAAGCTGACGGTAGTGACCTGTGTATGCATTCCGGAAGGGGTGAATGGCGAGTCGGTGCGGGATATGCTGCTTAGCCGCTTTGGCATTGAGATTGCCAGCTCTTTCGGTCCGTTAAAAGGGCTGATCTGGCGCATTGGCACTATGGGCTTCAGCTGCCGCGAGAATAATGTGCTGCGTGTGTTGGGGGCGCTGGAGGCGGCTCTTATACGGCATGGATATGCGGTGCCTTGCGGGCTTGGCGTTCAGGCGGCACTCGATGTATATGAGGCAAAGATGGAATGAACGGGAGGAGAATAATGAATGTCCTTTAAAAGAAAACCGCTTGCGGATTGTGTCCCGGAGCTTGTGGCTACCGCGCGAGGGGATCTGCCGGCTACACTGGTAATTACGGGCAGCAAGCTGGTCAATGTATGTTCCGGGGAGATTCTGGAGGGAATGTCTGTCGCCGTTCAGGGTGGACGCATCGCTTATGTTGGCAAAGATGTCTCACATATGATCGGTGAAGGGACGCGGGTCATTGAAGCGGACGGGAGATACCTGGCTCCGGGTCTGCTGGATGGACACTGCCATATTGAGAGTACACAGCTGACTGTGACGGAATTCGCCCGTGCTGTGCTGCCGCTTGGCACTACCGGAGGATTCTTCGACGCGCATGAGATTGCCAACGTATTCGGACTTAAGGGCATACAGCTGATGCTGGAGGAGATGCGGGGAACACCGCTGGCTGCCTACATGCAGGTGGCCTCCTGCGTACCTTCGGCAGGTGCGGAATTTGAGACGACCGGCGCTTCCATAGGGCCGGATGAGGTAGCGGAAGCCTATACCTGGGGCGACGATGTGATTGCACTGGGCGAAGTGATGAATTTTCCCGGTGTGGTCTACGGAGATGCAAGAATGCTCGGAGAAATTCAGGCAACCTTACGTGCCGAACGGGTGGTGGATGGGCATTTCACCTGGCCGTCCAGTGATTGGAGGCTGCCCGTGTATGCGGCTGCTGGCGTAACCGGCGATCATGAGTGTGTCACAGCCGAGGATGTGATCGAGCGCGTCCGCCTGGGCATGTATGCCAAAATGCGCCGCGGCTCCGCCTGGCATGATGTGGCGAAGACAATCACCGCGCACACGGAGCATGGACTGGACCCGCGCCGGATGCTGCTCGTGACCGATGACCGCAGCTCGGAATCCTTGCGTGACGAAGGTCATATGGATTTTGTGGTGCGTCATGCCATCTCGCAAGGGGTAAAGCCGGTGACTGCCTTTCAAATGGCGACCATCAACACCGCTGAGCGCTTTGGCGTTGCCCGTGATATCGGCTCGATTACACCCGGATCCTGTGCCGATATGATCATGTTGGACGGGAATCTGGCGGATGTTCACGTAGTGATGACTATAGCGGCAGGTGTGGTGGTGGCTGAGAATGGGATGATGACTGCTCCCCTTGAGACGTATACATATCCTGATGAGGTACTCACTTCGGTTCATTTGCCGCGGCTCCCGGTGGCGGAAGATTTTGTGATCCGCGCGCCCATGGAATCAGGCAGTCTGTCAACACGGGTAATCCGGGTGATTGAGAATCATGTGGAGACGGAGGAGCTTATCCTGAAGCTGCCCGTAGAAGAAGGAATACTGCAAGTGGAGAACGGCCTTTGTAAAATAGCAGTTTTCGAACGCCATAAAGGAACCGGCAACAAATCGGTTGGTGTTGTAGCAGGAATCGGCTTCCATGAGCCTGCGGCCATTGCCATGACTGTGGCTCATGACAGCCACAATGTGCTGGTGATTGGTAATGATGATGGGCTGATGGCCGCAGCAGCGGGGGCGGTTGCTGAAGCTCAGGGCGGCGTGGCTGTCATCACAACCGCCGGGATCACGCTTTTTCCGCTGGCGATTGCGGGTCTGATGTCCATAGAGCCCTTCGAGGTAGCAGCAGCGAAGTCTGCAGCGATCAGCAAAGCGCTCTTTGATTCGGGGTGTACGCTGAATTATGCCTTCATGACATTGTCCTTGCTTGCGTTAGCAGTGATCCCGACTTTGCGTATCTCTGATAAAGGCTTGGTGCGCATCTCGCCGGAAGAGGGGATAGAACTCGTCTCCTTATTTGTATAGCACTAAAAAGCCAGTTCAATCCATTGGGGTATCTACAGTCATTAATTTGACTGGGATACCCCATTTTCATGTTTTTCTCGCCGAAAGGAACTCTGTATTTTTTAGGACGGCAAAGGGATTTTTACCAGCATTTTTAGTCTCTATGGACTGTAAAAGTAACGATATTGTAATCAAAACCTATAATTTAACCATTTCATCACATTAAGAAACATATTTTTATGGAATTTTATAAAAAAACATTAACAAACTGCAGAAAATAGACGATAATACTTTTAAATTAATTAAAATTATTGCTATATTCTCATGCTGACAAGGTACGGAAAGCCCAAATATGAAGAACGAGGTGTATGAAATGATGAGATTGGATACGCAGGACATCGTGAATATCACCAGAAAGCAAATTGCTGCGATTTTTAAAATGGAGCCGCTTGAAGTGAGGTTCGTCAATGACTTTCAAGGTGAGCAATATCTGTTAACCAATGACAAGCTGCATCTAAGCAACCAGCACTACTGGGCCAAGGTTATGGAGTGTGTATTTGACAACCACACCCGGCCGGTTCTGATGTGCGAGGTGCTGTACTTCCTGAGGAACGAATTTCTGGAGAGTGATATCAAGCTCCGCTTTTCTTATGATTTTGCAGAAGGTGCTTATGGAGAAGCAATGGCGGGAGCTGAGGTTAGTTTTAATGATTCACCGGAACTTCAGCCGGGGGAAATCGCCGAATTAATCGATTTTGCACTGTCGTTACAGGATAAGCAATGGTTCGAGGAATTAACCTCCAAATACAAACAGTTGACTGCATAAGTCTAACTTTCATTCATATTATTCTTAAAGGATTTGTTCAAAAGCCGCTCTGTTTGCATGTTTTTATGCAGATGGGCGGCTTGATTTATTTATATCCGTTAAGCCTGCTTCGTTCCAGTTGGCATCATTCCAAAATATCACATTCATTATGAGAAACACAATACAAGGAATCACATGAATATAATAAGAAGGAGCATATGGAAGAAAATGAGAGTAAAAAATAGCATCAATTTGTGATATTTATGAAATAGTGATGTTTCTTATAGGGTATGTGATTTTGTATACAGAGAATTAAAGCAAAAATTTGATATTATCAAGCCAGAAATTACCGCTTGCAGACTTCAATCCTTTTATGTGAATTAATTCACCTTTTGCAAAAATCATATAAATGGATGCATCCTTTCACACACAGGATAGGTCGTGCACATACGGGAGGGGGGATCTCCTCTTATGAAGATAAAGGAAGATCTTTATAAGAGCGGAAGAGAGATAAGCAGGGTATAGCTTGTATTGTGAAATGTTACATATTACTGGGGATATGGTAAAGGAGAATACTCATTGAAAAAGCTAATTTCTTTGACAGTTACCGCAGCTCTGCTGCTCGCGCCACTGGCGTACACGATTAATGCACCAGCTCTGAATCTGAAGGTGGATGCGGTTTCAGCGGCCTCGGAAGAAGCACCGGCAGCTACAGCCAAACCGGCTGCAACGCCAAAGCCAACAACCAAGCCAACGGCCAAGCCAAAGCCAACGGCCAAACCAACACCTAAGCCTACACCTAAACCAACAGCCAAACCAACGCCAAAGGCAACGGCAAAGCCTGTTGCAACGGCCAAAGCTACAGTTAAACCGGTAGCCACTGCTAAACCGGTAGCTACAGCCAAACCAGTTGCTACAGCTAAACCAGTAGCTACGGCTAAACCAGTAGCTACGGCTAAACCAGTAGCAACCGCTACACCTGTAACAGTAAAACAAGCTGTATATCAGGATGGAGTGTACGTGGCTTATGGTAATGCATACTCCAAAGGCACTGAAGGCGCAAAAATAACAATCAAAGATGGCAAGATTACGGCTATCGAGCTTATGAGAACCAATCCAAAAATCATCGATGTCAATGCACGCGACAATTACAGCGGCGTATGGGTGGCTTACGGATTGATGAAAAGCAGACTGCTTGGTCAAACCAGAGACAGTGCAGCAGGAGTCGATGCCGTATCCGGCGCAACCCGTTCCAGCAATGGCTGGAAGCTGGCAGTAGACAGAGCTTTTGAAAGATCGCTTAAGGTAAAACCTGCTGATGCTACTTATTTTGCCGGTGATCATATGGGGGTAGATCCAGAGGGCAAATACGCTGTATTCGCCAGCTACGATGAGAACAAGCTTACTGCTGTTAAGCTGTACCCTTTGAATGCAAACGGAAGTTTCGTAGATGAGAAGACGTATACTGCAGAACAAACTGCTGCGATTGCAGCCATCACACCAGTACTGCTCGCTAACGGTTCTTCCGCTCAGCCGGTTGCCGGATACGAAGCAGAATCCAAAGCGGCTATCAAAGCTTTCTGGGATGCAGAACAAAACGCTACTATTAACAATACTTCCGCTTACATTGACGGATTCTATTCTTCCTACGGTACTGCAAGAAGTGTGGGCGTAGAAAGAGCAGATATTATTATCCGCAACGGCAAGCTGGTAGACGTGAAACTGTACAGACTGGGCACTAACCTGATCGACAGAGGCGCAACTGCCTATGCCGAAGTGGTAAAAGCCAATGCACCAATGACTGCAAAATTGCTTGCTAATGGTTCTTATATCGCTAATTATGATGAGAAAGTAGACGGTATTTCCGGTGCTACTGAAAGCAGCCACGGCTGGAATCAGGCTGTAGAAAGAGCGTTTGAAAAGGCACTGAAAGTTCCAACAGCCGGCCAGTATTTTGACGGCAAATTTGCCGGTGTGGACAATACATCTAAAGTTCTATTGCTTGTTGATGTAGCCGCAGACCAGGTAACGGGCATTAAACTGAGCTTGTTCGGAACCGATGGCAAATTGATTGCTGACGACAAGCTGACTCCAGAACAAAAGACTTTGGTTGAACAATTGACTTCAGGACTGCTTGCCCAAGGTGTACAAGCACCTGACGTTACAGGCCAAGAAGCCTTGTCGGCAGCAGCAAGAGCAGCATTGACCGATGCACTGACCAATGCTTCCAAAGAACAAGGAACCTATAAAGACGGTACCTTCACCGCCTATGGTGACGCTTATGACAAAGGAACAAACAGAGCTGATGTTACTCTGCGTAATGGTAAAATCGTAAACGTAACGCTTACCCGTGTAGGCATGAATATGGTAGACCTGGGTAAAAACGCTTATGCTGAAGTGCAAAAAGCTCTTCCGCAGCTGACAGCCGGCTTCCTTGCCGCAGGCAACAGAGAAGGCGCTCAGCAAGTGGATGCGGTATCTGGCGCAACCAGCAGCAGCAATGCAATGAAGGCTGCGGTTGACAGAGCGTATGGCAAAGCTGAAGTTACTGAAGCTAACAAAGCGGCTTACTTTAACGGAACTTTCATTGGAGTAAGTACCGACAAGACCGTAAATGTAATGGTGAATGTGAAATACGGCGTTCCAGTAAGTATGCTGGTGTACTACCTGGACGCTGCGGGTAAAGTTAAGCCTTACATGCAATTGACTGACGCTGAAAAAGCTGTGAAGGCTGAGATCGAAAATACTTCGAGCGGCTACGGCCTCCACAAGTACGGATACCGTGCAGCGGCATTCGGCAATAATGATGCTGAAAAGGCAGTTTCCACAAAAGTGGTAGAAGCTATCAAAGCTGCACTGGAAACCGCAGGTAAATAATTTCTGCTATCTTCTCAAAGAGGTTGTTCATGGTCATGCAAATGGCCCGGGACAACCTCTTTTTTTGGCTCATTCCTTCATCCCTTTTTCGAATCTTTAAGATATGGGTAAGAACGGCATGTAGTGGGACGAGAGCATAAATTCATTTGGGAATCGTATAGTAATTAGAGGGATTTCGGAGATGAATGTCTAAAGTTTAATATACACAACAGGCTTAGGTCCTGTTAGTAATGGGAGGCTCCAACATGACACTTATTAAACAGCTATCTCCGCAGGATGAATTTGTCGGCTTTTATCTATTACGGGAGCTGGCAATCAAACAAACAAACGGTACTCCTCCAAAGGATTATTTTGATATTGTTCTGGGCGATTCCAGTGGTCAAATCTCGGCGAAATTCTGGGATGTAAGCACAACAGATAAAGAAACCTTTTTCCCGATGGCACTGGTGAAGGTACGCGGGGTTGCACATACTTATCGCGAGAAGCTTCAGGTTAAAGTAACCAAGATCAGGCTTGCTAATGATTCCGACAATGTTTCACTCACTGATTTTATAAGGTCTGCACCTATCCGCCCGGTGGATCTGATCCATACCATTAAGGGAGTGATGGCGAGCATCACTGACCCGGAGATCGCGACGATTGTATCGTTTTGTGTGGGCAAAGTGGAAGAGAAATTAATGCATTATCCGGCGGCCAAAACCCATCATCACGCTTATTTCGCCGGACTTGCTTATCATATGGTACGGATGCTGGAAATCGGTGAGTTTCTCTGCAAGCAGCGCCCGTTCCTGAATCCCGATCTGATGAAGGCAGGAATTATTCTGCATGATATCGCCAAGCCCGAGGAAATGATCTCACAGTTCGGGATTGTGTCGGATTACAGTGTTCAGGGCAAGCTGATCGGGCATATCTCTATGGCGTCCAATTGGATTACCGAGGCGGCGATCCGCTCCGGTATTGATCTGGAATCCGAAAAAGTGCTCGGCCTGCAGCATCTGGTATTATCCCATCATAACTTGGGTGAGTGGGGAAGCCCGGTTCAGCCGCAGACGGCAGAGGCTGTAGCTCTTCATCATATCGATGCTATGGATGCGAAGCTGCAGATGGTGGAAGACGCGCTGGATACGACACCTGAGACGGAGGAGTGGACGCCTTTTATCCGGGGGCTGGAGAATAAGGCGGTATATCGTTTAAAGATCTAGATAAGCCGAACTGAAAATATACTAACGCGGATGGAACGTAACTGCGGAGAATGTTTGGACTTCCGGCCGCTGTTATATTTGGATTTCTGGATTGAAACCGCTGGACGCGGTAGAAATCCAAATATAAAGGCTGCCGCTGCCGCTCCTCCAGTTCCAAACTTCTCCTCCGTTACTTACCCACTTTAGTAGGACTTCAAATTCAACTGATAAAGATAGGGTTGTGTAGCAGGAAGAAGCAAGAAAAACCCCCGATCCGTTTTGAAGTGCACCCCTTAGAATAGACATTGGAATAAACCCCTGGTTTATCCGATGAATCTAAGGGGTGCATTTTTATGGTGAAAAAAGGACAAAAGTTCACAACGTATTCATATGAGATAAAGCTTGAAGCT